>CBDHYJ010000080.1:117500-191968 GCA_965275905.1 Hyphomicrobiales bacterium | reverse complement strand
CCATCGGCTGCGATCCGGCAACGCGGGCATTCATTCTGGAAGCAATGCGGGGTGAATCGGTCCGATCGCGGGCCGGATTCTGGCAGCTTACTCTCGACGGCAAACCGATCGCCATGGCGTTTGCGTTGAAGCGCGGCAGCGAAATGTGGCTGATGAAGATCGCCTTCGACGAGACCTTCGCCCGATTCTCTCCCGGCGCGCTGCTCGTCTTCGACATCATGGACGCAGCGAGCCGCGACCCGGACGTCGCGATCGTCGACTCCTGCGCCCAGCCGGATCATCCGATGATCGACCATATCTGGCGCGAGCGACTGGACATCACCGATGTCCTGATTGCGGGCCATGCGACGGGACCGGTCGGATTTCAATTGCGCTGCGGACTTGAAACCCTGAGGCGTGCAATGCGGGGCGGCCTCAAGTCTCTCTATCACCGGTTCCGCCAGGGGCGGAAGAAGTGAGGACCACGACCATGACCGGATATCTTGACCTGAATGCCGACTCTGTGGCGGACGCTTTCCCCAATAGGCCCTTCGCGATCCGTCACACCCTGGCTGACAACCCGCTGTTCACCCTGCCGCGCCTCGTCGAGCTTGCGCGTTCGCTTGACCGCGACCAGATCGAATACAGCTCCGGAGACCTCGCGCCGGACCAGGATCCCGAAACAATTCCGTCGATCGACCTGCCGGTAGACGAAACTATCCAGCAGATCGAGCACTGCCACGCCTGGATGGTGATCAAGACCGTGGAAAAGGATCCGGACTACCGGCATTTCCTGGACGCGTGCCTTGCGGAGATCGCGTCCAAGACCGGAGCGGATGCATCCGTTTTTCAGGACATCCGCGGGTTCATCTTCGTGTCTTCCGCCAATTCCGTCACGCCGTTCCACGTCGATGCCGAGCATAATTTTTTCGTACAGATCCACGGCGACAAGGCGATGCACATATTCGAAAACGGCGACCGTGCGCTGGTGAGCGAGCAGGATATGGAGATCTCGCCCTCGAAGCACCGGAACCAGCACTACGAGCCGGACTTCGAGCAGCGCGCCACGGTTTACGAGATGGCCGAGGGCGACGGCGTGTTCCTGCCGTACATGTGGCCGCACTGGGTGCGAACCGGTGAGCGCTACAGCGTATCCATGGCCATCACGTGGAAGACGCCTGAAGTCGTGCGCCTCAACAAGGTCCGCTTCATGAACGCGTTCCTGCGCAAGCTGGGCGTTCCCCAGAGCCCGCCCGGCCGGACCGGATGGCTGGACGGTGCCAAGGCGCTGGCCTACGACGTGGCGTTTGCCCTGCTGCAGCCGCTGCGCAAGTCGGAGCGGACGCGCCGCGTCCTGCGCCAGATGCTGTTCGGCCGCAAGGCGAATTACTACTACGAGACTTGAATGCCCGCCCTTACGCCTGCTCGCGCAGCAGGCGACGGATCACCTTGCCCGTCGTCGTCAGCGGCAGGCTGTCCACGAACGCGATTTCGCGCGGGTACTCGTGCGCTGACAGGCGCTCCCTGACCCAGGTCCTGATTTCGTCTTCCAGCGTTTCGGACTGCTCGAAACCTTCGTTGAGCACAATGAAGGCCTTGATGATCTCGGTCCGTTCCGGATCGGGCTTGCCGACGGCCGCCGCCATGGCAACGGCAGGGTGGCCGATCAGGCAGTCCTCGATTTCACCGGGCCCGATCCGGTAGCCGGAACTGGTGATGACGTCGTCGTCACGGCCGACGAAATGGACGTACCCGTCGGGATCAACGGTGCCCTGGTCGCCGGTCACGAGCCAGTCGCCGATGAACTTGTCCCGCGTCGCCTGATCATTGTCCCAGTAGCGCAGGAACATGACGGGATCGGGCCGCTTCACCGCGATGATGCCCTGTTCGCCCGGCGGCAGAACGTTGCCGTCGCTGTCGATCACGGCGACCTCGTGGCCGGGAACCGGCTTGCCGATGGCGCCCGGCCGGCTGACACCGAGGGCCGCATTGGACGACAGAACGAGGTTGCATTCGGTCTGGCCGTAGAACTCGTTGATTGTGATGCCGAGTTCCTCCCGGCCCCAATCGACCAGTTCGCGCCCCAGCGCCTCGCCACCGCTGCCGACGGTCCTCAGCTTGAGATCGAAGCGCTCGCGCGGCCGGGGCACGGTTCGCATCATCTTGAGCGCCGTCGGGGGCAAGAAGGCGTTCCGGACACCGATCTCCGCCATGAGGGCGAAAGCCGCCTCGGGGTCGAACTTCTCGAAACTGTAGGCCAGCACCGGTACGCCGTAATAAAGGCCGGGCAGCAGAATGTTCAGCAGGCCACCGGCCCATGCCCAGTCGGCAGGTGTCCAGATGATGTCATCGTCGAGCGGGAAACCGTCATGCACGAACTCGGTGCAGGGCAGATGGCCGAGCAGCACGCGGTGACCATGCAGCGCGCCCTTTGGCGGGCCGGTTGTGCCGGACGTATAGACCATGAGCGCCGGATCGTCGGGCCCGCTTTCAATGCGTTCAAAGGTTTCGGGCTGTCCCGCAAGTCCGGCATGGAAGTCGATGGCGTTCCGGTGCGCTCCGTCAACGCAGAACACCGATTGCAGCGCCGGTATTTCCTCTTCGATGGCGGCGATCTTGTCCAGCCCCGCAGCCGTCGTCACGAGGGCCTTCGCGCCGCAGTTGTTCAGTCTGTATGCGAGCGCCTCGACGCCAAAAAGCATGGCGAGCGGGACGGCCACGGCACCGATCTTGTATAGCGCGAGGTGCGTCAGGGCGGTTTCCGGGCGTTGCGGCAAGAGCAGACCGACACGGTCACCGGCTTCAACGCCGCTTTCAACCAGCAGGTTTGCGATGCGATTGGACTGCGCGATCAGGTCGCCGAACAGAATGCGATCAACGGCGCCGTCGGGGCGCTTGTGGATGATCGCGACCCGTTCCGGATCATCGGCCCATTTGTCGCAGACCGCTTCGGCGATATTGAACCGTTCGAGCGCAGGCCACCGGAATTCGCGCTGCAGCCCCTCATAGGACTCCGCGCCCGGCAATAACCTTATTTCGTCCAGATCCGGCACCGTGTGACTTTCCCGTCGCGTCGTTCCCCGCGCGTGCTCCCGCTTTGCGCGGGCGACATCCTATGCGGGGATGTCCCTTGCAGGCAAATGCAAGAAACGTCGTGCAAGAGGTGGGGAATGAAGCAGCGGGAAGTTGTGTCTTCAACATGAATGCTCGCTTAACGGGCTCTTCAGGGTTGGCTCAGCGGCACTCGTCCATAGTCGCGACGTCTTAACCGGGGATCAAAACCGCGAACCGAACGAGGAGTACGCGAAATGACCAAGTACCTGATAGTCGCCGCCGCCATCGCCGCGGCCCTGTTCACGATCAATCCGTCATCGGCCAAAGCCGACACCAAGGTCCATGTCCAGATTGGATTTGGCGGCCCGCATGTCGTGCATCATCGCCCGTATCGCGGTCACTGGCATCCGCGTCACCGCAAGTATCACCGCCACTATCGCCACCACCGTCCGTACTATCGCCCCGCGCGCCACACGCTGCCGCGCTGGCGGGTTGTGCGCCGGATGAACCACCGCGGCTACTATGATTGCCACAACATCCGCCGCCGCGGCGATACCTTCAGGATGCGCTGCTTCCGCCGTGGCAAGCTCTTCAAGGTCCGGGTCAGCGCGTGGAACGGCCGCATCATCCGGCGTCACCGGGTCTACTGATCCGACCGACAAATCCAACTCCACCAATTTCCAGCCCTCTCAGGCCCGGCCTTGCGCCGGGCCTTTTGTCATGCGTGTGCTGCAATCCGTGGTATTGAGGACACTGTGAGTGACGGGCCGGAAAGCAACAGCCCGGCGAAGGAATGGAGGCCTGAATGCATCTTGTGCTGCCCAAGACAGCCAGCTTCGCGGGGTTGCCCGTCGTCGGTGATTTCGGTGCACTGGACGCCGAAATTGCAATTCTGGGCGCTTCGGACGCGACACCTTACGAAGCCGGAGTGACGAGCCATGCCTCCGGCGCACCGAAGGCACTGCGCGAGGTCACGGATTCCCGCTACGGGTTCGATATCGGCCACTATGACTTCGATCTCGACGGTCCCCTGCTGGGATCAGGCGGAGTCCGGGCTGTCGACTGCGGTGACGTCTTTACGGACCCGAGAGACGCCGAAGCCAACAGGCGCCATATCGAGGAAGCGGTGCGCGCCGTACTGGCCGCCGGTGCCGTTCCGGTCGTGCTGGGCGGGGACGATTCCGTCCCGATCCCGATGTTCCGCGCGTTCGAGGACGCAGGCCCGCTGACCATCGTCCAGATCGACGCCCATATCGACTGGCGGGATGACGTCGACGGGGTCCGGGACGGTTTTTCCAGCACGATGCGTCGGGCCTCGGAGATGCCGTTCGTGGAGCGGATCATCCAGGTCGGCATCCGTGGGGTCGGATCGGCTCGCGCCGAGGAAGTTGCGGTCGCGCGGGAGTGGGGCGCTCACATCTTCACCGCCCGCATGGTTCACGAGCAAGGCCTCGATCCGATCGTGGACCTGATTCCCGAGGGTGCCTCCTGCATTGTGACGCTGGATTGCGACGCCCTCGATCCGGCGGCAATCCCGGGCGTGCTGAGTCCGGTTCCCGGCGGGCTGACGTACCATCAGGTCACATCCCTGATCGACCATGTTTCGAGAAAAGGCCGTATCGCCGCGTTCGATATCATCGAATTCGTACCGGATGCCGACATCGACAGGCTGGGCGCACTCTGCGCAGCGCGGATCACCTGCAATGCAATCGGCCGGATCGCCCGGTCCAGGGGTTGATCCGCCGCCGCGTTGATCAAAATCAACTATATCGTCACGGATTGGGATATCCTGATTGAAAGCGACTATGGCGTTAGAACGGGTGCGACATGCTGAAACGCGGGTTCAAGGAAATGCTGGCGGAAGCCAATGCCGTCATCGAGACAGTGTCCGTTCAGGATCTGCCCTATCATCTCGACGATCCCGATGTCGTGCTGGTCGATGTCAGGGAAACCGTGGAACTGGATCGGGAAGGCGTAATTCCCGGAGCGGTGCACGTGCCACGCGGTCTGCTGGAATTTCAGGCCGACCCGGCTTCTCCAATCCACAACGATGCGCTTAACCCTGAGAGCCGGCTGATCCTCTATTGCGGGACCGGCGGCCGCTCAGCGCTTGCCGCCAAGACTCTGGTCGATATGGGCTACAACGATGTCGCCTCGCTTGCGGGCGGCTATGCCGCCTGGCGGGAAGCCGAAAAATCCTGACCGGTATGCCGGTCGACAGTATGGCGCCCGGAATTCGATCACTTTAATTTGGTCTTAAATGTCGTCTTGGCCCTTGGAACTGGCGGCCAGGATACATATCTCTCATAAGATAATCTGTGCTCGGCGGGCTCACGAAATTATGCCGATCGCACAGTAACCGTATGTGGGGGAGGGTAACAGTGGACAACCTCATCAATCTTGCACGTGCCGTTGTGGTGGCGGGCGTTGTGGCAGTATTGGTTCCAGAGACCGCCGAAGCGAAATGCAGCGACGGACCGGCACCGAACGTCGATTGGACGGACTGCAGGAAGAAAAGCACAATTCTGACCGGCAGCGATTTCACAGGAGCCAAGCTGGAAAACGCGGATATCAGTTCTGCGGACATGTCGGATTCGAAATTCATCGGCGCGAGCCTTGTTCGCGCAGATATCGTGCGGTCGCTTTTCAAGCGCGCCGACCTTAAGGAAGCGAATCTGTCCAAGGCCAATGCCATCCGCGCAAGCTTCGAGGAAGCGAACCTTACAAGAGCAATCGTTTCCAAGGGAGAATTCAACCGCGCAAACTTTTCGAAGGCGATTCTGCTCGATGCCGACCTTTCGAAGGCCGAGCTTTCGCGCGTCGTCTTTGCCGACGCCAACCTTGAGAACGTGGATCTGTCCTATTCGGATATTTCGCGGGCCGACCTGACCGGCGCCAACCTGAAAAACATCAAGCTGACAGGCGCCTATATGTACCTCACCAATCTGCGCGGTGCCGACTTGTCCACCACAAGCGGCCTGATTCAATCGCAGATCGACCTTTCCTGCGGTGATGACAAGACGGTCCTTCCGACCGGTCTGAAGGTGCCCGAGCAGTGGCCTTGTGCTGAGGCGGAGTAAAGGAAAAACCTCAAAATTTCGCCAAATTCTGCACTAGTCTGAAAGCTGCGCCTTGTATCATCCTCTGGCGAGGACCATATTGGATAGAAGAGGGCGCCAGCGGAGGATCAGTCATGAATCGTATTTTGAACATTAGAAACGCTGCAATTGCGTCGCTTGGCGTCGTTATGCTCGCCGCGACCGGCGCAGCGACAACTGCGGAAGCTTCGCGGTATTGCGACCGCTACGCGCGGGATTACGCCAACCGGTACGCCGGCGGCGGCGAAGACGTCGTACGCGGCGGCGTTACCGGCGCACTCGGCGGTGCGTTGATCGGCGGCATTATCGATGGCGGACGCGGCGCAGGCCGTGGCGCCCTGATCGGCGGCGGCGTCGGTATTCTGGGTGGTGCTGTTTCCGGCAACAACAGATGGAAGC
This sequence comes from Hyphomicrobiales bacterium, assembly GCA_965275905.1. Lineage (GTDB taxonomy): Bacteria > Pseudomonadota > Alphaproteobacteria > Rhizobiales > JAJFHC01 > CBDAQD01. The sequence continues at coordinate 185,438 of CBDHYJ010000080.1, read as the reverse complement.
GGGCCTATAATCGCGCCTACAGGCGCTGCGAACGTAACCGTGCGGAGCCCGCACGTTACCGTCGCGCGGCACCGGAGCCGGGCACGGCGGCCTGGTACGATTACTGCGCAGCCAAGTACCGCTCGTTCAACCCGGATACGGGCTACTACCGGACCTACTCCGGCCGCTACAAGCGTTGCCGCTAAATCCGGTTCAAGATATGCAGATCGGACGGGGCCGCCCTTGAGGCGGCCCGTTTCGTTTTGGGGGTTTTCCGGCTGAAGCGCTGTTGACCGACATCAAAGCCGCGGGCGCAAGGACCGTTACTCTCCTGTCCGGTCAGACAGATTGAGAGACGTCGCGCCAGACCATGCGTGCTGCCATTGTTTTCTATTCCAGGACGGGTCACGCACGCGCCATCGCCGAACGGCTCGCCGGTCTCCTCGACGGGGATCTGGTGGAGATACGGTGTCGGCGCTACCGCGTGGGCTGGTTTCGCTATCTGTTGGCCGGATATGACAGCGTCAAGGGCAACCTTCCCGCCATCGATATTCCAGAGACCGACCTTGCCGCTTACGACCTTGTGCTCATCGGCGCACCGGTCTGGACCAGTTATCCGGCCTTGCCGGTGCGGGCGTTCTTGACCGCGCAGCCCAGGCTTCCGGACCGGATAGCAGTCTTTTTCAGCTATGGCGGTCATTCGCCGCCGGAGAAGGCCGTGGCGGAAGTGAATGCGCTGCTTGGCCGGCCGGTTCAATCGTCATTGGCGGTGAAGGAAGGCGATGCGGGAAGCGAAGATGCTGAGCGAGCCGTCGAGGCGTTCGCGGATGCTCTAAAGGTGGCGTAGAAGGTTCAGTATTCCCATTCGACGCCGATGCCGATCTTCGATGATCCGTCGGAGCCGAACTCTCCGCGCGCCTTGAGCTGTTTGGTGATGTCGAGGTCGATGACCGCGCTGCCCTTGTCGCCGCCGGTCTGCTTGACGCCAAGGTAGGCCTTCTCGTTCAGATATCGGCCTGCCGTGACGCCTCCGCCGCCGGCAAGGTCGAGCACGTCGACACCCAGCGCCTGCTGCAGCTCCCCGAGCACGCCGGGTCCGCTCGACAGGCCTCCAAGCCTTGCAACCTCACCGCCAAGCCGCGCGATCTGAAGCGGGGAAAGATCCGACACGGACTGGTCGAAGATGAGCTGGGAGAGGATCTCGTCTTCCGGCAGTTCCGGTGTCGATTCGAAGCTGAATTTCGGTTCGCTTGCCGGTCCGCTGACCAGCACGGTGACGGTGGCAGACGAGGTGCTTGTTTCAGCAGCGAAATCCAGATCGGGTTCCAGGTCGCCGGTAAAATCCAGGTTGCCGCGGGTGAAATTCATACGGCGCCCGAGGATGTCCAGGCTGCCCCGCTGCAGCCGGAACGCGCCGTCGACAACGGGTGTATCCGCCGTGCCCGCGATGCCGACGCCGCCGCCGAGAACGGCATCGAGACCGCGGCCGCGCACAAGAATGCGGTTGGCGGCGTCGATCCGCAGGTTCAGTCGAACGGGCAGGGATCGTTCATCCTCGTCCTTCTTCTTCAGGGCTTCAGCCTGCCGGCGGACGGCAGGCCCGGCATTGCGATGCTCGACGTCGAACGACTTGACCGAGCTTGGCAGGGCATCGGGCACCGAAATGTCGAGCCGTTTGATGTTGACGCGCCCGCCAAGGAGCGGCGACTGCCTGATCGAGCCGGTGACCGTGAGATCGGCGTCGACCGTGCCGGTCAGAAGCTTGCCGTCCTCAACATGGAAATTGCGCGCCGTGATCTTGATATCGGCGGGGTTTCCCGCGGCACCGCCGAGGCCCACCCTGCCGGTCCCTGTTACGGTGCCGCCCTTGGCTGTCTTGCCCGAGAACTGCTGGATGGTGAATGCCTTGTCGGTCATCGAAGCGCGGGCCGCGATGTCAGTTACGGTGATGCCTGACTCCGGATCACGGAGCGTCGCTCCGCTGGTCGCGAAAGTACCGCGGATGACCGGTGCGTCTGGCGTGCCACTGACCGTGACGGCGGTATCGAGCAGGCCGCTGACTGACCCCGCCGCGGGTCGCGAGCGCCGGATTGGCGAGCGCCAGCGGTACCTTGCCCTTGGCTGTCAGATCGATCGGGATGTCCGCGCCTGCCGGGACGGTCCCGGAAAGGACGAGGGTCATGCCTTCGGGCCCTTGCACGGAGCCGCCGACCGACAGCCGGCCATCCTGAACTATCCCGGAGAGGCCGGCGTTGAGTGACGCGAGGCCGGCATCCCGTGATGCCGCCACCGAGGCTGCAGCAATGCGCAATTCATAGCGGCCAGCCGCGCTCGCCGCAGAACCCTTGGCGGTGATCGTTCCGGACACGCGGCCTTCGGCTCCAAGATCGGGCGCAAAGGCGTTCGCTACGCTCAGGGGAAATCGTTCGAGGCGGACCGCCAGGTCGAGCGGATCGCCCGCCACACCGTCGATCACGGCACGGCCGCCGCCAAACGCGAATGTCGCGCCGCTGAGACGGGCGCGGCCGCCCTCGACGAGGACGTTTGTCGGCCCGGCAAGCGTACCGCTGAGGCCCGGTCCGGAGAGTGATGCGCGGTTCAGGCCGATCCTGACCTGCTCGCCTGCGATTTCCACCGTGCCTCCGGCCGCTACATCGAGGTTCCGGACTCTCGCGGTCACTTCGGCGCGGGTCGTGCGGCCGTCCGCCACAGCCCGCACCGAGGCGCGCGGAATCTCGACGTCGTTTGCGCGAATGTCCTGCGCCGTCACTGTCCCGTCTGCAACCGGGGACGAGAACAGGCTGTTGACCGCTCCGTCGATATCGAGCCGGGTAATTCGAATATCATCGAGGGCGATGTTGCTGCCAATCCCCTTGGCCCGGATGACAGCGTCGCCGCCCTTCGAGGCGAGGCTTGCGTTCATATTGAGCGCACCGGAGAGCTGTAGGCCCGTGAGGTCACGGAAGTCGGCAAGGTCGGCCGCTCTGACGGACAATACGCCACCGAGCCCGCTGTCCGGCGCAAACGCGAGATTTCCCCGTGCGTCTGCCTTGCCGTAGGTGAGATCCAGATTGTCGAGCCTGAAACCGCCGTCGCCGATCACGGAAACATCGCCGCGCCCGTTGATCGGCCGGCCAGCAAAGGCCCCCATGATGGCGAGTTTTCCAGCTGGTGACGCGACCGGACCCGATCCGTTAAACCGGATGACCGGATTGCTGAATTCCTTGCCGCGAACCGAAATCGACTTGCCGGTGAGTTCGGCTCTGACATCGGCCTGCGCCCGGGAGCCGCTGATGCCTGCGTCGAAGTCGATGCTGCCGCTGAGGGCGTCCGAGATCCGGGTTAGGTCGGAAACGCGGCCCTTCGCCACAAGACGCGCCGCGTCGCCGCCCACGGATCCGTCGATCGACGCGGAAATGTACTGGCCGTTGAGTTGAAGCGCCTGGAAATTCCATTCCGGGCCGCTTCTCGCCATGCCGCCCTTCAGCGTCAGGCTTCGTCCCGCCAGTTTGTTGGCTACGCCCGAGCCGGTGTCGAGACCATCAGCCGACCCGTCGACGTCGAGGCTGATGTCGCCCGATCGCAGATCGGCACGGGCGCTGCCGCTCATCTTGAGCGATCCTGCCAGGCCCTGACCGATCAGGCCGGCGAGTCTGGAAAGATCGCTGACCTCAAGACCGAACCTGCCATCGAGCCTACCTCGTTCCAGGGTGCCTGAGAGGGAGGCGGTGCCGGCACCGGTCCGTACTGTCGCGCTGCTGACCTCGGTGCGCCCGGCCTCAACACGTCCGCGAGCGTTCAGATTGAGTGCGGGGCCCAGGGAGGCCGTCAGATCCTGACCTGAGACCGTGACCCCCGATGCCTCAACATCCAGGGTGTAGGCGGCAATCCGCCGAACGATTTCGGCAAGCCGGGTGTCGGTATCCGCGGAGAACCGGATGCTGGTGGATTGCGCTGCCGCGTCGCCGGCCAATAATCCTGAGGCTGAAATCTGCCCGTCGAGCTTCAGACCGCTTTCACCCGGCGCCGCCTTTATCGTGACTGTGGCGTTCCGCAGGCCCGCGAGAGCCCCGTTTTCTCCGGGGAACGAAATAATCTGTCCGTCGCCGTGACCGATCGTTGCATTGACGGACGCGCTTTCCAGCCGTCCGTCCGTGTGAGCCACACCGTTCAGATTTGCCCTAATGGTGGTGGTCTGGAGTTGCCCGCGCTCGAGGGTGATCCGGCCGTCCGGTGCCATCAGGGCCGTGGCTGAAATTTGGCTTGTGCCGGTGACCAACGGCTGGATTGCGGCTGGCGCTAAAGGTGACATCTGCGCATCAAGCACGAAAGCGAGCCTCCGGCCGGACGGCGTCGACCGGATTTCCGCTGTTCCTCTCGCAAGCGCGATGTTGCCGGCCGTTGCCGCGATCTGTGCCTTCCAGTCTTCAAGCGAGCCGTCTCCGTCGATGTCGACGGCGAGCGGGGGCAGGCCGTCGATACCGAGCGTCCTGACAATAAGCCCGCCTGCCGGTTCGCTGGCCTTAAGGGTTGTGGTGAGACGCTTGTCGGACGGCCGGAACAGGAATCGCCCCATCAACGCGCCGCCGGCATCAAGGCGCTTGACATCGAGATTGCCTTCGATGCCTTTCGCGGGGTCGGCCAGCCTTGCATTGCCTTGGGCGGACAGGCTCGCAGGAGCCCCAATGACCGGCTGGGCCAGATCGATGCGGGCCAGATCGAAGGCGCCGACATCGATCGCGAAAGGCAGACCGCCATCGCCTTCGGGTGCCCCATCTTCCTTCGCGTCGGGGCGGCGCATTACCGAAACGCGGCCGGCCGAAAGACGGCTGACGGTAACCTGGCGGCTGAACAGGGCCATAGGTTCCCAATCAAGCGCAATATTCTGAGCCGATAGCCATATGCCGCGGCCATCCGCGATGGCCACGCTGTCGATGGTCATGCTGCCGGGGGAGGGGCCGCCGATGGTGCCGATCTCGATCTTGAAATCCGGGCCCGAGACCGCGGCTTCGGCAATGTCCGCCAGCAGATTGCGTCCCGTCGCTGTCATAAGCAGTCCAGCGACAAGTCCCAGAACGACAGTCAAAGATCCACCCGCGTAGGCGATACGCCTGAGTGCTTTTTTCGACAGCCAAGCCATCAGAAAGCCTGTCCCAGTCCAGCGTAGAACGCGATGTCCGGGTCGTCGTCTTCGGGATCGAGCGGAACGGCGAAGTCGACACGGATCGGTCCGAGGGCGGTGTAGTAGCGCACGCCCAGCCCGACGCCGAGCTGGAATTTGACGTCGGAACTCGGCACCGGCTCTTCCGAAACGAGACCGGCGTCGATAAAGGGAACGATTCCGATAGTGTCGGTCACGCGCGCCCTCAGTTCCGCGCTGGTCTCGATCAGGCTGCGTCCGCCGACCACTTCGCCGCCGCGCCTCGGGCCGACATTGCGATAGGCATAGCCTCTGATCGACCCTCCGCCACCGGCGTAGAACCTGCGATCGGCGGGAATGTCCGAAAGAAGCGGGCTGTAGAAGCTTCCGACCGCGATCCGCCCCGCGGCAACGAACCGGCCGGGTTCGTCCAGTTTCCGGTAGGCCGCGAGATCCGCACGCCCCATCAGCAGGAAGTTGTCGTTGTTGGTTTCATAGAACGGCTCGACCAGCAGCTTGGCGAGAATGCCGGTCGCGGGATCCAGCGGTCCGTCGCGGCTGTCGTAGGTGAGCGTCACCGGAATGCCGAGCAGGGTGTATCGCTCCGTGCCGAACGCGTCGTCAGTTTTGGCCACTTCGACCTCGCCGGCGATACTCCCGGTCAACCGCTTGGTGAACCGGCGGGTAAGACCGACCTTCGCGGTTGCCGACTGGCTCTCATAGGCGTCCGGGTGTTCCCTGAGGAAGGTCAGGTCGGCAAACAGATCGGTATCAATGTCGAAAATGCCAGGTTTGAGGAACGTCAGTCCGGCACGGTATTTCAGTTCATCGACGGGACCGCCTCCGAACTGACCGACGGCGCCTTCGACGCGCAGCTGCTCGGCACGTCCGAACAGATTGCGGTGTCCCCAGTAGGCTTCGATCTCTCCGCCGTCGACGCTCGACCAACCGGCATTCGCCCCGATGAGACGGCGTTTGCGTTCGGAGACCTTTATCGTCGTGGGCAGGCGATCGCCTTTCGCCAGGGCCTGTGCCTCAACAATCCGTACGCTCGAGAAGACGTTGAGGCGGCGCAGGCGGTCCCGGGCGTCCTCGATGGTGACGGGCGTGTAGTCCGACCCCGGCTCAATTCCAGCCTGGCGCACCGTGAAGCCAGGGTCCATGTGTTCCGTGCCTTCCAGCGAAACAGTGCCGAATGTCGCCCGCCGGTGCGGCCTGACGATCAGCGTAACATTGAGGCGCTGCGTCGGATGATCCGCGACCACCTTGCGGTCGGCGATTTCGGCCAGCGGGTAGCCGCTTTCGCGCCATGCCCGCACGATCTTCTTTTCCGCCGCGAACACGACGCCCGAGCGCGCCGGCTCGCCGCGCACGATTCCGTAAGCCGCGGGGTCGCCGGAAGGCGCCTTCGCGACGCGGCCCGGTTGCCGGATGACGGTTCGGCCGAAAACAAACTGCGGCCCGGTCCTGACCCGGACCACGACCGGCACGGACTTTCCGGCTCCGCCCAGGCGCGTACCGGGCGCGATCGCGCCGAGCGGCCTGCCCGCGATGAACATGTCGACGGTTCCACCGTAATACCCCTCCGCATAGAGTGCGGCGACCAACCGGGGCACATCCGCGTCGGCTCTTGCCCGCAGCGCCGCACCGTCAGGCGGCGGCCGGTCCATCAGGTTGTGCAGGGTTGACGCGCCGGCCAGACGCTCCTCAACGACCGTGTTTGCCGGTGAGATCTCGAATTTGACCTCGTATTTGAGGCCGCTCCGGTTCGCGTCGGTGCTCTCAGAGTCGCCGAACAGCTTGAGGCCGAAGAAATCCAGCGCGGTTGCCTGAGGCAGCCCGAGGCATACGACAACTATTGCCGTCAGGAACACCGTCCGTACGGTTGCCTCAACCTGGCCTGCCACGCCCACTCCTGACCCTGCGGAACGGTCTAGCCCCCGCTCCGAATCACTCAGCACCCCGCGCAGTGTGCGCAAGAGTGCGGGAGCGTTCATTAACGCCACATGAACCCTGCTGTTGCGCATATGCCGCAACGGCGCCAGCAACAGGCCAAAGGGAAAAACGAAGGCCATTTCAGGACTTTACGGAAAGCGTGCCGCCGAATCCAGTTCAAGGAAAAACGACGCCTTCAGCGGGTCCATGGCCGGTCGGGGAAGCCGGCATCAGGCAGACCAGAAACGTCCGGACCGGAAGTCTTTTCGCGTTCATATCGGGGGCCTCTATGCGCTGAACACCTCATTTCAGCGCTATCCGACTTTTCACCGTGAGACCAAAGTTGGCCGTTGCCTGTTCGGAATTCCGGGCACTTTTGCGTGATTTGCCGGATTTCAGACCGATTTGACGCCATGTGCACGACCGTTTTGACGGTGGTTTGACAGGTGTTGCCCATATCCAGGGTCAGCGGACAGGCGCGTCAAAGTGTCCGGTCCGCGAACCAAATCGACGCCAACAGCGACACATGGATAGCAATTGAAAGGAGAAGTTCCATGTTCAAGACGAAAATCGCAGCCCTGATAGGTGGAACGGCCATGATCCTGGCGCTCAACGCGGGAACGGCTTCCGCAGCGGAAACCAAGTGTTATCCGATCGCGACGCTGAAGATTTCGTTCTCAGTCGTGTTCCCCAAATCGAAGCAGATCACCATGGAAGGCGCTCATGCACGTGCCTATCTGGCCGAATACAACAGCTTTGGCCGCCAGACCAAGTTCGCCGGCGAAACGCTGCTGCTGAACGTGCTGCCGAACGGAACCACGATGGTGGTGCCGCTCAAGGACGGTCTCGGCTGCCACCGGATGCTGGTGGGCCCGAAACTGCACAAGGTCATCATGACCAAAGTTGCGCGCGGCGCAGTCTGAGGACTATGCCCGCCCCATGATGGGGCTGAATGGCGCGAGCTCCCGGCTTGCGCTTCGGCGCCCCATCCAGCCGCCGTCCACGGTGAGAATTGATCCGGTCAAGCAGTCCGACGCCGCGGAGGTCCGGAACACATTCGGCCCCGCGAAGTCGTCCGGCTCGCCCCAAAAGATCCGGTCGCCGCAGTAATGGGCTGCATTGGCGGTCATGCCGGTTTCCCTGTCGTCTCAGGCGGCGTCGTCGCAGCTCTTTTTCAGCTTGTCCCAGTCAAATTCAACCCCGGTCCCAGGTGCGTCCGGGGCGACGGCAAGCGCATTCTCCATCACCAGCGGGCGGGTTGTGTAGTCGTCAATCGGGAAGGAATGCACCTCGATCCATCCGGCATTCTCTCTGGCGGAGACCAGGCTGACATGAAGCTCCTGCATGCCGTGGCTGCAGACCGGTATCCCGTGTCTTTGGGCCATGTCCGCAACCCGCAACCACCCCGTGATGCCACCGCAATTGGATGAATCCGGCTGTATGAAACTCAATTTCGCCTGCTCGAAGGCGTATCCGAATTCGTGCTCCGTATGAAGGTTTTCGCCCATCGCCAGCGGCACGCCGGTCTCCTCGGCAATGCGTGCATATCCCCGATAATCGTCGGGGATGATCGGTTCCTCGAACCAGGTGATGCCGGATGGCTCGAAGGCTCTCGCTGCCGCGATGGCGCCGTCGACGTCGAGGGCGTAATTGGCGTCGACCATGAAGGTGACGTCCGGTCCGATCAGTTCACGCACCGCACGGACGCGTTCGACATCTTCCGCCAGATCCGGCTTTCCGACCTTGATCTTGACCGCGTTGAAGCCGGCGTCGAGATAGCCCCTGATCGAGTCGAGCAGCTTGGGCAGGGGAAAGTCGAGATCGATGCCTCCGCGATAGGCGCGGCAGGTCGTGCCGTGGCCGCCCGCCATTTTCCACAGAGGCGTGCCGTTCGCCTTGCCGCGCAGGTCCCACAAGGCAATATCGACCGCCGAAATTGCAAAGGAGGCGATGCCGCCGCGCGCGACGTAATGGACATGCCACTGCATGTCGTCGTAGAGCGCCTCGACGTCTGTTGCGTCGCGGCCTTTGAGAAAGGGTTTGAGGTCATGGTTCAGCATCGCCTCGATGGCGCGTCCGCCCTTGCCGCCGGTATAGGTGTAACCGGTCCCGGTGAGACCATCGGCGGTGGTGATGGTCACGGTCACGAGCTCGAAATGGGTGTGTGCGCCGTGCTTGGCGTCGACCAGCACCTCCGCAAGCGGCACCAGGAAATGCCGGACGTCGACGTCCTCGATTTGCGCCAAGTTTCCTCTCCCTGCCGGCTGTGCGCCGGATCTTCCGCAAGCCGCAACGTCTGCCTTCTGGTCTTGTTCGGGCCTTTATTCCTTCGAACCCGGCCAAGCTTTACGGCTCAAGCTCAGGTTGCCACCATCACTTGCAGATCGGCAAGGGCCGCCATTGCCGTGGCGGGAGCGATTTCCTCCATGCGTCGATGATCGGCTGGAGCTTCTCCTTGGGCCAGAATTTGGGAGCACGGATTGCGCGCAGGCAGGTCGAGTTCCAGTAAAGGCCGGCGCTGGACAGAGATTTCTTGGCCTTCACAGCTTTCGCGACTGCGTTGATATCGCCGGACTCGGGATAGATGTAGAGCGTCGTCGGATTGCCCTGCACCATCGCGATGATCTTCTTGGACTCAAGCGGCGACCAGGTCGTGCAGCCGTTGCTGCGGCCACTGGTGTAATTCACCAATCTGCCGTATGGGACGAAACCATCCTTGTCCGCGTAGGGGCTTTTCGGATTCTTGTAGCGGCACCGCCAACTCAGATAAACGGCCTGATGTCCGCCGATAGCGCGCTCCCTGGCGTTTGCGGTGTCGCCTTCGCCATCAAACAGCAGGAATGTGCGGAGGAATGGCTTCCTCTTGCCGGAGGCGCGGTAATACCCTTTGAAAGACGTTCTTGTCTCGGCCGTCAAATAGGCGCCGCCCGTTGTCAGTTTGGAGCCCTCCGCATTACTGAAGTTCCTCGCGCACTGCCGGCCGTTTGAGAAATTCGCCCGCCGCAGTTTTCGCCCGTTGCCATAGCCCGATGAAATCGCACGGAACGACTTTTCGGACTCGCAGATGATATAAAATCTGCGCCCCACTCCGGACCCGCGCGACGCGCTGGGGCGCGTTGCATCCTTGGCGAAGTAGCAGGGATTTTTGATCGCGCCTTCGCCTATTTTCTGGCGGTAAAGAGCGCGCGCCCTCTTCAGGACGATTGGCGCAATCTTTCCAGCGCCCGTGCCGACATGTGCCCGCAGCCACGCCGGGATCTCAGCAGATTGCTCAGCCGCCAGCGATCGAGGCGCCGCCGACAAGGCGACGACGATCACGACGGCTGACGTCAGAAGATGCGATCGCAAGGCCAACAGGGGGTTCTCCAGCCAAATCATCCCGAATACCGGCCTAACATAAGCCTTTCAGGCATCAAGCACCACGCCGCTATGCACTTTCCGATGGGGAGCGAGTGGGATCAGCCTCGTGCGTCAGTGCGGGACGCGTGTCCGTTCATTGCACACGGACGTCCTCTTCAGGCCCGGCCATGGGATCGAGAACCAGCACAAGCCGGGTCTCGCCCGTGCCGGCTATGGGAGGAGAGCGGTGCAGGAGCCCGGAGCGGGGCGGTTTCGGCCAAAGGGTTCCCCGCATGATGATGGGACATCCGGTCGGCACGGTGAATACAGGGTCCGGGGCTGTTCCGTCGGTCGAGATGCCGTACTGCGTGCCGGTGCCGCGATAGGTGCATATCAGACGCGCCTTTACCGAATCGATGTGGAACTTCCGGCATGCGTTTGTCGTCACGACGTCCAAGCGCAAACGGAGATACTCTGCCTGCATCATCCCGGCGAAAATCTCGGCCAGAACCGAAATGTCAGCGACGAGGGAGTCGCGCCACGCACAGGATGGCACGCTTGCGCTTTCGCAGATCTGTGTCACGGCGTAGTCAACGTCAGCCGGTCTCAGGATCACCCGGCAGCTTGGCAAGTGCCGAGGGTCAAGTCCGTCGATCCATTGCTGAAATCCGCTCTGAAGCCGGCGTTGCCAAATTGCGGCCGCAACGCCGTCAGCGAAGAAGACGTCCAGGGCTTCCGGTCGCTCCGCGACGGCCACTTCGATGGCGGCATCTTCTACATGTTCGCGAACGTAATTCATCCGTTAGATCCCTACCGGTTCACGGTGCCTGAGGCGGAACTGTGCTTGAGTTGACGGGGATGTCATGGCACTCAGTAACGCGGTCAGTTGAAGCGCAACGTTATAACGTTATATTGCTGAATCGCAATGGGGTGGCGTCGCGAACGGTAGGACGTTTTGAATATGGATGAAGCATTAGACAACAGCGATCACGACAGCTTTGCGGAGGGCGAACCTTACGTCCCCGGCCGCCCGAGTCGCGCGGAGGCGGAAGCCGCTGTTCGAACGCTGATCGAATGGGCCGGTGAGGATCCGGACCGAGAAGGATTACGTGGTACTCCCGGACGCGTTGTCCGCGCCTATGAGGAGTTCTTTGCCGGATATCGGGAAGATCCGGTGGATGCACTTGCCACTACTTTCAGAGAGACCGCCGATTATGACGACATGATCATCCTGCGGGATATCCGCCTGGAGTCGCACTGCGAGCATCACATTGTCCCCATTCTCGGCAAGGCTCATATCGGCTATTTGCCGTCTGATCGCGTCGTGGGTGTCTCCAAACTGGCGCGCCTCGTCGAAATTTTTTCAAAGCGCATGCAAATCCAGGAAACACTCACGGCTCAGATTGCGGATACGCTGCAGGAGGTGCTCAAGCCCCGCGGGGTCGGTGTCGTTATCGAGGCGGCACACCAGTGCATGACCACGCGGGGGATCCGGAAACCAGGGGTCAGCATGGTGACGAGCCGAATGCTGGGCTGCTTTCAGGATGATCGACAGATGCGCCGGGAGTTTCTGGATATGATCGGCCCGATCGGGGCCGCTTCCCCGGGGTCTCAGGGATGAGAGCCCGACCCGCAAATCTGCCATTTGGTCATTGAAACCGCATAACGCCTGACCGACCTGAAGGGATGTTCAGTCGAATGTCGCCTTCGGGTCAGGCGCAGGCTCCAATCTTTGGGGCCCGTGCCCCGAACATCATATTCCCGGCCACATTTGACCGTCTGTTACAAGATTGCCGAACCGAGAAGGCGTGCCAAAAGCCGCCTTTGCAACGATCACCTCTCGCGGCCTATGGTTGCGACCGGCTGGCCAACCGATCAGTCACCTGTTCCCAGCAGAGTCTGATCGGCAAGGGCCTTCCGGTTGATCTTGCCGGAAACCGTGAGCGGCATTTCAGCAATGAAGCGCACCTCTTGCGGCACGTAGTAGACCGGCCGGGTCGCAGCCACGCCGTCCATCAACCGCTGAGCCTCGCCATTGCACGGATTCTCGGCGACCACATAGGCGATCAGTATCTTGTTTCCGGCATTCTCCTCGGCGACGACGACAACGTCTTTGACGCCGCCCTGTTCGCGGATTGCCACCTCGATCTCGCCAAGTTCCATGCGCACGCCGTTGATCTTCACCTGAAAGTCGTTGCGGCCCAGATAGACGATCTCCCCATCCGGCCGGAAGAACGCGAGGTCGCCGGTGCGGTAAAGGCGCTCATGCGGCGCGTCCTCTACCGGACAGGGAATGAACTTCTCCGCAGTCAGGTCTTCGCGCGCCCAGTACCCCCGTGCAAGCTGGACGCCACCAATATGCAGCTCTCCCGGAACGCCTACCGGAACCGGCTGGTCGAACTGGTCCAGCACGTACAGCCCGGTGTTGGTGACGGGACGGCCGATCGGGATGCAGTCATCGGCCGGATCGCGCGGACAGGCAAAATAGCTGACGTCGACCGCCGCTTCCGTGGGGCCATAGAGATTGTGCACTTCCGCGTAGTCGTTGGCTTTCTGATAGAAGGATTCCACCAGATCGAAACCCAAAGCCTCGCCCGAGCAAAACAGCTTCTTGATCGGCAGTTGGTCGAGTGCCGGCGCCCTCAGGAACAGCCGCAATATCGACGGAACGAAGTGCAAATGGGTTACGCCGGCATCACGGATGAGACGGTAAAGATAGCCGATCGCCGTATGACCGCCGGGTTCCGCGACGACCAGCGTCGAGCCGACTGAGAAGGACCAGAGAAACTCCCACACAGAAACGTCGAAAACATAGGGGGTTTTCTGCAATACGCGGTCTTCCGGGAGCAGCCCGTATTCTTCGTGCATCCAGACAACCCGATTGTGTATGGCGCCGTGTTCCACAACCACGCCCTTGGGCTTGCCCGTGGATCCGGATGTATAGATCATGTACGCAAGGTCATCCGGACCGATCACGACACCAGGATCGCTGTCATCTGCTGTCGGGTCGATGTCACCACCCTCGGGCAGGACGATGACTTCCGTCTCCCGGGTTTCGATGCGATCCCTGATATGCGCCTGCGTAAGCAGCACCTTCGGTTGGCAGTCGTCAACAATCCCGCTGATGCGCTCGGCCGGGTCGTCGACATTCAGCGGCACATACGCGCCACCTGCCTTTAGCGTCGCCCAGAGCCCGATCACCATTTCGAGGCTGCGGTCCATGCACAGACAGACGAAGCGGTCCCTTCCGACGCCCTTCGCCTGCAGCAGACGTGCAAGGCGATTAACACGGCTGTTGAATTCCGCGAAACTGAGGACGGTGTCCATGTAGATCAGCGCGGGATGGTCCGGCGTTTCCGACGCGGCCCGCTCCATCATTGCGACCAGCCCGCCGTCGTAACCGTAGGCCTTGTCAGTCGCGTTCCAGTCCTGGACGACCAGCTTGCGCTCGCGCGCCGACATGATGGGCTGGCGGACAAGCGGTGCGGCCGGGTCGGCAGCGATCCCCTGCGCCAGGGCAACCATTCGCTCCATGATCAGCGATGCTGCTTCTGGCCGAATGTTGTTGGCATGCCACAGCGTGACGGCGCCGTCGTCGTGGCAATGCAAGTGCAACTGGGCGTCGGAATACGGATCTGTCGTTGATCCGGCCGTCACCATGAACGCGTGAGGTTCTGCCGGCCGGGGGGTTACGTCCTGACCGGCGCTCCCGGCTGAATGCAGTATCGTCCGAGCCACTTCTCCGAGAACATCCTCGAACCTGTCCTGCGGTGCGAGCGCAACTGAACAGTGCGCGAAGTCGTAAGCTCCGACGGCCAATCCGGAAACCCTTAGCGGGAAGACGGCTTCTCCATTCTCCGATACACGGGCGATGTAAACGGCAAGGACAGCGAGTGCCAGGTCACGCCGCAAGACATCCGGAAAATGTTGCGCGAGCGTGTCAATGCGGCCGGCCCAGTCCGAATCTGCCGGTGCTGCGGTCATACCGATCGACGCCGTATCTTGCGTGTAGAGCGCGATATCCGGCAGGCGTGCGTACTCAGCAGAAGACACCACCTGCGACGCGGATTCCTCCGCGATTCGAAGAGAGTCCATTGCGCATTTCCCTGTTTTTCGGCGAGCGCCCGGCTTTCGGAAGAACGCTGCCCCTATTCGTTTGACGCAACGGACACTTATCATAAAAAAAATATCAAATTGCTAACTGGGCCGTGCACTCACAAATGCCCGCCGTTGACGCCACTCTGGGGGATGACCGGTCAGGAGGCGGTTCGCGACGATTTCGCGTGACCGTCGGCAAGGCGGTTAAAGGGGCCGAACACAAGCGTGGCGCCGGAATCTGCATCCGGCCGGCCCGGGGGCGAACATTGCAAACCATACTGTTACGAAATACCATTTCACTCCAAGCCAGCGGCTGGTTGATGACCGGCCGGGCCGCCAGTTTCCAGCCGCCAAAAAACTGAGGGAGAAATAATATGTGCCACCCAATCATCATGGAATATGTCAAGGGAAAGGCGCTCAGCCGTCGCGATCTGTTTCGCGGTTCGGCGGCGGCCGGCGCGGCGATCGTGGCTTCGGCCGCTCTGGCGCCATCGCCCGTGCTTGCGCAGGGGGCAAGCCGAGCCATCGACCTGACGTATACCCTGACACACGACTTCCCGACCTATTTCGGAGAACAGCAGTTCTTTGACGAGGACGTGTTCACCTATGCCAAGAACAAGTTCAACCTGAAGACGCTGCGCGTGAACGAGCACACGGGGACTCACATCGACGCGCCGCTGCACTTCACCGATGGTGGTGCCTCGATCGACGAGGTTCCTGTAGAATCGCTGGTTTGCCCGCTGGCCGTCGTCGACATCCGGGAGAAGGCGGATGCCAATGCAGATGCGCAGGTTACGCCTGACGACCTGAAAGCCTGGATTTCCAAGCACGGGCCGATTCCCCAGAACGCCTGTGTGGTCCAGAACGCCGGCTGGCAGAAGCGGCTGGGCTCGCCGGGCTTCCGGAACGCCGATGACGCGGGCAAGATGCACTTCCCCGCTTTCCATGTCGAGGCAGCGAAAATGCTGCTGGAGGAAGCGCAGGTCGCGGGTATCGGTGTTGATACCCTGTCCATCGACTATGGCATATCGGGCGACTTCATCACCCACTACACGTGGCTGCCGGCAAACCGTTGGGCGATCGAGAACATCGCCAATCTCGACATGCTGCCGGCCACCGGTGCCACCCTGATTGTCGGCGCGCCCAAACACAAGGGCGGAACCGGCGGACCCTGCCGGTTGATCGCTCTGGTCTGACCGCAAGGCGCTTCAGACCCGGTTCGTCAGCGGCCCGCCGGCTCCATGGCCTGCGCGGGCGGTTGACGGCACTCGGGCAAGCCTGTGCTGAAGTTGCTGAATCGATGCGTTTCTTGTCGACAGCGCTCCGATCGTCCGTTATTGCCGAGACCGTTCAACGAAGGGGCAAGTGCCTTCCCAGGGTGCGCCGCTTCGCAAGGATGGCTCGATGGTTATAACTGAGGACGATCTGCTGAAGGCCCGAACGGTGTGGGGCGATGCTCTGATCGGGATCGCAAAGGCTTATGAAGCCGGCGGGATCGACGGAGCGCGGCCCGTCGCCGAGGAGCTGATTGACACGGCCTATGGCTACGATCTCGGCCCGGTTCTGTTCAAACCCACAATGGCGAGCGGCACGCAGACGTTTCGTCCGACCCGCGCGGGCGCTGTGTCCTATTTCGTGGGACATGACGACAATTTTCCGCTCGACAGCGGCTTCGGGCTCAAAAGTTGGCGCCACGTCACCTCGGAAACGTCCGCGCAGTTCATAGAAGGCGACGTCGCCCTGTGGATGGGGTGGGTGATCATGACGGACAAGGATGGGCAGGTCACCAAGGTCGACAAGAGTTTCGGCTACAAGAGAGACGCTGAGGGTACCCTGAGAATCGTTCTGCACCATTCATCGCTGCCGTATCAGCCATAGCATTCGCCCGGGTGCTGAGGCGAGGCCAAGGGCGGCTCTGATTTGCCTGGAAGCGGTGGTGACCCCGGCAGGATTCGAACCTGCGACCCTCAGATTAGGAATCTGATGCTCTATCCGGCTGAGCTACGGGGCCACGGACGTCCCTTATAACGGTTCCGGCCCATCCGAGACAACGGACAAGATGGCTGTACGCGCCGGCCCGCGACGGAAAACCGGCTGCCTGTCCGTATTCCGGACATGATGCAATCGCCACGACTTGAGTTTGCCACTGCGCGACGAATGCCAGCGATCGTCAGGAGCATCGGCGCGGTCCTTCTCTGTCTGACCTTAAGCTCGATTCCGGTCCTTGCGGTCTGTGCGCTGAAGCCGGGCGAGGAGGGCGTGGTCCAGGATGTGCTCGACGGCGAAACCCTCCGGCTGGCCGGCGGGCTCGAGGTCCGGCTCATCGGCGCGCACGCGCCCGTCCGCCCGGCGGACCTGAGCGCCCATCATCCCTGGCCGCTTGCCGACACGGCGCGCTCCGCGCTCAGGTCTGTTGCGCTGGGCAAACCGGTCCGGCTGTTTTACGGCGGCCGCAGACGCGACCGAAACGGCCGGGCACTGGCTCAGGTGTTCGTGACCACAGGTTCCGGACGGCTGTGGCTCCAGGGCGAACTTGTCCGGCAGGGGCTGGCCCGCGTCTACTCGTTCAGTGACAACCGGGCCTGCATTCTCGACCTGCTGGACCAGGAGGATCGCGCGCGGAAGGCGGAACGCGGCCTCTGGAGCGATCAGACCTATGCGGTGCGCAAGGCGCTGGATGTGACCAGGCTCGCTGACGACAGCGGAAGTTTCCAGATTATCGAAGGCACGGTTCACGACGTGGCCAGGGTTCGCGGCCGCGCTTATCTCAATTTCGAGGCCAACTGGCGGCGGGATTTTACCGCGAGCCTGTCGGCGTCGGCCGACAAGCGGCTCACGACCTCGGGTCTCAATGCCGAACATCTGCAATCGAAGCGGATCCGCGTGCGAGGCTGGATAGAACGGCGCAATGGCCCGCTGGTGGCCATCACCCATCGCGAGCAGATCGAGATCCTGGACTGAAATGCGATACGGGCCGGCGGTGATTGCCGCCGGCCCGCAAAGTGTGGTTAATCAAAGTGTCGCTTCGGGCTAAGGCACCAGTCCGGTCGCGCGAGGATCGCCTTCGGCGGTCTCGATCAGAGCCGATTTCAGCTTCTCCAGAGCCCGTGCCTCGATCTGGCGCACGCGTTCCTTGGAGATGCCCATTTCAACACCCAGCGCTTCCAGCGTGACGCCGTCATCCTCGTCCGCCAACTTGCGGGCCTGAATAATGGCCAGCTCGCGCTCATTGAGCGTGGAAAGTGCACCGTTCAGCCATGCGCGCCGGCTTTCCTGATCGAGACTGATCATCGTGTTCTCGTCCGGCCGGGTGTCCTCGTCCTCAAGCATGTCCTGCCACTCGGTCGAGTCCTCGGTGCCGTCGCCTATCGTCGCGTTGAGCGAGAAGTCGGACGCCGACAGGCGCGATTCCATCATCTCGACGTCGTTGGTGCGGACTTTCAGCTGCTCGGCAATCTCGTTGCGGCTTTCGGGGCTGAGCCTCTGGGCGGTGCCGTCATCCAGCATCGCGCGCAGGCGGCGCAGATTGAAGAACAGTGCCTTTTGCGCCGTCGTCGTGCCCGTGCGCACGATCGACCAGTTGCGCAGCACGTAATCCTGGATCTGGGAGCGGATCCACCACACCGCGTAGGTCGAGAAGCGCACTTCGCGCTCAGGGTCGAAACG
This sequence comes from Hyphomicrobiales bacterium, assembly GCA_965275905.1. Lineage (GTDB taxonomy): Bacteria > Pseudomonadota > Alphaproteobacteria > Rhizobiales > JAJFHC01 > CBDAQD01. Next base: position 167,281 of record CBDHYJ010000080.1, on the reverse strand, counting down.
CGCGGCTGCCTGCATCAGGCCGACATTGCCTTCCTGGATCAGGTCGCTCATCGGCAGTCCGTAGTTGCGGAACTTGCCGGCGATCGAGATCACCAGGCGCATGTAGGCGGTGGTCAGCTGATGAAGCGCGTCGGGGTCCTTATGGTCACGCCAGCGAACGGCGAGATCGTATTCCTCGTCGCGTTCGAGATAGGGAGCGGCCATGGCGCGTTTCATGAGCCGCTTTTCGAACGCCTCGGGGCTGGCTGTTCTTTGTGTCATGTTAGCGGCCTTTCTCAAAAGCGTGCGCAGGTTAGCACATGCAATGTGTTAACTTTTTTACGGTGTACCAGTTGCGACGGATCACCGCGCCTCTGGCCCCCACCGGGGTGTTTTCCCTCTAAGCTCTTGTTATTCAGTCCGGAATCGTCGTTTGAGACGAAAAAAGCCCGGTCTTTCGACCGGGCTCCTTCGCACAAATCTTTGTGAACTCGGTCAGGCGGCCTTTTCCTCGACGTCCTTCTCCGCGGCTTTTTCCGCCTTGCGGGAGGTTTTCTCGAGAACGGCCTCGATCTCGGCCACGGCCGCGGCATCGTCGATCTTCTTCACCGCGGCAATCTCGCGCGCCATCCGGTCCAGCGCAGCCTCATAGAGCTGACGCTCGCTGTAGGACTGCTCGGGCTGGCGGTCGGAGCGGTAAAGATCGCGCACGACCTCGGCAATCGAAACAAGGTCGCCCGAATTGATCTTGGCTTCGTACTCCTGCGCGCGGCGGCTCCACATGGTGCGCTTGATACGGGCGCGGCCCTTCAGGGTCTTCATGCCCTGCTCGACGACCGCGGTCTCCGACAGTTTGCGCATGCCCACGGACTGCGCCTTGGCAGTCGGGACCCGCAAGGTCATCTTGTCCTTCTCGAAATGGATCACGTAGAGTTCCAGCTTCGCACCGGCGATTTCCTGCTCTTCGACGCTGGAAATCTTGCCAACGCCATGCGCCGGGTAGACGACAAACTCGTTCGCCTTGAATTTCAGCTTGCTTGTGGTCTTCTTCTTAGCAGCCATTGCGTTCTCGTACCTCACTTTCGGTCACAATCGTCGGTTCGCGGCTTGGAACCGGACAACAGGGTACTCGTGCGATTGATCGGTACATCGCCGCCGCCCCGTATGAATATGACACCGCTTTACGCACTGAGCGTCGCGTTGCCTCGTTGTATCAGGATTTCCTCGTCAGCAACCGCGGGGCCGGAAGTCCGGCGGGATGAAGCGGCAGGCGATTCGGCAAAAAAAAGCCCGTGCCCAACGGGCCGGTTGCCGTGTGTTTACGAAGAAAAGCCACTGATATTTGTTAACGGTTGATATAACACAACTTTTACGATTTGGGAAGCCCCCCGGCACATTATTGCCGGAATCCCGCTTGTTTCCGCAGGGTCAATCGGCCGTTAACCTTAACGGCCGGCGAAGCAGAACCGTAAAATCCTAATCACCTTCGCCGGGCGCTTCGCTGAAGTACTTTTCGAACTTGCCTTCTTCACCGTCGTACTTCTCCGCGTCGGCCGGGGAGTCCTTCTTCGTGGTGATGTTGGGCCACTTCTCCGCATAGTCGGCGTTAATGGTGATCCATTTGTCCAGGCCGTCCTCGGTGTCCGGCTTGATCGCCTCGGCAGGGCACTCCGGCTCGCAGACGCCGCAATCGATGCATTCGTCCGGATGGATGACGAGCATGTTTTCGCCCTCGTAGAAGCAATCCACCGGGCAGACCTCGACGCAATCCATGAACTTGCATTTGATGCAATTGTCCGTCACGACATAGGTCATTTCAAATCTCCGAATGGACAACCGCGCAATTCGGCGCCGAGGTTGTCACATGTTGTCTGTTGGAGGCCGTTTCCTTACGACTCTGGATCGCCGGTTCCCGTCAAACGGGCTGGCAACGGGCGCCTCCTATAGCATAAATCTTGGAAATTGCACCATGCTTCTCAATGCGGCTTTCCGTAGCATGAGATCGCAATCAGAGGGCGCCAATCAGTCTTCCTGAGCCAGCCATCCGTCGATGTCGCGGCGTTCCTTTTTGGTCGGTCGTCCAGCACCCTTCGGCCTTGCTGCAGGCTCATGCGGCTTCGCGTTCCCGGACTTCCGTGCCGGCGGCTCCGGACTCAGGTCCTCGTAAAGCAGCCGGGCTTCTTCATATGGCCCGCGCCGGCTTCCCGGCGAGAGAACCTTCAGAACGCGAACCCGGTCATTCACCGTGAATGTCAGAACGTCGCCCGTGCCGACGGTCCTGCTCGGCTTGGCGATCCGCTCGCCGTTGATCCGCACCTTGCCCGACAGGACCAGCCGGGACGCCAGGGAGCGGGTCTTGAGCGCCCTGGTAAACCATAACCATTTGTCTACACGCTGAGCGCCGGACGTTCCGCTGTCGCTATTCTCCGCCGGCACCGTCTTCCATCGCTTTCTTCAGCGCGCCGAGTGCGGCAAAGGGCGAATTCTCCAGATCGACCTTTTTCTCTCGGCGCGCGGGGCCGGAACCCTTGCCCTTGGGCCCCGGTTTCCGTTTGGCGCGGTGCTTGCCGTCTGCGTTGCGCGTTTCCCGCCTGCGCTTGTCCTGCGCGCCTTTGCCGTGGTCTCCGGCGCGGCGGACCTGGCGGGCATTCTGCGGTTTCGCATTCTGGCGGCGGGGGCGCCAGACCTCGATAAACCGGGGCTCTTCTTCCGCGCTCGCCTTTATGTCTCCAGCTTCAGGCGGTTCGGCAGATACACCGGCATCATGATCCTCGGGCCGTGGCCCAGACGGCGTGTCATCTGCAGGTGCGGCCCCGGAGGGGGCATCGGCAGGCGAATTCGCGTCTGAAACGGCGTCGGCAACAGGTTCACCAGATTCACCAGAGGGCGGATCGGTGGCGGCCGAACTGGCCGCGGTTTCCGGCTCGACAGCCGGCGATTTGTCCGCCACCGGCCGCCGGTCCACTCGAAAGCCGAGACCACGAAGAATGCCCGCAAAATCGTCTCCGGAACATCCGACGAGCGACATCATGTCGGGAATCACAGTGAACCCGCCGCCGACAACGGACCCTTCAGGCCGAACGTCTTCTTCGTTCTTGGGCTTCCAGTACACCCGCTCCCGGATCAGATCGCCGAGCCGCTCCAGCATGTCGATACGAACGGCGCGCGATTCCAGGACCCGGTAGCCGACCGCCTGATAGAACCCGTCCGGTGCGGCACGGTCGGTCGTCGTGGACGTCAGCCCGTCCGGAGGCAATGCAGGCAGGCTATCCGCTTTGATGCCGGACTTGCCCTCCTGGTCAAGGGCCCACAACAGCAGGCGGAGTTGGGCGGGCGCCGGCTTCAACAAAGCGGGGACGAATACATGGAACGCGCCGAACCGTACGCCATGACGGCGCAGTTGACCGCGGGCTTCCTGATCGAGTTCGCGCAGGTCATCCGCGACCGAGTCGCGCACGAGTACACCCAGATTCTCGACAAGTCGAAAGGCGATGCCCCGCGCGAGACCTGAAATCTCCTCATCCGATGACAGGGAGACCAAAGGCGCCAGCCGGTCCGCGATCCGATCCGATAGCCAGAGCTCCAGCCTCTGCTGGACCGAGTCTCGCGGCTGCCCTGACAGCTGTTCGTCCGCGACCAGGGAGACACGCGGCCGTAAAACGCTTTCTCCAGGTCGCATCGTTGCCACCGTCTCACCGTTCCAGGAGATCTCGCCGCGGGTGGACAATTCGAACTCGGTGTCGGGTGCCTTCGAAAGACGCTCGGCTCTCTGGGCGATCTCGCCGGCAATGACCTTGAGAGAGGCCGCGCGCAACGCGCGGCCGTGGATGCCTTCACCATGACTGTCGGCGACAAACCGGAAGCCGGTGAGGCGCCCGATAAATTCACCTTCCACAAGGATCTCGCCATCGCCTGAAACAGCGGCCATGAGGTCTTCCTTCTCGCGCAACCGCTTCATCAGCACGCTGGTGCGTCGATCGATAAACCTTTGGGTGAGTTGCTGATGCAGGGCATCAGAAAGGCGGTCTTCGATTTCCCGCGTACGTTCGCGCCATCCGGCAGGATTGTCGAGCCAATCGGAGCGGTTGGATATGAAACTCCAGGTTCGAATATGGGCAATTCGCGTTGCCAGGGTGTCTATACCACCATCAGTCCTGTCCGCATAGGACAGCTGGCCTTCGAACCAGTCCGCCGGAACCACGCCCGGACCGGACATAAGGTGCCTGAAAACGGTTCCGACGAGCGAAGCGTGGTCGTCACCGGTGATGTTGCGATAATCGGGAATCTGGCAAACGTCCCACAGTCGCTGCACGGCGCCGGTATCTTGCGCCATGGTCTGGATGTCGTGGTCCCGCGAGAGACGTTCGAGCGCCAGAACGTCGTCTGCAGACCTTGCTCGTGCGAGGACGCCGCCCGGCGGCGACTGGTTCAGACTTTCACGAAGACTGTCCAGGGATGAAAAGTCGACAGAACGGTTGCGCCACTGCAGCACCTTGAGCGCATCGAACCTATGATCCTCGATGCGTTCGATCATGTCCTCTTCCAGCGGCTTGGCGTCCGCCGTCACGCCGAAGCTGCCGTCGTTCATGTGACGTCCGGCGCGCCCGGCAATCTGGCCGAGCTCTGCCGCGCTCAGTTCTCTGAAATGCCTGCCGTCAAACTTGCGGGTTGCGGAGAACGCCACATGCTGAACATCCATGTTGAGGCCCATGCCGATCGCATCGGTCGCAACCAGGAAGTCGACATCTCCGGACTGATAAAGCGCGACCTGAGCGTTGCGGGTGCGCGGGCTCAGGGCACCCAGAACGACGGCCGCTCCGCCGCGCTGCCGTCTCAGAAGCTCGGCAATCGCATAAACGGAGTCCGCACTGAACGCGATCACGGCACTGCGTCTGGGCAGGCGCGTGATCTTCTTCTGCCCGGCATAGGTCAGGCGCGAGAACCGCGGCCGGGATACGAAATTGCTGCCTGGCAGCAACTGCTCGATCAGGGGCTTGATGGTCGCCGCACCCAGCAGCATCGTTTCCGTATTGCCGCGCGCATGGAGAAGTCTGTCCGTGAAGACGTGGCCGCGTTCCAGGTCGGCGGCGAGTTGCACCTCGTCAATAGCAAGGAAGTCGACTTCCCGATCGGTAGGCATGGCCTCGACCGTGCAAACGAGATAACGCGGATCGGGCGGAACAATCCGTTCCTCGCCGGTAATCAGCGCCACTACGTCGCTGCCACGGAGGGTTACGATCCGGTCGTAGACTTCCCGCGCCAGCAGCCTCAGCGGCAAACCGATCATTCCGCTTTCGTGCGCAAGCATGCGCTCCACGGCAAGATGCGTCTTGCCGGTATTCGTGGGCCCAAGCACAGCGGTCACTCTGCGACCGCTGGGAACACCCGTTCCTGGGAGAGATACAGTCATCATGCGTTCGCCGACCCGTTTCCCCTGGTCAGAATTCTGAATCTAGCCCGGACACGACCGGCGAAAACCGATCTGCCGGCGATGCCCGAAAAACCCATGTCCAGGCGCCCCCATTAACAAATTGGAACAGCAGCAGAACAAATGTTGACCGAATCACTGACTCTCACGGATTCCATGTTTGTTCACCACAATATCTTGTGTTACCGCCCGCTTCGGGCCCGAAAAACGATCGTCCTGGCCGAAAAGCCGGCCGAATTGACCGCCATTTCGTTAACGCCCTGATGCGAATTGTAAAGAAAGTGTTGGCACGTTCCGCGGCTTCGGGGCACCGAGCGTTCACAAACGGAATGGTTGGAGAACAAACCCTGTCCGAATCACTGACTCGTTCGAATTTCACGGTTCGTTCCCGCCCGTATCTTGTGGTCGGGTGCAGCGCTCTCGTCCCCGGCGCCGGCCGTTCTGATCTCTGTCTGGGAAAATTCACGTCGGAGCGAAAGCGTTGTTAACCGATCTGTTTCAGTTTGGCACAGCGGAAATCGAGGCTCTCCGCCTGGCGGCATGATGCCGCCGCGAACGCGTGTTCAGATTACTTTTTGGCGAGAGTGATCGGCTTCAGGGGCTGGCCGGTGACCTTGCCCTTGCGCAGATAGATGTCGAGGTTCGCCCACTTGAGCCGTCCGGTGGCTCTCACCGGGATCAGAAATGCGCGATCACCGTCATGCGCCGCGAACGGAGCGAGCCACACGGTGAAGGGCGGCTGCGGCTCTTCCACAGCCTTTTTCATCTTCTTCTTCGACAGACCGGCAATCGGACGATAGGTCAACCTGCACTTGTACGCAGGGCCGCTGTAGGAGCCGTTGCTGCTCGATGGCACCTTGTCCCGGCCCAGGAAGCTGAAATTCAGCTCGAAGACATGTTTGCCGTCATAGACGGTGAACTCGGACTGACACGGATTTGCGGCATCGAACAATGTCGCCTGGAGCATTGCCGAGATCGGATCAGGGTACCCCGGCTTCAGAACCTTCGCGATGGCGCCGCTCTTGCGCTTTCCGAGGTCGTAGGAGCGTACGGTCTTCGGGACCTTCTTGCCATCCCATTTAACCGAGATATTGCGAATGCCCTTCTTGCCCTTGGATTGCGATTCGAAACTCTTGGCCCGAATGCGCGTCTTCAGGACTTCGCCCTTGGAAACAGCCTTTATCTTGCTTGAGGAGAACAGGCTTCCCAAGCCCTTGGTTTTCAGACTGTACCGGACGGAGTATTCGCCTGACGCGACACTGGCGTCGAAGCCAAGCGCCAGGACCCGGATGCCGTTGCCGTAGAAGTCGTAGTCAAGGTTGATCTGTTCGCCGGACTGCGCTGCGGTCGGCAGGGCCGCAAATCCAGCCACGGCCGCTATCGTGGCCGCCAGGCCGAGACCGGAAACGGAACGACCATTACGGGTCATCTGTCGTGCTCTCCTCGATACTCTCATTCCGTCACTGCTGCCGCATGCGAGCGTGGTGACATCCGTGTGCGGTATTGTGACCTACAAGTCACGCAGCTTGCAATTGCAAAACCTGACCTGACGCCACGAAAGGTAAATTGGTGCTGTGACGAGAGTTTTCAACAATTGTGATGATTGCTGGGCGTGGCGAATGCCTGGCCCGGGTTAACCGGCGCGCCGGAACTGCCGGTCATCGAACCCTTTCATGAGATCGAAGAATTTTTCGCCCTGGATGATCACGTGATCCCGCAGCAGATCGCCCGCCCTGCGCTCGTCACCGGATTCGACCGCGGCAAGGATTTCCCGATGTTCGGCCAGAGACTGTTTGATGCGGCCTCGAACCCGCAGTTGCAGGCGCCGGAACGGCTGAAGACGTTTTTGCAGCTGGAGCGTCTGATCGCGCAGAAACGCGTTGCCGCTGGCCTCGTAGAGGATCTGATGGAATCTCTCGTTCTCAAGATAGTATCTGTCGCTGTCGCCCTGCTTCTCTGCCCGCTCGCATTGCCGGCAAGCCGTCCGGAACGCCTTCAGTTCGTCGTTGCCGATGCGCTTGGCTGCCAGTCTTCCGCACATGGCCTCAAGCTCACCCATCACGTCGAACATCTCGACGACTTCGACAAATCCCGGGTAGCGGACAAACGCCCCTCTGCGCGGCAGCAACTCCAGAAGGCCGACGGATGACAACTGGTGCAGTGCTTCGCGGATCGGCGTGCGGGATACGTCGAAGCGTCTGCACAGGTCGAGCTCGTTCAGACGTTCGCCGTCCGCGAATTCACCGGTCAGGATGTCCTGTTCGAGACTCTGTCGGATCCGGTCTGCCGTTCTTTCCACCATGGCAGGACCATACGCTGAAAGGCCTGAATGCAACAAGCCAATTCTTGTATACAATTTCGTTGACATTGAATGCTGAACACTTACCGTATCAACCGGCTTCAATAGCCCGGGAAGTTCAACAATCGGGCCAATGGCCCTTCAAGGGAGGTTTCAATGAAAAAGAATCTTTTGGCCGCAGCAGCCGCATTGGCGCTGGCGGCTGGTCTGTCCGGTACGGCTGTGGCCAAGGAATTGCGGCTGTCTCACCAATGGTCGACGAAGGATGTCCGGCACAAGGTCGCCCAGATCGTCGCCGATGAGGTGGCGAAGGCCGACGTCGGACTGTCAATCAAGATCTTTCCGACCAAGTCGCTGTTCAAACCCCGCGAGCAATACAAGCCGCTGTCACGCGGACAGCTCGACATGACGGTATTTCCGCTGTCCTACGCGGGCGGGCAGAGGCCCGAATACAACCTCACGCTGATGCCCGGCCTGGTCAAGAACCATGACCACGCCGCGCGGCTCAACAACTCGGACTTCATGGCCGAGATCGAGAAGATCATGGCCGAGGATGATGTTCGCGTCGTCGTGCACGGTTATCTGGCCGGCGGGTTCGCCGGCAAGGAAAAGTGCATCACCTCGCCTGACGACGTGAAGGGCCTGCAGACCCGGGCGGCGGGCAAGGCCTTCGAACAGATGCTTGCGGCCGCCGGCGCATCGATCGCGTCGATGGCATCGTCCGAGATTTACAACGCCATGCAGACGGGCGTGCTGCAGGCCGCGAACACGTCGTCTTCGTCCTTCGTCTCCTACCGCATCTACGAACAGGTCAAATGCTACACGCCTGCCGGTGATGTGGCGCTGTGGTTCATGTATCAGCCGCTGCTGATGAACAAGTCGGCCTATGACGGCCTGAACGATGCCCAGAAGAAGGCGCTTGATGCGGCGGCGGCGAAGGCGGAAGCCTACTATCTGGCGGAAGCGAAGAAGCAGGATGCGGCATCCGTCGAGACCTTCAAGTCGAAGGGCGTCGAGATCAAGGAGATGTCGGCAGAGGAATTCGAGGCGTGGCGCGCGATCGCCAAGGAGTCGTCTTACAAGAAGTTCGTCTCCGATACGCCGAACGGCCAGAAGCTGCTCGACATGGCACTCTCGGTCGATTAATCCGCAACATGTCCGTCCCGGGGCGTCTCACTCGCCTCGGGGCGGTTTCCTGACTCCTGGGGCGAGAGGGGATCGATGGCCCATCAGAGCCATTCCGCACCGGCCAGATCATACAGAAACCCAGTGCTGCGCGTGATCGGACTGCTGTCCGACATCTGCGGCTGGTGTGCTGCTGGCATGATCGTGGCCGCCGTCGCCATCACGTGCCAGATGATCTGGGTCCGGTTCGTGCTCAACCAGTCGACGATCTGGCAGACCGAAGCCGTGATCTACCTCATGATCGGAGCGACGCTTGTCGGTTTGCCATACGTCCAGAAACTGCGCGGGCACGTCAATGTCGATCTGCTCCCGCTGGTCCTGCCTCCGGCCCTTCGGAAAGCGCTGGCGGTCGTGACGCTGGTCGTGTCAATCGTGGTTATCGGCATCATGCTGATCTACGGCTTTGAGCTCTGGAACACGGCATGGTCGCGTGGCTGGAAATCGGACACGGTCTGGGGCGTGCGCCTCTGGATTCCCTATCTCGCCATGCCTGTCGGTTTCGGGCTCTTTGCCTTGCAGCTCTTCGCCGACCTGGTTGCCGTTATCCTCGGCCATGACAAACCCTTCGGGCTGGAGGACAGCGACTGATGGACCCACTGGTTCTTGGCGCGCTTGTCGCCATCATTACCGTCGCCGTCCTGTTCTCCGGCGTCTCCGTCGCCTCCGGGCTGCTCATCGTCTCCGCCGGCTTCCTGCTGGTGTTCGACGGTTTCCGGTCTCTTGAGCTGATGCCCGAGATCTTCTTCGGCAAGCTCGACAATTTCGCGCTGCTCTCGATTCCGATGTTCATCATCATGGGCGCGTCGATAGCGTCGACGAGGGCGGGTGCCGATCTCTACGAAGCTCTAGAACGCTGGCTGACGCGGGTGCCCGGCGGACTGGTGATCTCCAATCTCGGCGCCTGCGCGCTGTTCGCCGCCATGTCGGGGTCGTCGCCGGCCACCTGTGCGGCCATCGGCAAGATGGGCATTCCGGAGATGCGCAAGCGCGGCTATCCGGACGGTGTCGCGGCCGGATCGATCGCCGCCGGCGGAACGCTCGGCATTCTGATCCCGCCTTCGGTGACCATGATCGTCTACGGCATCGCCACGGAAACCTCGATCGGCCGGCTGTTTCTCGCCGGCGTCATTCCGGGTGCGCTCCTTGTCGGGCTGTTCATGCTGTGGTCGCTATACGATACCTGGCGCAGCGGTTCCGGGCAGGCGCTTGGCGGGCGCACCTATTCATGGCGCGAGCGGCTCGAGATCATGCCGCGGGTGCTGCCGTTCCTGCTGATCATCCTCGGTGTGCTTTACGCCATGTACGGCGGCGTCGCGACACCCTCGGAGACGGCGGCGGTCGGCGCTCTCATGTGCCTGTTGATCGCGATGATCATCTACCGGCTCTGGAACCCTAAGGATCTCTGGGTCGTGCTGCGCGACTCGACGCGCGAGAGCGTCATGATCCTGTTCATCATCGCCGCGGCGGGTGTCTTCTCGTACATGCTCTCAAGCCTGCTGATCACGCAGTCGATCGCCGAATGGATCGGCACGCTCGATGTCAACCGCTGGGTCCTGATGTTCGCGATCAACATCTTCCTGCTGGTTGCCGGGTTCTTCCTGCCGCCGGTCGCGGTCATCCTGATGGCGGCGCCGATTCTGCTGCCGATCGTCATCTCCGCCGGCTTCGATCCCTACTGGTTCGCGGTCGTCCTGACGATCAACATGGAAATCGGGCTGATCACGCCGCCGGTCGGGCTCAATCTCTACGTCATCAACGGTATAGCGCCCGAAATTTCACTGAAGACGATCCTCGTGGGATCGATGCCGTTCGTGGTGTGCATGGTCGTGGCGATCGTGCTGCTGTGCTTTTTCCCATGGCTGGCGACAGGCCTGCCGGAAATGGTGATGGGGCCGGCGTAGCGAGCCGGACGATGTCCTATGACAGGAGGCTGCCGTGAGCAGAGCCGGACCACTCGATAACCTGCTTGTGCTGGATCTGACGCGCGTTCTGGCGGGTCCGTATGCGACGATGGTGCTTGCCGACCTGGGCGCGCGCGTGGTCAAGGTCGAGGCGCCGGAGGTGGGCGATGACGCGCGGCATTTCGGGCCGTTCATCAACGGCAAGTCCGCCTATTTCATGTCGCTCAACCGCGGCAAGGAGAGCATCGTTCTCAACCTCAAGGACTCCGAGGACCGCGCGCGTTTCGAGAAGCTCGTCGAAATCGCCGACGTGCTGGTCGAAAACTACCGGCCAGGTACGATGGAGAAGCTCGGGTTTGGCTGGGACCGGCTGAAGCAGCTCAACGGCAGGCTCGTATATGCCGCAATATCGGGCTTCGGACACACCGGCCCCTACCGGGAGAGGGCGGCGTACGACATGGTTGTTCAGGGCATGGGCGGCATCATGAGCGTGACCGGCAGCCCGGGATCGGGTCCGACACGCGTCGGCACCTCGATTGGCGATATCACCGCGGGCCTGTTCGGCGTGAGCGGAATCCTGTCCGCCCTGCTGGATCGCGAACGCACGGGCGAGGGGACCATGGTCGACGTCGGCATGCTCGACTGTCAGGTCGCCATCCTGGAGAACGCCATCGGTCGCTACCTGGCGCATGGCGACATTCCGGGACCGCTTGGCGCGCGCCATCCCTCCATCACGCCGTTCGATGCCTTCCGCGCGCGGGACGGTTACGTGATCATCGCGGCCGGCAACGATACCCTGTTCGGCAAGCTTTGCAAGGCGCTCGACCGCCCGGACCTGGCCAGCGATCCCGACTTTGCCAGCAACGACCTGCGGACACGCAACAATGCAAGGCTCAAGGCGGAGATTGAGACAACGCTCGCGAACGCTCCGGTCGAGGACTGGCTGACGGTGCTCGGCAACGCCGGTGTACCGTCCGGTCCGATCAACAATGTCGAGCAGGTCGTCAACGACGATCACGTGACGGCGCGGAACATGATCATCCGGACGCATGATGCCAGGGCAGGCCAGACCCGGATGGCCGGAAACCCGGTCAAGATGGCAGGGTTTGACGATCCGGCGGAGCGTCCGCCGGCGCCGGAGCTCGATGAACACCGCGCAACGATACTGCAACTCGTGGGCGTCGAGGCGGCGGAATAGTGCAGCAATTCGGCTCAGGGCCTTGACTGGGACGCCGCCGCAATTTATAGCAACGTCCAAATGCGATGGCGCGCGGGATCGGCGCGCCTTTTATACGTTTGAGACCGGTCCCGGAACAACACCAGACAATCGGGAGTATCCCATGGCCCGTCGCTGTGAATTGACAGGCAAGATGGCTCAGTCCGGCAACAATGTGAGCCACGCCAACAACAAATCCCGCCGGCGCTTTCTGCCGAACCTGTGCGACGTGAGCCTGCTCAGCGAAACGCTCGGGCGGACCTACAAGCTGCGCATCGCCGCTCACGCCCTGAGATCGGTCGAGCACCGCGGCGGCCTCGACAGGTTCCTTGCCAAGGCCCGCGACTCGGAGCTTTCGCTCAAGGCCCGTCGTATCAAGCGCCAGATCGAAAAGGCCCAGGCGCAGACCGAAGCCGCCTGAAGCCGGTTAGAACGGATTTTGCGAGGCCGCCGGACCCCCGGCGGCCTTTTGCTTTTGGAAAACGGTTCGAATAGCCCGGCCAGCAGCCCGGTGGTCAATCGCTGTCGGTGCGCAATGCGAATTGCAGCAATAGCGTCCGCTGGAGCCGGTTGAAATTGTCATCGGAGATGATGGTCAGCCTGAGTTCGCCGCCGTCGACCCTGTGGAGGGCGAGCCCTTCCATATTGTCGATGCTGTAGAGCTGGTTAGCCTCCAGAAGCCGCTCACCATCGACAACGGCGCCCGGAGCGATCTTTTCGGCCTCGATAAGCCGAAGCAGCATTCCGGCACCCGTCGTTGGTGTGAAGCGTCGCTCCAGAGTGATGATGTCATTGGTGCCGGGGACCACCGCGATGTCGGTGATCGCGAAATCGCGGACAGGGCGGATGGCAAACCGCCCGGGCTTCCTTCCACCGACGATCCAGCCGAGAATGTTCCCCGACCTGTCCCGGTGTGCCTCGCTGATTACCATCAAGGCGCGACCGAACGGCGAGCGCTTTGGCAATCTTGCAATCGATTCCAGTTCCTTGTTGTTGGGGCCGTTGTCCACCGCGCGCGGAATCCGGAGTGTTGCCGGTTTTCGCGAGAGCCGGCCGTCACGGAAGCGGTAGCGCAGGACACGGGCCCTGCGCTCAAAACCGACCAGCAGGCCGTCCTCGAACGTCCGGCCCTCAAGGGCGATTGCCTCGGCGTCCTGACGTCCCTTGCCCCTTATGATCCGGCCGTTGGGACCGGTCAGCCTGCTCAGGCGGACCTTCGATATGCTGCTCAGCAGCCCGTCCCTGTACCCGACCTCTGCAGTAAGAAACGTGCCCCGGTCTCCCACTGCCGCGATGCGCTTGCCGTCCGGGTCGATAACCAGGCCGGAGAGGCCGCCGAATTGCTTGTTGGGTGACACGATCTCGAAACCGCCGCGCCATTCCAGGCGATCGAACGATTTCCGCCACGGAGTCAACGGCGCGAAGTTGACGGATATTGTCTCGACGTCGACAGGAACCGGCGCGTTCTGCGCAGCCGACGGGCTAAGCCCGGCAGTCCAGAAAGCGGCGGTGACAGCCAGGACAGCGAAGCGCGAGCGGTCGTACCGCGCCATCATCAATGCACGGTCGTGGCGCGCTGTGTCGGTGCCCGGCGCGCCGTCCGTACGGGCGTTGCGTCCTCTTCGAACAGTTCGGCCAACTTGTCCGTCATGGCGCCACCGAGTTCCTCGGCATCGACAATCGTCACCGCCCGCCGGTAATAGCGCGTGACGTCGTGCCCGATCCCGATGGCGATCAGTTCGACCGGGGAACGAGTCTCGATTTCCTCGATGACCTTGCGCAGGTGACGCTCAAGATAGTTGCCGGCGTTGACCGAAAGGGTGGAGTCGTCGACCGGTGCGCCGTCGGAGATGACCATGAGGATGCGACGCTGTTCGTGGCGTGCCAGCAGGCGCTGGTGGGCCCACAGCAGGGCTTCGCCGTCGATATTCTCCTTCAGGAGCCCCTCGCGCATCATCAGGCCGAGATTGCGGCGTGCGCGGCGCCACGGTGTGTCCGCGGCCTTGTAGACGATGTGACGCAGATCATTCAAACGCCCGGGCGATTCCGGCTTGCCGGCCGCAAGCCATTTTTCCCGGGACTGGCCGCCTTTCCAGGCGCGTGTCGTGAAACCGAGGATCTCGACCTTCACGCCGCAGCGTTCAAGTGTGCGGGCCAGAATGTCGGCACAGGTCGCGGCAACCGAGATTGGCCGTCCGCGCATCGACCCGGAATTGTCGATCAGCAGTGTGACCACGGTATCCTTGAAATCGGTATCGCGCTCGATCTTGAATGACAGGGGGTGGAGCGGATCGACGACCACGCGGGCGAGCCGCGCCGCGTCAAGAATGCCTTCCTCGAGATCGAACTCCCAGGCCCTGTTCTGTTTGGCGAGCAAGCGCCGCTGAAGACGGTTCGCCAGCCTGGCGACAACGCCCTGGAGCGCACTCAACTGCTTGTCCAGATAATTCCGGAGACGCTCAAGCTCGTCGGCATCGCAGAGATCCTCCGCGGCGACGATTTCGTCGAACGCTGCCGTGAAGACCTTGTAGCTTGGTTCCTCGGGCAGATTCGAGAACGGCATTTCGGGACGCCAGGGCTGTGTCCCCTCGGTCTCCTCGCTGATGTCGCCGTCCTCGGGCAGGTTGTCGACATCCACCTCGACGGCCTGCTGTTCGCCATCTTCGGTGTCGCCGTCGGTCTCTTCGGATTCCGCGGAAGACGTGCCTTCCGTCTCCTCCGCTCCGCCTTCGGGATCGGACTCGGATTCTCCGGATTCAGGCTCTCCGTCGGCATTGTCCATGTCGGATTCTTCCGACTCTTCGCCAAGTTCATCCGCCATATCGAGCGCTGCGATAATATCCCGGCAGACCCTTGCAAAGGCGTCCTGATCGTCAAGCTGATTGCTGAGTTCGTCAAGCTGGCGGCCGGCCTTCTCCTCGATCCAGGGACGCCAGAGATCAACGAGAAGTTCCGCATTCTGCGGCGGCTTCCGACCGGTGAGACGCTCGCGGACCATCAACGCGACAGCCTCTTCCAACGGAGCGTCGGCCCGTTCCTGAATGGCAGCGATGCCGTCGCGCGTGAACCGGTCCTCGAGCATGGCATCGAGGTTTTGCGCCATGCCGGGCATCATCCTCGACCCAATGGCTTCGACGCGCGCCTGTTCCACCGCCTCGAACACGGCGCGCGCATTGCGGCCCTGCGGCAGCAGGCGGGCGTGAACCTTGTCGTCATGACGCGCAAGGCGCAGGGAAAGCGAATCCGCGATGCCGCGGGTGACGGCAACCGAAGATTTCGGGAAGGATCGGTCGACCTGCGGCAGGCGCGCCTTGTGACCGCGAACGCCGGGAGCGTCGGTCCCGAAGCTGACCTCGAGCTCGTGGTCCTGCGAGATCGCTCTCATGGCGAATGCGATCGCCCTCTTGAACGGCTCTGCCGGGCCTTCCTTGCCTGAACTCATCTTGGTCCCCGGAATGGCATCATGCTGTTACGACAGGGAGACGTTCGCTGTGGATTCCGGAATCTCCTCGCCGAAGCAGCGCTGGAAGAATTCTGCCACCATACCGCGTTCCAGCTCGTCGCACTTGTTGAGGAAGGTGACGCGGAACGCGAAGGCGACATCGCCGAAGATCTCGGCGTTTTCAGCCCACGTTATGACCGTGCGCGGGCTCATGACCGTCGACAGGTCGCCGTTCATGAAGGCACTGCGGGTCAGGTCGGCCACGCGGACCATGTTGTTGATCGTGGTTTGGCCCTCTTCGGTGTCATAGCTCTTGGCCTTGGCCAGAACGATGGCGGTTTCCTGGTCGTGCGGCAGGTAGTTGAGGGTCGTGACGATGCTCCAGCGGTCCATCTGGCCCTGGTTGATCTGCTGCGTACCGTGATAGAGGCCGCTGGTGTCGCCAAGACCGATCGTGTTCGTTGTCGAGAACAGACGGAACGCCGTATGCGGGCGGATCACCCGGTTCTGATCGAGCAGGGTCAATTTGCCCGAGACCTCGAGCACGCGCTGGATGACGAACATGACGTCCGGACGTCCGGCATCGTATTCATCGAACACCAGGGCTGTGTTGGTCTGCAGGGCCCACGGCAGGATGCCTTCGCGAAACTCCGTCACCTGGGTTCCGTCCCTGATCACGATCGCGTCCTTGCCGACCAGATCGATACGGCTGATGTGGCTGTCGAGATTGACCCGCACGCATGGCCAGTTGAGGCGGGCGGCGACCTGCTCGATATGGGTCGATTTGCCGGTGCCGTGGTAGCCCTGGATCATGACGCGCCTGTTGTGCGCGAACCCCGCCAGGATGGCCAGGGTCGTCTCGCGGTTGAACAGGTAGTCCTCGTCGAGATCCGGCACGTGCTCACTGGCGTCCGAGTAGGCCGGAACTTCCATATCGCTGTCGATGCCGAACACCTGCCGGACCGACACCTTCATATCCGGGTCGCCCGGAGTTTCGCCATTCGCGTGGACTGTCATTGGATCAATCTTTCAACGTATCTAAGCCGGGCATCGGCCCGGCCTGCTTCACACTTCCGCTGGACTTTGCTGTCGCAACCAGATCGACGCGGGAAAATAGGTCGCCTTGGACGGCGGCGCAACCCTAACAGAGGCCTGCCGACTTCAGATAATCATATGCCTGGATGATTTCGCGCAGTTTCTCTTCCGCCTCTTTGCCCCCGCCGTTGGCATCCGGATGGTGCCGCTTCACCAGAGTCTTGTATCTCGACTTGATTTCGTCCGGCGTTGCTGTTTCGTCAAGGGCCAGCGTGGACAAAGCCTTGCGTTCGGCATTGCGAATCGGGCGGCGACGCTTTGGCTCACTGTCGGAGGCAGAGTCACCGAATACGCCGAACGTGTCATTGAAGCCGGACCGGGCAAAATCCTCC
The DNA here is from genome assembly GCA_965275905.1 of Hyphomicrobiales bacterium. Classification (GTDB taxonomy): domain Bacteria; phylum Pseudomonadota; class Alphaproteobacteria; order Rhizobiales; family JAJFHC01; genus CBDAQD01. Next base: position 150,404 of record CBDHYJ010000080.1, on the reverse strand, counting down.
GGCGTCTGCGCCGTATCCTGACCGTTTGCCCAGGGGTTCATGCCGAGCGACCAGGTCGGACGGTGTCCGGTGATGGCCGACTTCTGATAACGGATCACGTCATCGTCGCTCATGCCGTCGAAGTAATTGTAACCCTTGTTGTATTCGCGCACATGATCGATGCAGAAGAAAAGGTACTCGCCGTCGTGCCCGCGTCCCTTCGGAGCCTTGTGGGTGCCCGCAGCCGTGCATCCGGGCCACTCGCAGGGCGGATGGGCCTGCCGGCGCAACCGGTCCTCGTCGGGCTTCACCCTGATGCGGTCGAAATATTTCGAGTTCAGTTTCACAGCGTCGATTATGTGGCTCAGAAGGATTCCTTACAACCGTAAGTGTCGCTTGACGGCTGTGTTATACCGGCGAATATGCAGTGCAGCATGATCACGTCAACAATGGATCCGAAATGAGCGACGGTGCGGTCAGAAGGATAATCACAGAAAAGTTAACCGAGGCCTTTGGCCCGGCCGAGATCGAGGTCACGGACGAATCCCATCTCCATGCCGGCCATGTCGGAGCACGGCCTGAGGGCGAGACCCACTTCCGGGTCAAGGTGGTGGCCGAGGCGTTCGCGGGCAAGGCGCTGGTGCAACGGCACCGCATGATCAACGAAGTGCTGGCGGATGAGCTTGCGGGCCCCGTGCATGCGCTGGCGATAAAGGCCGACGCGCCGGAAAGCTAGATCATCGAGATCCAATCCCGGTCCCTTCAGTGACGCCGGGTCTCGACATGGTCACCCAACCGGTGGCCAAGGCGCTCGCCCATTCCGGGCGCCCGCGGTCAGCCGCCAGTCTCGCCATCGCGGCGTTGTCGTATGGAACCTGCCTGAAGGTCACCGACCAGTCGTCCCCGGTGCGTTCGAGGATGGCATAACTTGCCAACGGCGTACCGGTCTGCATGACGTGAAAGACGGGCATATCGTCGTCATATCCGGGGCACCCCACGCTGCCCGGATTCACCACCAGACGGCCGTCGAGGAGACGGACACTTCTCGGGATGTGCGTGTGACCGCAGAGAATGAGCGGGAAGTCGGTGTCCCGCGCAGCCGTCTCAATATCCGCAAGGGCCGCCATCGTGACCTGCGCGTTCTCGTCAACCGCCTCCAGCCAGTAGCTCGTGTCGCTCGATGGCGTGCCGTGACACAGAAAGACCTCATCCAAAAACACGCCTGTCGGCGGCAGAGTGGCCAACCAGTCGCGGTGCTTCGGCAGCAACTGTTCATGGGCGACCCGGTCAGACGGCCCCATATCCTCAGGCTGCAGTTCGGAAAGCCATCGGTCATGATTGCCGCGGATTGAAGTCATCGGGTAATCAAGCAGGATCTCCGCGGTCTTGCCCGCTTCGAGCGGGCCGCTGAAGTGATCGCCCAGATTCACGACCTGCGATATGTCATTGCGCTCGATGTCGGCCAGCACCGCGGTCAGCGCCGCCGCATTGCCATGAATGTCGGCAATTGCCGCAAACCGGATCCGGGACACGTCAGACCTTTCTCAGCGGCCGGACACGCAGCAGCGTCAACTGGTTGCGCCGCTTGCGCAGCACTTCGAATGTGAAGCCGTAAAACGTGAAGGCCTGACCGATCTCCGGAATGGTCTGCGCTTCGTGAATCACCAGGCCGGCGATCGTGGTGGCTTCCTCGTCGGGAAGCGTCCAGTCCATCGCCCGGTTGAGATCGCGGATGGCTACCGTGCCTTCGACGGTAACGGAACCGTCGGGCTGCGGCCGCACACCCATGGTCTGGATGTCATGCTCGTCGGAAATGTCGCCGACGATCTCTTCCAGAATGTCTTCCAGAGTGAGGAGGCCCATCACTTCGCCATACTCGTCCACGGCGATGGCGAAATGCGCTTTGCGCTTCAGGAAGGCGTCGAGCTGATCCGGCACGCTGGTCGTGTCCGGGACGAACCAAGGCTTGGTCGAAAGCTCCTGAATGTCCAGTTTCTTGACGTCGCCTCCGACGTCCATCAGGCCCTTCAGCACGTCCTTGGCGTGCAGAATGCCGACGATATTGTCCTGCTCGTTTTCCCAGACCGGCATCCGCGTGTAGCCGCTCGACAGCACGGCGTCGACGATTTCCTCATTCGGCAGGGTCGCTTCGATGGTCTGCATCTTGGTGCGGTGGACCATGACGTCGGAGACCTCGAGATCCCGCAGGTCCAGAATGCCGCCGAGCATGTCACGGTCGTCCTTGACCACGCTGCCTTCAAGGTGGTGGAGGTCGATGACACCGCGCAGTTCCTCGTGAGCCGAGAGAACGTTCTCCGCGTTGTCGACATTGACGCCCAAGAGCTTGAGCGTAGCCCTGACGATGAACTGCACAGCCGCTGTGATCGGCGCCAGAATCATCACAACCCATCGCAGAATAGGCGCGACGACGAGTGCCATGCGGTCCGGGTTGGTGATGGCATAGGTCTTCGGCATGACCTCGGAGAAGATCAGCACCAGGGCGGTCATGACCAGCGTGGCGTATACGACGCCGGCATCGCCGAACAGTTTCAGAAATACGGTCGTTGCAAGCGCCGAAGCCAGGATGTTGACCAGATTGTTGCCGAGCAGGATCGCACCGATCAGCCGCTCGGGATATTGCACGAGACGCTTGACGGTCGATGCCCGCTTGTTGCCCTTGCGCTCAAGCTCGTGCATGCGCGCGCGCGAGGTGGCGGTCAGAGCCGTTTCCGATCCGGAAAAGAAGCCCGAGAGCACCAGAAGCGCAATGATCGAGCCGATCACGATCCCAAATGCCAGAGTCATGCTGCCTCGACTTCGCGCTTGAGGAATGCGTGGGCCTGCTCTGCGGAAACGTCCCGGGACACAAAGGCTTCGCCGACGCCGCGCACCAGAATGAATGTCAGGGCGCCGTCCATTGCTTTCTTGTCCTTCGCCATGTGCGAAACGAGTTCACCGGCATCGGGCACCGTTATCGACAGATCGCCGACACGGGTCGGGAGGCCGACGGACTTCAGGTGCTGTTCGACCCGCGCGACCGAGTTGTTGCCGCAGAGACCAAGCTCGCAGGACATCCGGAATGCCATCGACATGCCGAGCGCCACTGCCTCGCCATGTAACAGCTTGTCCGAATAACCCGCGGCGGCCTCGAACGCGTGCCCGAAGGTATGGCCGAGATTGAGCAATGCCCGGACCCCGCTCTCGCGTTCGTCTTCCGCAACAATTGCCGCCTTGGCCAGGCAGCTCCTTTCGACTGCCGAAATCTGCGTTGCCGGATCGCCGGCGAACAATTGTCCGGCATTGTCTTCGAGCCAGGCAAAGAAGGGTTCGTCGCCCAGCAGTCCGTATTTGACGACTTCGGCGTAACCGGCGCGCATCTGCCGGTCGTCCAGTGTGGACAACAGGGAGGTGTCCGCGATGACGAGTACCGGCTGGTGAAAGGCGCCGACGAGGTTTTTGCCGTGGGCTGTGTTGATCCCGGTCTTGCCGCCTACGGATGAGTCAACCTGCGCCAGCAAGGTCGTGGGGACCTGAACGAAGTCGATGCCGCGCAGGGTGACGGCTGCCGCGAAGCCCGCCAGATCGCCGACCACGCCGCCGCCAAGCGCCACGATCAGGTCGTTCCTTTCGATCCCGGCTTCGAGCAGATCGCCGCAAACCCGGTCAAGATGGGCAATGCTCTTCGTTTTCTCTCCCGCCGGCAGGACGATCGAGGCGCACTTGATACCTTCGCTTTCGATTGCGCTGACCACCGTGTCGAGATGCAGTGCGGCGACCGTTTCGTCGGTAACGACGGTTGTGCGCGAACGTCCGAGATGCGGCCTGATAAGCGCGCCAGCGCGTTGCAGCAGCCCGGGACCGACCAGAATGTCGTATGGCCGCCCGGCCAGAGCCACCCGCACAGTGCTATGCGAATCTGCGTCCTCAGCAATTTTCGGGGTCATTGAGTTTCCCAGTCCCGCAAAAGGCGGAATGTGCCGTGCGTGGTGTTCAAAAGCGTTGTCGGAATATGTATGCCGTTCCGCGCTTCAAGGCGAATCTTCGCCACACGCCAATTTCGACAATTGTGCCACAACTTCATTAACGATCATTTCATGGGGAGCGTCGCTGGTGTCAACCGTGATATCGGCCTGCGAATAGACCGGGTAACGCTCATCCATCAGCTTCTGCATCACGGCTTTCGGATCCTTCGTCTTCAGCAGGGGGCGGTGGGACCGTCTCATGACGCGCTTCATGAGCAGAGGCAAATCGGCGCGCAGCCAGATGGACACGCCGTGGTGGCCGACCTTCTCCCGCGTGGAATCGTCCATGAAGGCGCCGCCGCCGGTTGCGAGGATCTGCGTGTCCTGTTCGAGCAACCGCGCAATGACCCGACGCTCGCCGTCGCGGAAGTACTCCTCTCCGTGATCGGCAAAGATGTCCGGAATGCTCTTGCCGGCAGCCTTTTCGATCTCGCTGTCGGCGTCGACAAACGGCAGTTTAAGGCGGGACGCCAGCCTGCGGCCGATGGTCGTCTTTCCGGCCCCCATGAGGCCAACGAGCACCACGCTCCTGCCGTTCAGCGCAGATCGTATTGAGCTTGCAGAGGGTGCGGTGTTGCACATTGTCTTTGTTTCTTGCGGCCTCATCCGGGGCCGATACCCAACTCTTGCCGCACCTCAAAACTTCTGAACGAAAATTCTATAGTAAGACGGCAGGCATTGCTCAAGGGGCAATCAATTGACAGGGTTTGCGTCCCCGCTCCGCGATGTGCCAAAATCAGGCGATTCTCTGCGGTGGGCGATTCTGCGTCACACCGTCGTTTTTGCAAGGTGCGGCGTCTACAGCGCGCATGAGATGAACGAGTTCACTTATGCCGACCCTCATACGTTTGGTGATCTTCTGTCTCGTCATGATCGGGCTCGTCTACGCTGCGGCGTTCGGCGTCGTGTGGTTTCTGGATCCGCCCGCGAACGAAGTCGTGCACACGGTGCCCCGTGACAGGTTCGCGAACTAGCGACCGGAACCACGCATCCGGCATGCGCCACGTCGAGGCGTTTCTTGAAATGCTGAGCGCGGAAAGGGGTGCCGCCGCCAACACGCTTGACGCCTATCGCCGCGACCTGCTCGACCTTTCATCGTTCCTTTCCACACGCGGCGTTTCGGTGGCGGGCGCTGGCGAAGACGATCTCAGGGCGTATCTGAGTGACGTAGAGTCACGAGGGATGTCTGCCCAGACGACTGCGCGGCGGCTGTCGTCCCTGCGGCAATTCCACAAGTTCCTGTTCAGCGAAGGTGTCCGGGCGGACAATCCGGCGACAGTGATCGAGAGTCCGCGGCTGGGAAGACCGCTGCCGAAGGTCATGAGCGAGGATGAGGTCGACCGGTTGCTGGAAGCGGCCCGCAGTCAGCGCGGCACAGAGGCCGACATTGCCGGCCTGAAGCGCATGCGGCTGATCTGTCTCCTCGAGGTTCTGTATGCCACCGGACTGAGGGTATCGGAACTGGTGGGGCTGCCGCTTTCGGCGGTTACCGGGGATGACCGGTTCATCGCGGTTCGCGGCAAGGGCGGCCGGGAGCGGCTCGTTCCCCTGACCGAGCGTGCCCGGGAAGCGATCGATGCCTATCTGGGTGCCCGGCGCAAGAACTCCGGGGATGCGCGCGAATCCGACAAATGGCTGTTTCCATCGTCTTCCCGACAGGGACATCTGACGCGTCAGCGTTTCGCCCAGGAGCTCAAATCGGTTGCCGCTGCCGCCGGCATCGATACCGGTCGCGTGTCTCCCCACGTATTGAGGCATGCGTTCGCCAGCCATTTGCTTGCGCACGGAGCTGACCTGCGTGCTGTCCAGCAGATGCTGGGGCACGCCGACATTTCGACGACGCAGATCTACACGCATGTTCTGGAAGAACGATTGCGCCGTCTGGTCGAGGGACATCATCCGCTCGCGTGAATCGCGTTCCGGAATCGGTTAGGGTGCTCTTCGCACTTAACTATTCTGTTGCGTCCCAGTGCCATTTTTGTTGACACAAAGCGGCTTCAGCGCCAGTTTCCACGCGCTTTTCCAGAATACCGGTATTTGGGTGGGCATCTGCCGCGAACCGGGTCCAGAACGACAGGGCATGGGCGATACGAATGCGGACCTATCTCGACTTCGAGAAGCCGATTGCCGAACTTGAGGCCAAGATCGCCGAGTTGCGCGCTCTTGCGGCAGAAGACGAAACGGTTGCGATTGACGATGAGGTCTCGCAGTTGGAGGCGAAGGCCGCGTCCAATCTCAAGGATCTCTATGCCAACCTGACGCCCTGGCAGAAGACCCAGGTCGCCCGGCACCCCAACAGGCCGCATTTCTCCGACTACGTGTCCAAGCTGATCGAAGACTACACACCGATGGCCGGCGACCGGAAGTTCTCGGAGGATTTCGCGATCGTCGGAGGGATCGGGCGGTTCCGCGGCGAGTCCGTCGTGGTGATCGGTCACGAAAAGGGCAACGACACAGAGTCGCGCCTGAAACACAATTTCGGCATGGCCCGGCCGGAAGGGTACCGCAAGGCCGTGCGACTCATGGAGTTGGCGGACCGGTTCGACATTCCGGTGATCACGCTGATCGATACGGCCGGCGCCTATCCCGGAGTCGGCGCGGAGGAACGGGGTCAGAGCGAAGCCATTGCCCGGTCGACCGACTGCTGCCTCAGCCTTGGGGTTCCGCATGTGGCCGTCGTCATCGGCGAGGGGGGGTCCGGCGGCGCAGTCGCGATCGCGACGGCGAGTACCGTGCTGATGCTTGAACATGCGATCTATACCGTTGCCTCGCCTGAAGCCTCGGCATCCATTCTGTGGCACGAATCAGCCAAGGCTCAGGATGCGGCGACCGCCATGAAGATCACGGCGCAGGACCTCAAGGGGCTCAAGGTCATCGACGACATCATTGCCGAGCCGATGGGCGGGGCGCATCGCGAACCGGTGCAGACGGTTATCGAGACCGGCAAGGCGGTTCAACTGGCGCTTGAAAACATGGGCGGTCTCGACCGCGATGAAATCCGCCGGCGGCGGCATGAAAAATTCCTTTCGATCGGCCGAAATTTGTGACGCATTTGTGAGCGACAAATCGCCGGTTAAAGCTTTCGTAACCTTGTGAAGCTCACATAATCCGGTATTCTCGGCCGATAGCGCGCAGGAAGGGTAGATGCTCCATCTAAAAGCAATCCGGTTTGTGCTTTCCGGCCTTATGATGCTGATTGTGTCGGGTTGCCTGTTCGGCGGCACGCCCAAGCATCTCAAGCCGCTCTCCAAGGAAGCAAAGGCGCTGCTCGAGCAGAAGGGTCTCAAGCCGGGCGCCGCCATGTTCGTGCGCGTTTTCAAGCAGGAATCCGCGCTGGAGGTCTGGCTGAAGAACCCGTCGGGCACCTACACGCATTTCAAGACATACGATGTCTGCAAGTGGTCCGGGGAGCTTGGCCCGAAGATCAAGGAAGGCGACAAGCAGGCGCCGGAAGGGTTCTATGTCGTGGCCCGGGGCCAGATGAACCCGAAGAGCAAGTATCACCTGTCGTTCAATCTCGGATATCCGAACGCCTATGACCTGGCGCACGGACGCACCGGCAGGCACCTGATGGTGCACGGCGGCTGCAGCTCAGCCGGCTGCTATGCGGTGACCGACGAGTCCGTTCAGGAAATCTACGCCCTGGCACGCGACGCATTTCTCGGCGGCCAGCGGGAATTCCCGGTCCACGCATTTCCATTCAGGCTGACCGCTGCCAACCTGAGGTTGCACAAGAAACACAAGTGGTACGGCTTCTGGCGCAATCTCAAGTCGGGCTACGATTATTTCGAGAAGCACGCTGTTCCGCCGATGGTCGGTGTCGCCAACAAGCGCTACGTCTTCTTCCGTCCGGGGGACACGATCCCGGCGAGCTATCAGATTATGGCGTCGGCCGACGAGATCGATCCGAGCCGGCCCGTCCTTATTTCCCGACCGAATTGACTGCCGGCCGGCCTTACAGCGGCCAGACCCAGAGAATCATGGGCACCGCGACCGCGATGACGATGATTTCCAGCGGCAGGCCCATGCGCCAGTAATCCCCGAACCGGTAACCGCCCGGTCCCATGATGAGCGTGTTGTTCTTGTGGCCGATCGGCGTCAGGAACGCACAGGAGGCTGCAACGGCGACCCCCATCAGAAACGGATCGGCACTGACGCCCATCCTGTTCGCCATGTCGATTGCGATGGGTGCGGCGATAACGGTGGTCGCCGTGTTGTTGAGCACGTCCGACAAGGTCATGGTGACGATGACGAGCAGGGCCAGCACTACTGACGGCGGGTACCCTTCAGCCAGCGCAATGATGCCGTCGGCAATCAGAGCTGTCCCGCCGGTCGATTCCAATGCGGCACCAATGGGAATCAGCGACCCCAGCAGAACGATCACCGGCCATTCGATTGTCTCGTAGATCTGGCGCAGGGGGATGATGTTGAGCAGCACCATCAGGACAGCGCACGCCGCCAGGGCGACCGGCAGGTAGAGAATCCCGAAACTCGCCAATGCAATTGCCGCCGCGAACAGGCCGACGGCGAGCCAGGCCTTGTCGCGCTGGATAACCTGCAACCCTCGATCGGCCAAAGGCAGGCACCCCAGCCAGTTCACAACGTCGGGCAGGCGCTCCTCGGGACCGAGCAGGAGAAGGATGTCACCCTGCTGGATCTCCAGCTTGCGGACCCGGTCGACGAAGCGTTTGCCGTTACGGGATACACCCAGAAGGGTGACCCCGTGCCGGTAAAGCAGCTTCAATGACAATGCGGATCGGCCGGCGATACGGGCTTCCTGCGGGACGACCACTTCGGCAAGCGCAAGGTTGGTGCCCAGCGCCCCGCTGTGTTTCTCAGACCCCAAATATTCAAGTCCAAGCGCGCCGACAAATTGTTCGATGGCATCGGGCGATGCTTCGATGACAAGAATGTCACCCTTGGCGATTTCCTGGTTCCGGGCAAAGCCGGGCAATCTCTTGCCGCGCCGGATAAGCCCCAGGATGGCGACATCGTTCTCTTCGGCTTCCGGGTCGAGATCCCTGACCTTCTTGCCCACGGCCTCGGACTTTTCCGGCACTTTCAGTTCGGCAATGTACCCCTCCAGGTCCGAGAGTTCGCTCGGGGCGTTCTGCTCCGTGGCGGACGACGGTATGAGGCGCCAGCCGACCAGCGCCACAAACAGAATGCCGACGACCGCGCAGGCGCCGCCGACGGGTGTGAAGTCGAACATGCCGTAGGATTCGCCCAGCGCCTTTTCGCGGTAAGAGGCGATGATGATATTGGGTGGCGTGCCGATCAGCGTGACAAGCCCTCCGAGGATCGATGCGAACGAGAGCGGCATTAGAGAAATGGCGGGGCTGCGCTTGGCTTTCGCCGCAGCCTGCAGATCGACCGGCATCAGCAGCGCGAGCGCGCCGACGTTGTTCATGATCGCCGACAACCCGGCGGCGAGCGCCGACATAATACCGATGTGAGCGCTGACGCTGCGGGTGGCGTCGATGACGTGCCGCGTGACCAGCTCGATTGCACCGGAACTCAAAAGGGACCGGCTCACGATCAGCACCAGAGCGATGATGACGGTGGCCGGGTGGCCGAATCCGCTGAAGGCGTCCTCCTTGGGTACGACGCCGACGATCAGCGCGATGACGAGCGCGCTGAAGGCCACCAGATCATATCGCCAGCGGCCCCAGATCAGCAGGGCGAAGACGAAAAAGAGGATGGAAAACAGCAGGATCTGATCATTTGTCATGGCCGCAGAATCGCAGATTCTGAGCCAAGCGCAACCGGCGATTAAAGGCCCGGTCCGGCGGCCGGCGCGCGGGTGCCGCGCGACGAGATGGGATCAAGGAGTCGGGATCGGGAGGGCCCGCCGGAATCGGTTCCGCTCGGCCGGATACAAGTGACGGCGCGGTTCAGTCCAGTCGGCCGTGACAGTGCTTGTATTTCTTTCCGGAGCCGCACGGGCAGGGTGTATTGCGCGGGATCTTGCCCCAGGTCGACGGGTCTTCGGGGTTCATCCCGACCGCACCCCGACGCACTGTCGTTGTCGAACCGTCGGCGAAAGCCAGTTCCGCGGCCATCATCTCGTCTTCGCCCGTGAGCGGATTGATGTGCATGGCTTCCATTTCGGGAAGATCTTCGTCGAGCAGCTCCATGGGAAGGTTTTGAGCAAGCTCGACGCGCATGAGTTGACCGGTGACGGCCTCGCGCAGTTTCGACAACATCGATTCGAACAGCGTGAAACCTTCGGTCTTGTATTCGTTGAGCGGATCGCGCTGACCGTAGCCGCGCAGGCCGACGACCTGACGAAGGTGCTCGAGCATGATGAGATGCTCGCGCCACAGATGATCAAGTGTCTGCAGCAGAACGGCCTTCTCGATATGGCGCATATCGTCCGGACCGATCCGGGCGGCGCGGGACGCCGCTGCGGTGTCGGCTTTCTGGATCAGACGCTCGCGGATCTCCTGGTCGGCGATACCCTCTTCGGCCGCCCACTCGTCGACCGGCAGATCCAGCGCCAGATGCGTGTTGACGTCTTCCTTGAGGCCTTCGACGTCCCACTGCTCCGCATAGGCCTTTTCCGGAATGTGCCGGGCAACAAGGTCCTCGACCACCTCGTGACGCATGTCGTTGACCGTCTCGCTGACCTCCTCGTCAGCCATGATGTCGATGCGCTGGTCAAATATGACCTTGCGCTGGTCGTTCATCACGTCGTCGAACTTCAGCAGGTTCTTTCGGATGTCGAAGTTGCGCGCCTCGACCTTCTGCTGAGCCTTTTCGAGAGCCTTGTTGATCCAGGGATGGACGATGGCTTCGTCTTCCTGGAGGCCCAGTTTCTGGAGCATGGAGTCCATGCGTTCCGACCCGAAGATCCGCATCAGGTCATCGTCAAGGCTCAGGAAGAACTTGGAGCAGCCAGGGTCGCCCTGACGTCCCGAACGACCGCGAAGCTGGTTGTCGATGCGCCGGCTTTCATGGCGCTCGGTCCCGATGACGTAGAGGCCACCGGCCCCAAGGGCCTGCTTCTTTAGCTCCTCGATCTCGGCCAGTATGGCCTCGGCCTTGCTTTTGATCGCGGCTTCGTCCGTCATTTCGGCGGTCTCAGCAGCAATGCGCATGTCGGCGTTGCCGCCGAGCTGAATGTCGGTTCCGCGACCCGCCATGTTGGTGGCGATCGTCACCGCGCCGGGAACGCCGGCCTGTGCGATGATCTGCGCTTCCTGTTCGTGGTAGCGGGCATTCAGAACGTTGTGCTCGACGTTCTTCTTCTTGAGTTCCTCGGAAAGCAATTCCGACTTCTCGATCGACGTCGTTCCGACGAGGACCGGCTGACCGCGTTCGCGGCAGTCGCGCACGAGTTCGATTATGGCGCGGTACTTTTCAGCGGCGGTGCGATAGACCTCGTCGTCCTCGTCCGCACGGGCGATCGCCAGATGCGTCGGGACCTCAAGGACGTCGAGCTTGTAGATGTCCATGAACTCGTCGGCTTCCGTCGCCGCCGTGCCCGTCATGCCCGCGAGTTTGTCATAGAGCCGGAAGTAATTCTGAAAGGTGATCGAGGCGAGGGTCTGGTTTTCCGGCTGGATGGCAACGTTTTCCTTGGCCTCCAGCGCCTGGTGCAGACCCTCTGAATACCGCCGGCCTTCCATCATGCGGCCGGTGAATTCGTCGATGATAACGACCTGTCCGCCCTTGACGATATAGTCGCGGTCGCGGGCGAAGAGCTTGTGGGCACGCAAGGCCTGATTGATGTGATGAACCACGCTCACGTTTTCGGCTTCGTAGAGCGACTCGCCCTGAAGCAGGCCGGCTTCCCTCAGCAGTTCTTCGGCGTGCTCGTTGCCTTCTTCCGTCAGGTTGACGCTCTTGTTTTTTTCGTCGAGTTCGTAGTCCGGTTCAACAAGCTTCGGGATGAACTTGTCGATCGTCACATAGAGGTCGGACTTGTCTTCGACAGCGCCAGAAATGATCAACGGCGTCCTCGCCTCGTCGACCAGGATCGAGTCCACTTCGTCAACGATCGCGAAGGCATGGCCGCGCTGCACCATACCGTCGAGGCTGTATTTCATGTTGTCGCGCAGATAGTCGAAGCCGAGTTCGTTATTGGTTGCGTAAGTGACGTCGGCCGCATAGGCGGCACGGCGGTCTTCGTCCTCGATTCCGTGCACGATGCAACCCACCGTCAGGCCCAGGAACTTGTAGACCTGGCCCATCCATTCGGAATCGCGTTTGGCAAGATAGTCGTTCACTGTGACGACGTGGACACCGCGTCCCGCGAGCGCATTGAGATAAACGGGCAACGTGGCAACAAGCGTCTTGCCTTCGCCCGTTTTCATCTCGGCGATCTGGCCATCGTTGAGAACCATGCCCCCGGTCAACTGAACGTCGAAGTGACGCTGACCCAGGGTCCGCTTTGCTGCCTCGCGCACCGTGGCAAAGGCCGGCACGAGGAGGCTCTCCAATTCCGCTCCGTCCGCGATCTGCTTCCGGAATTCATCGGTCCGCGCACGAAGCTGCTCGTCGCTGAGAGCTTCGAGTTCGGGTTCCAGCGCGTTGATCTGATCAACGGCCGAATTGTAGGCTTTAACTTTTCTGTCGTTTGAAGAGCCGAAGAGCTTTGAGGCGAGTGCGCCGAAAGCGACCATTGCGATACCTTGTGTTCAGGTGGCCAGCGCAACGGCTTTGCCGATACACGGCCATTAAAATTGGCGCGTCGCGTATCTCCAGTCTGGCAATTGAAGGCGCGCGGAAATTCATGCAACTGGGGAGAGATAAGCTTAGGCCCCGGTATTGTCAATGTCGCACGATTGCGCGCATTCGCGTGGGCTTCGCTCGATTAATTTTGATTCGTCTGGTGGCTTGCAACATGGTTCCAATAATACCATTATGCGCCGCCTCGCGATGGAACGGGGGCACGACATAGAAATGCCCCACCGGTCGCGTCTAGTAATTCCCGACCGTTGAGCCCTCGGGACGGGCGGAGAAGAGAAATTCTGGAGAATTAGATGCTGAATCGTGCAGCGAAAATCATGCTCATCGGCCTTGCTGTTGGCGGCATTCCTGCCGGGACCACACTGGCCCAGGAAGAAGACAAGGTTGTCGCTACCGTAAACGGCGTGCCGATCCGCGCTTCCGAAGTGGAGTTTGCAGCCGAAGACCTGCTGGCACAGATTGCCAACATCAAGCCCGATCAGCGCTACCGGTTTCTGGTCAGCTACCTGATCGAGCGGCAATTGCTTGCCCAGGCGGCCGAAAAAGCGAAGATCTCCAGCACTGAAGAATACAAGAAACGGGCCGGTTTTTACCGGGCCAAGGCGCTTCGCGATGCCTACTTCAAGACGAAGATCGAGCCGCTCGTCACCGACAAGGAAGCCAAGGCGCGTTACGAAAAAGAGACGGCGAATATCAAGCCGCAGGACGAGGTCAGGGCGAGACACATTCTCGTGAAGACCGAGGACGAAGCGAAGGCCGTCGCCGCCGAATTGAAAGGTGGCGCCAAGTTCGAAGAGGTGGCTAAAGCCAAATCGGCCGGTCCGAGCGCGCCACGCGGCGGTGACCTGGGCTACTTCACAAAAGACAAGATGGTGCCGGAATTCGCCAAGGTTGCATTCAACATGAAGAAGGGGCAGGTTTCCGCGCCCGTGAAGACCGAATTTGGCTGGCACATCATCAAGGTCGAGGATCGCCGTAAGCAAACGCTTCAGAGCTTCGATGCCATCAAGACCCGGATCCGGAACGTGCTGTTGCGGCAGAAGGTGGCCGAACTGGCTCTGACGCTTCGCAAGAAGGCCAAAATCGAATACGTCGATCCGGACGCAAAGCCGCCCGCACCCGCGGCCCAGCAGTAGCCTTGGTTGCCGCCCGCTGAAGCGGAGCAGCAATCACGGGCCCAGGCAACCCGGGGGACAGGATTCCAAATGGGGGGCAAACTTCCAGTTTCACCTCTGGCACCGGCGTCGCATCCCGAGCTGCCGCCGGTTGGCGGCGTTCGTCTCGGCGTGGCGGCAACCGGAAGCCGTTACCGTGGACGTGACGACGCTCTTCTGGTCCAGCTCGACAAGGGCACAAACGTTGCCGGCGTCCTGACCCGATCCAAAACGGCCTCAGCGCCCGTGGACTGGTGTCGGGCCAATCTGCCGAGAGGCCGCGCCCGTGCTGTCCTGGTCAATGCCGGCAACGCAAATGCGTTTACCGGAGCGCGCGGCATGAAATCCACCAGGGAACTCGGCCGCCGCGTGGCCCGTGCGACCGGCTGCCGGCAGCATGAGGTTTTCATTGCTTCAACCGGCGTGATCGGGGAACCGCTCGATCCTGAACCGATCGCGAAACTGGTTGCCGACATGGCAGCAGGCGGGGCGCCTGACATCTGGCTGGATGCGGCGCGGGCAATCATGACCACGGATACGTTTCCCAAGCTCGCGACCTCGTCCGCCCGTCTTTCCGGTGCCGACGTGACCGTGAACGGAATCGCAAAAGGGTCCGGCATGATCGCGCCCGACATGGCGACCATGCTTGCGTTTCTTTTTACCGACGCCGCGGTTCCCGCAGACGTGCTTCAGAGGATTCTCGACGACGGCATCGACAGGAGCTTCAATGCGATCACGGTCGACGGCGATACGTCGACCAGCGATACGGTGCTTTTCTTCGCGACAGGTGCCGCAGCCGGCGGCAAGCCGTCGTCACCGATCGTTACCGCATCGGACCGGCGTTTGCGGGATTTCAAGCGTGCGGTGGATGCTGTACTGCTTGATCTGGCCCATCAGGTGGTTCGCGACGGCGAAGGCGCTCAGAAATTCATCCGGATCGACGTGGCAGGAGCCGAGAACGCCCGTGCAGCCCGTTCGATCGGCCTTGCGATCGCGAACTCGCCGCTGGTGAAGACGGCGATCGCCGGCGAAGACGCCAACTGGGGCCGGATCGTCATGGCCGTCGGCAAGTCCGGAGAGGCGGCTAAGCGCGACAAGCTGGCAATCTGGATCGGCGGCGTCCGCGTCGCAAAGGACGGGATGATCGACCCGGATTACCGGGAGGCTTCGCTGACGGGTCACATGAAGGGCGATCACATCGAGATCGCCGTGGATGTCGGTGTTGGCCGAGGGCGTTCCACCGTGTGGACATGTGATCTAACTCACGGATATATAGACATAAATGCGGATTACCGCAGTTAGGCTTCCCTGCGCGGCAAAAACGCTTTTTGCGGGCTAATTCTTAACCTTTGTGGCGAATACTCGATGGTGGAAACAGACGAAAGGACGCTTCTGCTGGTCGCGGCCTGTGCTCTGGTCGATCCAGACGGTCGTGTGCTTATTGCCCAAAGACCCGAGGGCAAGTCAATGGCCGGTCTCTGGGAATTCCCAGGCGGCAAGGTCGAGCCGGGAGAATGTCCTGAAGACGCTGTTATCCGCGAATTGCGTGAGGAGTTGGCAATAGATGTGACTGCAGCGTGTCTGGCGCCTTTGACATTCGCGAGCCATGGATATGACCGCTTTCATCTCCTGATGCCGCTTTTTGTTTGCCGGCGCTGGGACGGGCATGTCACTCCGATGGAAGCACAAGAGGTAGCCTGGGTTCGTCCGAACCGACTGCGGGACTACCCGATGCCGCCGGCTGACGAGCCGCTGATTGCGACACTGCGCGATTTGCTTTGAACAGGCGTGAGTACCGGAGGATTCAGGCCCTTCGGCAACAGGGAGTAAACAAAGCAATGCCGATACAGATGACTGTTGGATATATGGTGCAGAGGCTGGGCGAACGGTTTGTCGGCGACGACCGCGGTGCGACGTCGATCGAGTATGGCTTCATAGCGCTTGGAGTCGCGCTTGCTATCGCAGGCGCTGCTCTTCTTCTCGGCACCTCGCTTTCGGGCACCTATGAAAATATAGCCGGATCGATTTAGCCGCGGGCGCAGGTTTCTTTCGCACCTTACCGCTTGCCGGGCACGTCGTCGGAGGGCGGACCGGCTGGCTCGCCTGCCGAAACCTCCGTGGTTCCCAACGCTTCCGCCAGACGGGTTCTGGCGCTCCCGGGAGCCAGCGGTTTCTGCTGGCTCTCATGTGGTGCCCAGCCCGTCAGGTATACAATTTCGAACGTCGCGCGAATTCTGCCGTCCGGATCCGCATATCGCTCAGCGTAAATCTCGCCGGCACGCATCAATGTGTCCCGCCTCAAAGGCCTGACCGGCTCCGCAAGTGCATTCGAGCCTCCCATGCGCCGGATGTCCGACAACAAGCCCCACAGACTGTCATATCGCACCGTAAGGCGGTCGCAGTCGACGACCGGCAGCGCGAAACCGGCCCGTTGCAACAGGCTTCCCAGCGTGCGGACGTCGGCGAAAGGTGCTACCCGCGCCGAGGCGCCACCAGTCGTTTCGGCTTCCGCGGCGATCAGAACTTCACGCAGTTCAAGGAGCGTGTCTCCGCCGAGCAGGGCCGCCACGAACAATCCGTCCGGCCGGAGCGTCCTGCGGACCTGGATCAGCGTGCCCGGCAGATCATTGACCCAGTGCAAGGTGAGCGCGCTGACAACCAGGTCGAGCGATTCATCGGCAACCGGCACCAGCTCTTCATCGGCGACAAAACGGGGAACGGCGGACCTGCGGGCCATTTGCAGCGATGCATCACATGAGAACAGCGTTTCAACCTTGCCCGAAGCGGTGATGCAGCGGCTCAATGCGCCGGTATGGCTGCCGAAATCGAGTGCGGTCGAGAACGTTCGCTTGATATCCTCGAGGCGGTCGCGGATTTCAGCCGCGGCATGGTCGACAAGAAATCCGACCTCGTCGAACCGCTCCGCACTGCGGTTGCGGCGCCGGCGCAACAACGCGCGATTGAACGGGCCCGATGCCGCGTGTGCAGGAGCGCTGACGCCCTCCGACAGTTTTTCCGGTCTGTTTCCGTCAATCATCTCAGTGGCCGGCCCGGTCCTGTCTCATGACGATCGGTTGCATACCGATAGTATGCAGAGTCCTGCCGGTCGGCCTCGCGTCGCATCTCGGCCTAAGCACAGACGGCAGGGTCAAAAAGGCATGATTAACGGAAAAACCGGCCTCTGGGAAACCCTGCGACGGTTCGGGAGGTGGTCGATTGATCTGGTTCTTCCGCCGCAGTGTCCTTGCTGCGACCAGCATCTTCTGGAGAACGGCGGAATCTGCCCGGCATGCTGGTGCCGCCTGGACCTGATCTCAAAGCCGCGCTGCAACGTCAGCGGACTGCCGTTCAGTTACGATCCCGGAAGCGGCGCGAGGAGTGCTGCCGCGCTGGCGGAGCCGCCCGAATACGACCGGGCGCGTTTTGCCGCGCGGTTTGACGGTGTCGCGCGGGATCTCGTTCATGCGTTGAAGTACAGGGACCGTCTCGATATCTCCAGGCCGCTCGGCCACTTGATGACCCAGGCAGGAGAAGACCTCCTGCAGGAGGCGGATTTCGTACTCCCGGTTCCTCTTTATTCGATGCGATTGTGGCGGCGGCGTTTCAATCAGTCGGCACTCCTTGCCAACAGCATTGCGGATCAGACCGGACTCGGTGTCCGCCACAACATTCTCCGGCGTGTCAGGCCGACACGTCCGCAGGTTGGCCTGACGGCGGTCCAACGGCGGCGCAATGTATCCGGGGCCTTCGCCATCGCCGATGCGGTCCGCCAGGACGTGGTCGGGCGCCGGGTCGTCCTGATTGACGATGTCATTACTACCGGTGCGACCATAAATGCCTGCGCCCAGGCATTGCGTTCAGGATTTGCCGAAAGCGTGGATGTCCTTGCTTTCGCACGGGTTGTTGAACAAGCTTGAAGTTCTATTTATGACACCGGATGCAATATACCCGGCTGACCGGGCCTGTTATTCTTGGAATGAGCGCAATGAAGCCAGTAACGATCTATACCACCAAGCTTTGTCCGTACTGCTTTGCGGCCAAGAGGCTTCTCAAGCAGAAGGGCATTGCTTACGAAGAGATCGACGTTACGTTTGATCCGGGCGCACGGCAGGCCATGACCGATAAGGCGGAGGGGCGGCATACCGTTCCCCAGATTTTCATTGGCGATCACCATGTCGGCGGTTGTGACGATCTCTTTGCTCTGGAAGACAAAGGCGAGCTTGACGGCCTGGTCGCAGCGTGACCGGTCGGCGCCGCCCGGCGCAACGCCGCTCGCGGCGCGGAGGAGATGATGATGTTCAAAGTGGCCTGTGTTCAGCTTTGCACCGGGCAGTCTGTTGAGCAGAACGTGTCGACAGCGTGCGGATTCATCAAGTCAGCGGCCGAGGCCGGGGCGGATCTGATCGTCACGCCCGAAATGACATCGCTTATGGAACTCGGTGCCAAGCGCCTCTTCGCGTCGATTGTTTCCGAAGACGAAGATCCTGCTCTGGCCGCATTCCGCGAACAGGCATCCGACCTGGGGAAATGGCTTCTGATCGGCTCTCTGGCGATACGGACCGGCGAACGTCAGGCCGCTAACCGCTCGTATCTGATCCGGCCCGACGGCTCGGTCGCTGCCACCTATGACAAGATCCACATGTTCGATGTCGATCTTCCGAACGGCGAACGCTACCGAGAGTCGGCCACCTATGCCGCGGGATCGGAAGCGGTTCTTGCCCAACTGCCCTGGGGCACGCTCGGGCTGTCGGTCTGTTACGATCTCAGATTTCCTTCCCTCTACCGGGGGCTTGCGCAACGCGGTGCCGGCTTTCTGGCCGTTCCGTCCGCCTTCACCCGTCAGACCGGCGAGGCACACTGGCAAGTCCTGCTGCGCGCGCGGGCGATCGAGAACGGTGCTTTCGTCTTTGCCGCGGCTCAGGGTGGTCTGCATGAGAGCGGCCGGGAAACCTACGGCCACAGCCTCATCATTTCGCCGTGGGGAGACGTTCTCGCCGAGGCCGATACCGAACCAGGAATCATTTGCGCGGATATCGATCCGGCGCAGATTGCCACTGCCCGGCAGCGTATTCCGTCGCTTGCACACGACAGGGCATTGTCGTTCGAGCAGGACGAGCGCGTCCGCGAGGCGTCATGATCAAATTCTCGCTCATATGCGACAGCGAGCATGAGTTCGAGGGCTGGTTCCGCGACAGCGCGGCGTTCGATGAACAGGTCGCGGCCGGTGAAATCGCCTGTCCCCATTGTGGTTCGACCAAGGTCTCCAAAGGTCTGATGGCGCCCAATATCGGAACGAAGTCCAACAAGCGCGTGACGGCGGCGGCGGCCTCGCCGGGGGCAACCGAGATGGCCGAGGCGCTGCGCAAAATGCGGGAATATGTCCGCACCAATGCGGACTATGTCGGCGAAAAATTTCCGGAAGAAGCGCGCAAGATCCACTACGAAGAGACCGAAGCACGAGGCATCTACGGCGAGGCCAGTGCCGACGATGTTCGCGATCTGACCGAAGAAGGCATCGACGTCTTACCGATGCCGGTTCTGCCCGAAGACAGCAACTGAACCCGCTGCCGGCTGGAGTGAATTTCGGTCAGATCAAATCATTCTGCCGGACGTTCCCCGACCATCATGTAGTTGACGCCGGTGTCGGATGACAGGCTCCAGGTATCGGTTATCGGATTGAACACGACGCCGATTTCCTCAGTCACCTCCAGGCCTGAGCCCTTCATTGCCAGCCGTACTTCTTCAGGCGTGACAAACTTCTCCCACTGATGCGTCCCCTTGGGCAGCCAGCCCATAACGTATTCGGCCCCGACAATCGCCAGCGCAAAGGCTTTCAGGGTGCGGTTCAGCGTTGCGACGATCATGAGGCCGCCCGGCCGCACCATGGATGCACAGGTCGCCATGAATGCTTCGACATCCGCCACATGTTCGATGACTTCCATATTCAGGATGACATCGAACGTCTCGCCGGATTCCGCGAGGTCCTCCGCCGTCGTGGCCCGATAATCGATGCTCAATCCCATCTCCGCGGCGTGAACAGCCGCGACCTGGATGTTCTTTTCAGAAGCGTCTGCCCCGATGATCTCGGCGCCAAGGCGGGCCATCGGTTCGCACAGGAGCCCGCCTCCGCAACCAATGTCGAGAATGCGAAGATTCTCGAACGGGCGGAGTTCACGTTCGCCCCGGCCGAAATGTTTGCACAGCGTGTCGCGTATGAAAGCAAGCCGGACGGGATTGAATTTGTGCAGCGGCCGGAATTTGCCTGCCGGATCCCACCATTCCGCCGCCATTGCTGAAAATTTCGCCACTTCCTCCCGGTCGACGGACGAAGGGGCGGTGCGTTTGCTTGTGGTTTGGCGGGTCATATCCAGATCCATGGTCCGAGCGATGTCATTGTGTCAAGTAGACTCAGGCTCGCGGTTGCCTAGTACCGGCGTTTCAGAGTATGAAGTCCGCGGATTTCAGAAGGCGCCGGGCGCAAGTGAGCCCGCCGTGCCCCCACTCACAAAGATATTGATCCGCGCGGCAGTGTCAGCGCGGCCGCAAAAGGCTCTAGATGGCCCGATTGGTTATGAAATTCGGCGGAACGTCGGTCGCGGACATCGACCGGATTCGCAACGTCGCCCATCACGTGAAACGGGAGGTCGATGCCGGTCACGAGGTGGCGGTGGTCGTTTCCGCGATGGCTGGAACGACAAATCAGCTGATCGGCTGGACGCGCGAGGCGGCGCGCATTCACGATGCGCGCGAATATGATACTGTTGTGTCGAGTGGTGAACAGGTTACGAGCGGTCTTCTGGCTATTACCCTGCAGGGCATGGGCGTGTCCGCCCGATCCTGGCTTGGCTGGCAGATTGCCGTTCGAACCAACGACGTGCACGGTTCGGCGCGTATTCAATCGATCGACCCCGACGGTCTGATCGAGCGCATGGGCCAGGGGCAGGTGGCCGTCGTGGCCGGATTTCAGGGAATCGGGTCCGACAACCGGATAACAACCCTGGGCCGCGGCGGTTCGGACACCAGCGCCGTTGCGCTGGCCGCAGCGCTGTCGGCTGATCGTTGCGACATCTACACCGATGTGGATGGCGTCTACACAACAGACCCGCGAATCGTGGCCAAGGCGCGCCGGCTTGACCGTGTTTCGTATGAAGAGATGCTGGAGATGGCATCGCTCGGGGCGAAGGTCCTGCAGACCCGTTCCGTCGAAACCGCGATGGTGCACAGGGTGCCGCTGTTCGTGAGGTCGAGCTTTGACGATCCGAGCGCCCTTGAACCCACCGACATTTCGAAAGTCGGACCCGGAACGCTCGTTTGTGATGAGGAAGAGATCGTGGAACAGCAGATTGTCAGCGGTATTGCCTATTCGAAGGACGAGGCGAAGGTCACACTGATCAAGGTCGCGGACAAACCCGGCGTGGCAGCGAACATTTTCGGGCCGCTGGCCGACTCGAACATCAATGTCGACATGATCGTGCAGAATGTTTCGGAAGATGGCCGTCACACCGACTTGACATTCACGGTGCCGAATGACGATCTTGACCGTGCTCTCGGCGTCATTGAGTCTGCGAAGAGCGATATCGGTTACAAGGACGTCATCGGGTCGACGGATGTCGTCAAGGTATCGGTGATCGGCGTCGGCATGCGCAGTCACGCGGGCGTTGCAGCTCAGATGTTCGAGTCGCTCGCTGAAAAAGGCATCAACATTCAGGCGATCACGACATCGGAAATCAAGATCAGCATCCTGATTGACGCCGCCTACACGGAGCTTGCGATTCGGGCTCTGCACACGACCTACGGACTTGACGGAGAATAACCGGGTGTACGACCGCTGCCAGCGAAATTGGAGACGCATAACACGCCGGGTGCCTAAACCGGGCGTGGGCGCCGGTGAGAGGGATACCGGATAATGTCTCTCTCCGTCGGTGGCCCGCGTGTTCTTCTCCGGCAGTTGCGCGAGGTCATGGCGGAGCCGGAAAGTTCACAGAAGCGTCTAGACAAGATCGTTGTGATGATCGCAGCCAACATGGTTGCGGAGGTGTGCTCGGTCTATTTCATGAGGCCGGGCAAGCGCCTTGAGCTTTACGCGACCGAGGGTCTGAACGCCGAGGCCGTCCACAAGGTATTCCTCGATGTCGGCGTAGGCCTGGTGGGCACGATCGCCGACGAGGCAAAGCCTCTCAATCTCGCCGATGCCCAGGCGCATCCGTCGTTTGCGTACCTGCCGGAGACCGGCGAAGAGATCTATCATTCCTTCCTTGGCGTTCCGATCCTGAGATCGGGCCACACGCTGGGCGTGCTCGTGGTGCAGAACAAGGTGGCCCGGCACTACAGCGAGGAAGAAGTCGAGGCGCTTCAGACCACGGCGATGGTCATTGCCGAGATTGCCGCCGCGGGCGACCTGCCGGAGATCGCGGCCGCCGACGAGGAGGATGTCTCTCACGTCCGGCCCCGCCACGTGCACGGAAATACACTCAACGGCGGCATAGCCCTTGGTCATGTGGTGCTCCACGAACCGCGGGTCACGGTGGAAAACCTGATTGCGGAAAACATTCCGCGGGAGCATGCGAGGCTCGACAGCGCGCTGGTCGACCTGACCAAGTCGATCGACGGCATGCTGTCGCACGCCGATCTTGCGCGCGGCGGCGAACACCGCGAGGTGCTCGAGGCCTATCAGATGTTCGCCCGCGACAAGGGCTGGGCGAGCAAGATGCACGAGGCGATCTCAACGGGGCTGACTGCAGAAGCGGCCGTGGAGAGAGTCCAGAACGACAACCGCGCCAAGATGCTTCGCCAGAAAGACGCCTACCTGCGCGAGCGGTTGCACGACTTCGACGATCTGGCCAACAGGTTGCTGCGCATCCTCACCGGCAGGATGGCGACCGCCGCGTCGGAAGAGCTGCCGAACGACGCCATCATCATCGCGCGTAACATGGGACCGGCGGAACTCCTGGACTACGACCGCAGCAAGGTTCGGGGGCTGGTGCTGGAGGAGGGGAGTCCCAACAGCCACGTCACCATCGTGGCGCGGGCGCTCGACATTCCCCTCGTCGGACAAACCAAACCGATACTCGATCTGGTTGATCCGGACGACCCGGTTATCGCCGACGGTGAAACCGGCGAGGTTTACATCCGCCCGTCCGCGGACGTCGAGCAGGCCTACGCCGACAAGGTGCGCTTCCAGGCCAGACGCCAGGCACAATACGCGAAGTTGCGCGACACGCCTTCAGTGACAAAGGACGGCAAACCCGTTCACCTGTCGATAAACGCCGGCCTGCTTGTCGACCTGCCGCACGTCGAGGAGGCCGGTGCGGACGGAATCGGGCTGTTCCGAACGGAACTTCAGTTCATGATCGCCTCGGCCTTTCCGCGCATGCGTGAACAGACCGATCTCTACACGGCGGTGCTGGATGCGGCCGGTGACAAGCCCGTGGTGTTCCGCTCCCTGGATATCGGCAGCGACAAGGTGCTGCCGTACCTGCCGCATGCCAAGGAAGAAAACCCTGCGCTTGGCTGGCGCGCGATCCGCATGGCCCTCGACCGGCCGGCGCTGCTGCGGCTGCAGGTGCGTGCCCTGCTGCGGGCCGCGAGCGGTCGGGTGCTCCGGGTCATGTTCCCCATGGTCGCGGAGATTGACGAATTTCGCCGCGCCCGCGCCCTTGTCGAACATGAGCGCGCGTTTCTGACGTCGCATGGCCACGTTCCGCCGAGCGAGATCTACCTCGGGGCCATGCTGGAGGTCCCGGCATTGCTGTGGCAGATCGACGAGTTGCTCAACTATGCGGACTTTGTTTCGGTCGGCAGCAACGACCTGATGCAGTTCCTGTTTGCCAGCGACCGCGACCACCCCCGTCTGGCCGGCCGGTACGACAGCCTGAGCCCGGTGGTGCTCAAGGTTCTGAGGCGCGTCGTCCAGGCTGCCGAGAAGCATGACGTGCCGCTCAATCTTTGCGGCGAAATGGCCGGAAGACCGCTCGAGGCCATGGCCCTTGTCGGGCTCGGGTTCCGGTCAATCTCGATGGCCCCGGCGGCGATCGGACCGGTTAAATCCATGATCCTGGGGCTGGATGCCGACGCCCTTGGCGCTGAGTTGCTGCCGCTGCTCGACAAGCCCTATCACAGCCTCCGCCCGCAGCTCATGAACTTTGCGCAAAGCCACAACATCTTGCTGTAGGCTGTTGCCGATACCCTACATTGTGGTTTATTCCTGTACTATCAAGTGATTCGTCTCGGGGGCTGGTTGCTTGATCTGGGTATTCGACTGCGGCGTTTTAGTAAGCCTGGTATGGGCGGCAATTCCTTCGGGAACCGGGCACTGATGACACAGCAAATCTTACTTGCCGGCGGTAACGACGGCGGCTCGCGCAGAAGCAGCTTCAGGCACAAGCCTGACGGCAAGCTCGACCCTGCGGGTGAAGTCGGCTGGTTTCTTCAGTACGAGCGGGAGCGGCGCGGGGATACGCTTGCGGACGCGGCGGCGGAAACCAGGATCAAGGCTACCTACATTCATGCTCTCGAACAGGGCGCCATGGATCAACTGCCGGGCTGGCCCTATGTCATCGGGTACGTCCGCAGTTATGCGAAATTCCTGGGCCTCGAAAGCGAGCCGCTGGTCGAGCACTATCAATCGTTCCTGGACAAGCCGGCGGTCATCGATCGGATCGGGACGCGATCGGCCTGGTGGCGCCAGATGGCTTCGATGCGGTCGGCG
This sequence comes from Hyphomicrobiales bacterium, assembly GCA_965275905.1. Lineage (GTDB taxonomy): Bacteria > Pseudomonadota > Alphaproteobacteria > Rhizobiales > JAJFHC01 > CBDAQD01. Next base: position 125,847 of record CBDHYJ010000080.1, on the reverse strand, counting down.
GCCGCGCTCGTGGGCATCGTCAGCGTCGCCGTTGTCGGCTTCTGGGCGGTGTTCCAGGACGGTCCGGTGCTGACGGCACGTTCCACGATTCCGGACGACAAGCCGGTCCTCGCGCTGACACCGCAAAGCGATGACCCCCTGTCGGTCAATGCCAACCGTCTCGTTGAGCGAGCGACCAAGACGCCGGCTTCGGCCGAAAGCACCGCCGGCACGCAGCAGCAAACGTCATCCGATGAAATCAAGATTGCCGAGGCGCTGCCTGTCGAGGCGGAGAGCACGGATTCTCCCGCGCCGGATGATGCGCCGGAGATAACCGGATCGAACGCACCGGTGCCGCGCGCAAAGCCGCAAAAGTCGGTCGTTGTCGCCGACAGAAGGGCTGCGCTTGACGCAGCATTGCCAACGGTACGGGTGAAGCAGAAGACCATGGATGCCGCGGCGTCGACGTCCGCCGGCGAGAAGAGTGTCAGCCAGTCCGATGTCGAGACCGCGTTGGCGATTGACGGAACCGCGCCGGAAGACGGTATTGAGCCTTCGGAACTGACCCGGCTGATCGCATCGACCCTGCAGGACGACGCCGCGAAAAGCGAGACTGAGGAAAAGCAGACGCCAACCACGATAACGCCGGTTGCGGCCAAGCCTTCCGCATCGGTCGCGGGTCCGGCCGAGGCGCAGGCCGGGCGTGTCGTATTGCGCGCGCGCAGCAATGTCTGGCTTCGTATCGAAGATCAGACCGGCGATATTCTCTACAGCCAGACTCTGGCGAAGGGTGAATCGTACCCCGTGCCGGACGGCAAGGGACTGGTTCTGATCGTTCGGGATGCGGGGGCGCTCGAGTTCTCCATAGACCGCAAGCCTTTCGCCGTGCTCGGCCAGCCGGGACAGATCCTGGTCGGTCATCCGCTTGCGGCAAACAAGATCGCAAAGGCAGGTGGCTAGGCACGCTCTGGCCGGTCAGGCTTGAGTGTTGCTCCGTTCCGGCCTACACAGGTCGTCTGCCTGAGACGTTTCGAGGCCTCCTGCCGTCTCGCTTCCGGACTGTCCGTGGATCGGGAACGCCGCGCTTAGGCGTAGCGTGACACAGTCTTGGAACGATGCCGTCTTGTCAGCTAAAAGAAGCCAACGCCCCTGTCCGATGCATGAATGAGCCGGGTTGCAATGCTGAAAACCGAAAAACTGGACCGCATGCTCGATCGCTATGAAGCGGTGCAGGCCGAGATGGCGGCCTCGCCGGATTCGGAACGTTTCGTGGAACTGTCCAAGGAGTATGCCGAACTCAGCCCTGTGGCCGAGGCGGTCATGGCGCTGCGCGCAGACGAGAGCGAGGCGGCCGGCTTGCAGGAGATCATTGACGATCCTGAAAGCGATGCCGAAATGGCGGAACTGGCGCGCGGCGAACTGGACGAAATCGCCGAACGCATCGAGCAACTCGCAACCAGGATCCAGGTTCTGATCCTGCCGAAGGATGCCGCTGATCAGAAGAACGCCATTCTGGAAGTAAGGGCCGGCACGGGTGGGGAAGAAGCAGCCCTGTTCGCCGGCGATCTGTTCCGCATGTATCAGCGATATGCCGAACTGCAGGGCTGGAAGGTTGAGATCATGTCGGCGAGCGATGCCGACCTGGGCGGATACAAGGAGATCATCGCCAACATCTCAGGCAAGGGTGTTTTCGCCCGGCTGAAATACGAATCCGGCGTGCACCGGGTTCAGCGCGTCCCGGAAACGGAATCCGGAGGGCGCATCCATACGTCGGCGGCGACGGTCGCCGTGCTGCCGGAAGCCGAAGATGTCGACATCGAAGTCGAGGAAAAGGATCTGCGCGTCGACGTCTACCGCGCCAGTGGTCCGGGAGGGCAGTCGGTCAACACGACGGACAGCGCCGTCCGCATCACGCATCTGCCGACCGGGATCGTGGTGACGCAGCAGGACGAGAAGTCGCAGCACAAGAACAGGGCAAAAGCCATGAAAGTGCTGCGATCGCGTCTTTACGAAGCAGAGCGGCAGCGCATGGCCGATGACCGTGCCGCCGACCGGCGCGACCAGGTCGGCTCCGGCGACCGGTCGGAGCGGATCCGGACCTATAATTACCCCCAGGGCAGGGTGACCGATCACAGGATCAACCTCACGCTCTACAAACTGGATCGCATTATTGCCGGTGACGGACTCGACGAGGTGGTGGAAGCGCTGATCGTTGAGGCCCAGACCGCACAGCTTGCCGCGATGACCGAATGAACGGGAGCGCACATTCCGGCGCAGGCTCCGTCACAGCGGATATTCAGCCCGGCATTGGCGTGGCCGCCGCCATGCAGATGTTGCGGGAACGCTTCGAGCATTTGGGCATTGCCTCCGCTGCACTGGATGCACGATTGCTCGTCTGTGCGGCCGTCGGCATTTCGCACGAACAATTCGTATCCGATCCCGATCGATTGCTGTCGCCGGAAGCGGTTGCGGTTCTCGATGGATTTTCTGAGCGCCGGGCGTCCCGGGAGCCGGTCTCGCGTATCCTCGGCGAGCGGGAATTCTGGGGCCGGCGGTTCCTGGTTTCGCCATCTACTCTGGATCCCCGTCCGGACAGCGAGACCATGATCGAGGCACTGCTGTCCGCACCTGTCGATGCGTTGGGCGCGTCACCGCTGATCGTCGATCTCGGAACCGGATCCGGTTGCCTGCTCATCACGCTGCTTTGCGAATGGCCGCATGCTGAAGGTGTTGCTGTCGATATCGATCAGGATGCGATTGTCACCGCCAGAGAGAATGCCCGCAGGCATGGCGTTGCGGACCGGTCGACGTTTCTCTGTGGAAACTGGCTCGATGCAGTTGCCGGGAAATTCGACCTCATTCTCTCCAATCCCCCGTATATCAGGAGCGGCGAAATCGGCGCACTGGAACCTGAGGTTGCGCGGCATGATCCGCGCCGTGCGCTCGACGGCGGGGCAGACGGACTTGACTCTTACCGCGATATTGCCCATGTAGCGCGTCATCGGCTGACAGGGCGGGGTGGCCTTGTTCTCGAACTCGGTTCCGGCCAGCTCGAGGCGGTCACAGAACTGTTGCAACAGTGCGGATACGATGTTGTTCGCTCAGTCAGCGACCTGTCGGGCACCCCTCGATGCTTATGGGCAACACATTCTGCGGAAATGCCGGTTGCCAGAGAAAAAAGGGTTGGAAATGCCTGACTTAGCCGCTAGTTTGACAATCAGGGATTCGGGCTAGAGCGTGTGGGTGTGAGATCCTTAGGGGCGAGGCAAATACAGCTTTAACCGTTAAGATAAGGGCTCCGGCATCATCGTGGCGATATTGAAACCTCCTCTTGGTCGAGGTTTCCAGGTGCCGTTGAGACGAAGGTCTGGTTCAGAAATCAAGAAATGCGGAACGGCGCACGACTAGGCTTGCGTCAGTTCAGCGCCGAGATTTGGCTTTGGTTTTATCAAAACGCCGGCACTACCGGAAGTAGTGTCAAAATCAGGTCGAGATGGGAGGCAAATATTACGGGCGTACCGGCGCTCGCCGTGGCGAGTGCGTCAATTGCGTCCGGAGATTTGGAACTGGAACAGGTTTATGAACGTTGAAAAAGTGATCTCATGAGGCAGGGGCAGAACAACAAGAGAGCGCGCGGACGCGGGCGCAAGCAGCAGAGCGCCACAAACCGGACCTACGACAGTAACGGGCCGGACGTCAAAATCCGCGGTACGGCTTCACAGATAGCTGAGAAGTATGTTGGTTTGGCGCGGGATGCCCAGGTCGGCGGCGATCCGGTCGCGTCGGAGAATTACCTCCAGCACGCCGAGCATTACCTGCGCATCATTGCCCATGCTCAGGCGCAGAATCAGAACCAGCAGCAAAATCAGAACCAAAACCAGAGCCAGAATATCGCTCCGGTTCCGGGATCCGGCGCTCAACCCGCCGCCGTGAACGGAGAGAGCGCCCCTGAAGGTGCGCAAGAGTCGCGCAACGGCGCTGCCGAGGCGACCTCCGATCAGCCGGCTGAACAGCCTGTGCAGAACGGAGATGCCAGTGCGGCTAACGGTGAAGCTGACGGCGAGGCAGATGGCCGGAGCCGGCGGCCGCGAGGGCGCCGAGGGCGGCCGAAAGCGGTCGCTGACGATAGCGCGCCCGCCGACGCGGAAGCCGCTTCCGGATCGGACGCGTCGGACGTTGCAGGCGAGGGCTCGTCTTCGCAGAAATCCGGCGGTGACGATCCGGTTGTTGCCGAAGCGGGCTGAGCGATCTGTCTGAAACGGTTTTCGGCTCAGCCGGATTGAGCCCAAGCGGTGCTCAGGTGCCGGACGAGATTTCTTCTCCTTTTGCTATGACCGTGTTCGTTCGGGCCGACACGTAGATTCCCATGTCGGAGTGCCCGAACGCCCCCATCAAAGTGCGGGGGATGGCCATATCCCGACTTCCGGTTTTCGGATCGACATTGGTGGCGGCGCATCGCTCTATGCGCGACATGACCTTCAGCGCCGGCCGGTCTCCGACGTTCAGCATCTCGCCAATCCAGCGAAACTCGCTCCAGGGCTCGCCAGTGTCGATGTAGATGTTGCCCCTGAACCTGAGCGGATCGACCGGCTTTTGCAGGACGCGCTCGAGATCGCGGACGGAAGCAAGGTTGATGACCGACAGCCACTTGGGTTCGACATCGGTGAAATTGTGCCCGTCCGCACGGACAATCCTCGGCGCGCCCCTGATGTCGTCCGGAAGATAGGCGGCGAGAAACTGCTCGATGATCTGTCTGCCGATCTTCTGATCAAGATTGCCGGCCGCGACCTGGCGGCCCTCGCGCAGGATCGTCAGGGCACCGGACTCGCTGTCGAAGCGGGTTTCCAGAGTCGCCAGTCTTTCGTTGCGCATCAGCTGAAGGAACTTGATCTTCGGGAAGTGCTGCGGGTTTGCGGGATCGAAGTCCCGGCTGCCGTTCTCGACCGCAAAAATTCTGTCACAGGGAAAACACTGTTTCTCCGTAAGTTCGACCTGTTCCAGCGATTCCGGGCTCATGCCCTTCACTGGGTAACGATACAATCCGGTAATTGTGGCCTTCGGTGTGTCAGACATGGCAAAAATCTCATGGTTTATGCCGGCTGACCCCTTGTGTGGCCTAAATGCCACACCATATCAGGAGTCGGGCAGAATGCTGATTTTCGGGTTTTGCCTGTCAGGTCGCGCCTTTGCAAGCGCGGATGAGCTAATTGCGCCGTTTGTACGCTGTGAATCAGGTTCAGACGGGCGTGGATTATTATGAGGGTGAGATGGATCTCGAAAGATACACCGAACGCTCGCGCGGCTTCGTTCAGGCCGCGCAGTCTCTGGCCCTTCGCGAGGGGCACCAGCGTTTCGCGCCGGACCATATTCTCAAAGTTCTGCTCGACGACGATGAAGGGTTGGCCGCCCGGCTGATCCAGGCCGCTGGAGGCGATCCGGCGATTGCGCTGCAACGGGTTGAAGCGGTGCTGTCCAAGATGCCCAAGGTTGAAGGAGGGGGAGCCGGCCAGCTCTATCTGGCACCCGAAACCGCACGGGTTTTCGAGACGGCCGAAAAAGTGGCAAATAAGGCCGGCGACAGTTTTGTTACCGCAGAGCGTCTCCTGCTGGCGGTCGCGACCGAAAAGAGTGACGCGTCGCGTGCCCTGGAAGAGGCCGGCGCGACACCGGCCAGCCTGAACACAGCCATAAACGAATTGCGCAAGGGCCGGACGGCCGATTCCGCGACGGCGGAAAATGCCTATGACGCTTTGAAGAAGTATGCCCAGGACCTGACGACCGATGCGAGAGAAGGAAAGCTCGATCCGGTCATCGGGCGGGATGAGGAAATTCGCCGCACGATCCAGGTGCTGTCGCGCCGGACAAAGAACAACCCGGTTCTCATCGGTGAGCCGGGCGTCGGCAAGACCGCGATTGCAGAAGGTCTGGCACTCCGGATCGTGAATGGCGACGTGCCTGAAAGCCTCAAGGACAAGCAACTCATGGCGCTCGACCTGGGTGCGCTGATTGCCGGTGCCAAGTACCGGGGCGAGTTCGAGGAACGTCTGAAATCCGTGTTGCAGGAAATTACGGCGGCGGCCGGCGGCATCATCCTGTTTATCGACGAGATGCACACGCTCGTGGGAGCGGGCAAGGCGGACGGCGCTATGGATGCGTCGAACCTGCTGAAGCCCGCGCTGGCCCGGGGTGAACTGCATTGCGTTGGTGCCACGACGCTCGACGAGTACCGCAAGCATGTCGAGAAGGATGCCGCACTGGCGCGTCGGTTCCAGCCGGTGTTCATCTCGGAGCCGACCGTCGAGGACACGGTCTCGATCCTGCGCGGACTGAAGGAAAAGTACGAGCTCCATCATGGTGTGCGGATCACCGACAGCGCGATCGTGTCTGCGTCTAACCTTTCGAACAGATACATCACGGATCGTTTCCTGCCTGACAAGGCGATCGATCTGGTCGACGAGGCGGCGAGCAGGCTGCGCATGCAGGTGGATTCCAAGCCGGAGGAGCTTGACGAACTGGACCGGCGGATCATCCAGCTCAAGATCGAGCGCGAGGCGCTGAAGAAAGAGGATGACAAGGGATCGCGGGAGCGTCTGGGCAAGCTCGAAGAAGATCTCTCCGTCCTTGAGTCCAAGGCCCGCGAACTCGAGGACCTCTGGACCGCGGAAAAGGAAAAACTGAATTCTGCACAGAAGCTCAAGGAGGAACTCGAGGCCGCACGCAACGAACTGGTCGGCGCCCAGCGTGATGGCAGGCTGGAGCGTGCAAGCGAGCTGTCCTATGGCGTTATTCCAGACCTGGAAAAGCGACTGGAAGAAACCGAGGAGGAGGGCGAAGCCGGTGACATGATGGTCGAGGAGGCCGTCAACGATAACCATATCGCCCAGGTGGTCTCGCGCTGGACGGGAATTCCCGTCGACAAGATGCTGCAGGGCGAACGGGAGAAGCTGCTCAAAATGGAGCAGGCACTCGGCCGCCGCGTCATCGGCCAGGACGAGGCCGTCGGCGCCGTTTCAGCGGCGATCCGGCGTGCCCGGGCGGGGCTGCAGGATCCGTCGCGCCCCATGGGCTCGTTCCTGTTTCTCGGGCCGACCGGCGTCGGCAAGACCGAGCTGACCAAGGCGCTCGCCGGGTTCCTGTTCGATGACGACACGGCCATCGTTCGCCTGGATATGTCGGAATACATGGAGAAGCACGCCGTCTCGCGGCTCATCGGCGCGCCGCCGGGCTACGTCGGGTATGAAGAGGGCGGCGCCCTGACCGAAGCGGTACGCCGCAGGCCATACCAGGTGGTCCTGTTCGACGAGGTCGAGAAGGCTCATCCGGATGTGTTCAACGTGCTGCTCCAGGTGCTGGATGACGGCCGGTTAACCGATGGCCACGGCAGGACCGTGGACTTCCGGAACACGCTGATCATCCTGACATCGAACCTCGGATCCGAGATCCTGGTGAACCAGCCGGATGGAGAGGACGTCGATGCGGTACGTGACCAGGTCATGGATATCGTCAGGATGAGCTTCAGGCCGGAGTTCCTCAACCGTCTCGACGAAATCCTCCTGTTCCACAGGCTTCGGCGCGAGCACATGGACTCCATCGTCGACATTCAGATCGAGCGGCTGCAGGCCCTGCTGGCGGACCGGAAGATCACCCTGGAGCTCGACGACGCGGCCCGCGGCTGGCTGGCGCAGAAGGGTTACGACCCGGCCTATGGAGCACGGCCGCTCAAGCGGGTCATCCAGAAGAGCCTGCAGGATCCATTGGCTGAGCTGCTGCTGGCCGGCGCGATCCAGGATGGCGAAGCGGTTCCGGTCAGCGCCGGGACGGACGGTCTGACCATAAACGGTCAGGAGGTCGGCAAGGCCGCGTGATTCACTCTACAGGTCCGATCTGGCTGTCATGCAGACGGCCCAGCGTGAGCTGGGCCAGAGCTGCGCCAATCAGGGCGAGAGCCATGTCCTTCTGGGTATCCCAGACATCGCCCTGTGTGGCCAGGAAGGCGTCCGCCGCTTCGCCGGTGGCGGCCGCCGCCGCCCACTCGAGCAGCTCATAGGCGGCAGAGATTCCAAGGCATGACAGGGTGACGATTGCGAACAGCCAGCCTCCCGGCCTGAGCGGTGTCAGCCTGATCAGCAGTTCCCGCGCGACGATGGCGGGCACGAAGCCCTGGGCGAAATGGCCAACACGGTCATAGTGATTGCGCGACAGATCGAAGGTGTCGCGCAGCCAGTTGAACGCCGGCACTTCCGCGTAAGTGTAGTGGGCGCCGACCAGGAGGATCACGCAGTGAACCCAGATCAACGCGTAGGCCAAACCTGTCAGTGGAAAGGCTCGGCGCGTGGCAAGCAGGATCATCACCGCGATAATGGCGGGC
>CBDHYJ010000080.1:0-112500 GCA_965275905.1 Hyphomicrobiales bacterium | reverse complement strand
TGATCCGTGGATTTCCGAATGGGGAAACCCAACCCTTCGGGGTTATCATGTACTGAATACATAGGTGCATGAGGCGAACCTGGGGAACTGAAACATCTAAGTACCCAGAGGAAAGGACATCAACCGAGACTCCGCAAGTAGTGGCGAGCGAACGCGGACCAGGCCAGTGCCTGCTGTTTTCTAACTGGAACTTTCTGGAAAGTTAGGCCTTAGAGGGTGATAGCCCCGTACAGGTGTTGAAAACAGTGGGACTCGAGTAGGGCGGGACACGTGAAATCCTGTCTGAACGTGGGGGGACCACCCTCCAAGCCTAAGTACTCCTCAGCGACCGATAGTGAACAAGTACCGTGAGGGAAAGGTGAAAAGCACCCCGACGAGGGGAGTGAAATAGACCCTGAAACCGAATGCTTACAAACAGTCGGAGCCTGAAATGGTGACGGCGTACCTTTTGTATAATGGGTCAGCGACTTAATTTATCGAGCAAGCTTAAGCCGTTAGGTGTAGGCGCAGCGAAAGCGAGTCTGAATAGGGCGATCGAGTTCGATGGATTAGACCCGAAACCAGGTGATCTAGCCATGAGCAGGTTGAAGGTGCGGTAACACGCACTGGAGGACCGAACCCACCAATGTTGAAAAATTGGGGGATGACTTGTGGCTAGGGGTGAAAGGCCAATCAAACCTGGAGATAGCTGGTTCTCCGCGAAATCTATTTAGGTAGAGCGTCGCGTTTATTCTCTCGGGGGTAGAGCACTGGATGGGCTAGGGGGCCCCAACGGCTTACCAAACCTAACCAAACTCCGAATACCGAGAAGTACTCGCGGCAGACACACTGCGGGTGCTAAGGTCCGTAGTGGAAAGGGAAACAGCCCTGACCGCCAGCTAAGGTCCCTAAATCATGTGCTAAGTGGGAAAGGATGTGAGGATCCCAAAACAACCAGGAGGTTGGCTTAGAAGCAGCCATCCTTTAAAGAAAGCGTAACAGCTCACTGGTCTAAATAAGGGTCCCTGCGCCGAAAATGTAACGGGGCTTAAGCCATGTACCGAAGTTGCGGGTGCGTCTTTGACGCGCGGTAGCGGAGCGTTCCGTAAGCCTGTGAAGGGTGACCCGTGAGGGCGCCTGGAGGTATCGGAAGTGAGAATGCTGACATGAGTAACGATAAACAGTGTGAGAGACACTCTCGCCGAAATTCCAAGGGTTCCTGCGTAAAGCTAATCTGCGCAGGGTTAGCCGGCCCCTAAGGCGAGGGCGAAAGCCGTAGTCGATGGGAACTGGGTTAATATTCCCAGGCCAGTGGGTGGTGACGAATGCTGTAAGTTGTATTCCCTTATTGGATTGGGGATGCAGCGAAGGTGTTCCAGGAAATAGCCCCCACATTAGACCGTACCCGAAACCGACACAGGTGGAATGGTAGAGAATACCAAGGCGCTTGAGAGAACTGCGTTGAAGGAACTCGGCAAAATGCCCCCGTAACTTCGGGAGAAGGGGGCCCCATGCTTGGGCAACCAGGCGTGGGGGGCACAGACCAGGGGGTGGCGACTGTTTAGTAAAAACATAGGGCTCTGCGAAGCCGCAAGGCGACGTATAGGGTCTGACGCCTGCCCGGTGCCGGAAGGTTAAGAGGAGGGGTGCAAGCTCCGAATTGAAGCCCCGGTAAACGGCGGCCGTAACTATAACGGTCCTAAGGTAGCGAAATTCCTTGTCGGGTAAGTTCCGACCTGCACGAATGGCGTAACGACTTCCCCACTGTCTCCAACGCAGACTCAGTGAAATTGAACTCCCCGTGAAGATGCGGGGTTCCTGCGGTTAGACGGAAAGACCCCGTGAACCTTTACTACAGCTTCGCAGTGGCATTAGTGCCGGCATGTGTAGGATAGGTGGTAGACTTTGAAGCAGGGGCGCCAGCTCTTGTGGAGTCACCCTTGAAATACCACCCTTATCTGCATTGATGTCTAACCGCGGCCCGTGAACCCGGGTCCGGGACCCTGCGTGGTGGGTAGTTTGACTGGGGCGGTCGCCTCCCAAAGAGTAACGGAGGCGCGCGATGGTAGGCTCAGGCTGGTCGGAAATCAGCTGTCGAGTGCAATGGCATAAGCCTGCCTGACTGCGAGACTGACAGGTCGAGCAGAGACGAAAGTCGGTCATAGTGATCCGGTGGTCCCGTGTGGAAGGGCCATCGCTCAACGGATAAAAGGTACTCCGGGGATAACAGGCTGATGACGCCCAAGAGTCCATATCGACGGCGTTGTTTGGCACCTCGATGTCGGCTCATCACATCCTGGGGCTGGAGCAGGTCCCAAGGGTTCGGCTGTTCGCCGATTAAAGTGGTACGTGAGCTGGGTTTAGAACGTCGTGAGACAGTTCGGTCCCTATCTGCCGTGGGTGTAGGAGAATTGAGAGGAGCTGCCCCTAGTACGAGAGGACCGGGGTGGACGTACCTCTGGTGGACCTGTTGTGGCGCCAGCCGCATAGCAGGGTAGCTATGTACGGACGGGATAACCGCTGAAAGCATCTAAGCGGGAAGCCCCCCTCGAAACGAGTTCTCCCTTGAGAGTCGTGGAAGACCACCACGTTGATAGGCCGGGTGTGGAAGCGCAGCAATGTGTGAAGCTTACCGGTACTAATAGCTCGATTGGCTTGATTGCTCTCATTACTCAATGCTCATCCGAGGCATTGACAGCGAAGCAGACAACGAATTCCGACAACGAACTCCAGAATTGTTCCGCATCCCCTTAACCGCGCACGCGGCACGGCAAATCTGTTTTTTGCCGGCCTGGTGATTATAGCGAGGAGCCTGAACCCGATCCCATCCCGAACTCGGCCGTTAAACTCCTCAGCGCCGATGGTACTTTGTCTTAAGGCACGGGAGAGTAGGTCGTTGCCAGGTCTGCAAAGAACAGATCGATCCGCAACGCGAAAGCGGCGAGAGCGGGCGCCATAAGCGCCATCATCAGACATCCCTTCTTTCACGATTCCGACTGCACTCAGACGCTTGTGCAGCCAGCCGCTGATCGGACACGGTTTGACGCGGGGTGGAGCAGCCCGGTAGCTCGTCAGGCTCATAACCTGAAGGTCGTAGGTTCAAATCCTACCCCCGCAACCAATTCAAAACCCCGCCTTAGCGCGGGGTTTTTTGTTGGTCAGGGCGGTGTGCGATTTGAACCTTATCAGGGGCCCGCAAGGAGGGCTCTGCCCGACGCAGTGGGAGAAAGACGTTCAAATCCTACCCCCGCAACCAACGCTTACACTTGAAAAACGGCCCCTCGGGGCCGTTTTTTATGTCGTTGCGTTGCCCTCGGGCCTGACCCGAGGGCCCGGCGAAATCGACGCGTTGGATCCTCGGGTCTTCGCGATCATGCGATCGCTTCGCCCGAGGCCGCGGGTGCTTCCGGGGCTCACGGCGTTCGCCGGGAAACACCACGCGATCCTACCCCCGCAACCAATCGAAAACCCCGCCTTAGCGCGGGGTTTTTTGTTGGTCAGGGCGCCACCCTTAGCTTGCCCACAATCTGCCACTTGCCATCCTGCCGGCGCGTAAAGCGCCCGCGTACCGGCGTCGGAAATTCCGCCGCGCGGCAGAGCCCGTTCAAAATGAGCTTATTGGCGGCTTGTCCGTCGCGTGTCGTGTCCGTGGAGTCCCAATCGCAACTGAGATGAACTTTCACGGAACAGTTCCGCCCGGCGCCATCCGGCTTGCACTGCAACTCGCTTATGCGCTCGACCCTGTGTGTAAATGTTGTCGTCCAGCCGACGGTCAGACTGGCGATACAGGCCGAGCCGCGCGTGCGGAAATCAGCCAATGCCGCTCCGATGATGGCGTAACCTCCGGCGCGGGCTTCCGACAGATCCCAAATGCGGTGAAAATTGCTGCAGTGTCTCACAATGTAGGAGCGCACGGCGGCCAGTGCCGAGGCTCCAGTCAAATCTTTGCTGGGTGTCGCTGTGATACGGCGCCTTATCGGGCCCGCCAATCCAGTGCGTCGAATGTCCGCGATCGTCGTTTCGACAGGGATCCCGTAGTGATCAACCGCCTGTCCCACGTACCAGGTCCAGTAAAACCCGCCGGCGACGGCTCGCCCATAAGCATCGATGAAGGCGGATTTGACAGAAGCCGGAACGCCTGACCAGCCCTTCTGGTGGTTGGCCGCCATGAAGGAATGCCGCCGCATGAGACTGTTGGCGTACATGTAAGCGGCGAGGGTGCTTCCGGCTTCGACGGCCTTCACAGCCGCCGCCTCATCCAGATCACCTGCGCCCCAACTCGGGTCACCGTACCAAAGATTGCGCGCCACCTTTCCATCGACCTTGGCACGCAAGCCGGCTGGAAACCGGATCAGGGCTGCGAGAGCATCCACATCGCCCTGCTGCGCCAGTTTCTCGATATCTCTGATATCGGTCTTGGGCAGACTCTCGCCGCCAGGCCCGATGTCGGTGCGAAGAAAGTTCGCGGCAACTCCATCGAACACGTGCAATGGTGACGTGGCGGGGTGTGGAACGAAGCCCGCCGCATTGCGCACGTCGAAGTTGATCGCCGCGTTCATCCTGGATTGCCGGATGGTTACCGCTGCCACCGGTTTCTCGTTCATGAGAAACTCGACATTCACTTTGATCGGAATACGCCTGGCGCCGAGGTCGAAGCAGTGGCGATGGATCGCCCGGAGTGTGTCGTCCCAGAACCTTTTCTGATAGGCGGCCTTTGTCAGGTGGGCCAAATAAAGTGACGAACGCAGGCGGACGCGCATCGAGATTGTCCGACGGCATCCCGCCACAGTCAGATCGGCCAGCCTTACGTATGTGAAATGACCGAACTGCGGCCAGATCATTCCATAGCCGTCCATGGCATCGCTGGTGACGACCGCGGGCGGCGGGCTCCGGTCCTGGGTTTCCTCCGCATCCTCTGCGCTGGAGGCAACACCTTTGAGCAAAGTGAGCCGGCTTCGAACCGCCGTCACGGCCTCCTGAAGAGCGTCCGAATTGAGATCGCCGAACAGATCTCCATCCTGTCGCACCGTGGACATCAAGGCCTTTGACGTCTTCAGGCCATCCAGCCCCGCCACGAGGCTGCGTATCTTCACAGCGCTTGCTCTTCGTGCTTTCTGCCGGGCCGACAGCTGCGTGAATGACGTGACCAATGGAGTGCCACGATCGAAGAAACGCAACGCTCCCTTTGCATAGTGGACCGCCTTGTAGTCCCGCATGCGCCGCCGTTGGAACAACTGACCTTCTAGCCTGGCCTTCAGGCCCGCGTCATCGTCGGCGAGATACACCACACACTCGGAGATCTGGCGAACAAGCGCCTCGAACCGGCGCGGTCCCATGGCGTCGATCGTGGTACCGAACGATTTTCGAAAGTGCGCATCGTCAAAGAGAATGTCGGTCAACCTGGGCAATTGAGGCGAGGTCTCGACAAACGCGCGGTTCTTGTTCAGCAATGCCCTGACACGATCACGGGCCTTTCTGGCATCATCGTGCCATGTCGCGAAGCCCTTACAACGGCCGGGCAGGGAATTCCAGGTTTTGTAGGCACCGCCGAGACCGTCAATCGGCTTGAACTTCATCAGGACAGCCTGGTCGCAGGTTCCGTAGATCGCCAGATGCATGTAGAGCGGTTCGCCCCTGAGAGAGAATATCTCGTCGATACTGGACAGCCTGACCCTTCCCCGCCCCGGCTTGCCGGTCTCCGGATCGATGAAGTAGTACGGATCGAGAGCCCGGCGATTTTTCGGCGGCTGGATCCGGTCGCGAGACGACAGCTCGCGATAGCGGTAGTCGATCGTGGTCTCCGCGTCGTATCGCGCGTTGCCGAGAGCCCGGATTGTCATGCGTATCGGCTCTGCTTCCTTGTTGACCGTGCAGAAGGTGAGCCCCACCCAGTTGCCGGAAATGTCGACAAGTGCGGCCCTCTGTTTGTCGCTGAGATGAGCCGTGGAACCGGTCTGGGGTGCGCTGCCCGGCGCCACTTTGCGCGGTTTCTTCTTCGCCTCGGTTCTGCGTGCCTTATCCGGCAAGTCTCCACGATTGCGCGACAGGGTGATTTGGCCGCAACCGGAACTCAGAATACGGCCGGAAAATTTTTGACGGTCTGACGAGAAACGCCCTTTCACACCGACCATCGAATATCCGCTTGGCCTTCGGATCCAGCGGCTGGGTCTAAGCTTCAATTCTCGTCTGGATGCATCGTATTCTGCGGAAAGCGCAAATTCGCCGCGCGGCAAACCACTGCCGCCGAAACTGAAGACGGCGTTTCCCCGCCCTTTTTCGCTCAGCTTGAGGCGAATTGCCACCGGCGTGCGGCCTTGTTGACAGTGGTAGTATCCGCGCCACGAACTCTCGAGCCCGTCTTTCGCCATTGCAGCCGTGATTGTGAAAACAGCCGCGGCCGACGCGATCGCAACCGCTGCAGTGACATGTCTGGCAAAGGCCAGAATTGAGCAACAAGGCAAGATGCACCCCCCTAAAGGTCCGGCCACGACTCGACGTTGGAATACCTATACCGTCTCCTCTGAAGCAGCAGCATATAAATCTCACTGATCCGTCGATCAGAGTTTGATGGGCGGCTGTCTAAATCCGTCGACCTCGAACCAATGGCGGTCCCTGCGCGTTCGAGACAAGAACACCTTCCCATGTATCTGGAGATATCCGGTCAGGAGGCGTTTATCGCTGCCCGGATGCCGATACTCCCGGAGCCTGCCACGGCAATTTGGGAGCAGTTCTCTTGCCATGAAACATGCAGCGTTTGCCGGGAAAAGCCACGCGGTCCTGTCCATGCAACCAATTGAAGCTCCCACGTCGCGCCATCTTCATGGCGATCGGCAATGCGCTTCCGGTCCGACGCTAAGCGCGATGGACAAGCGCTCCCTCGTGTCAGAGAACTCAGAAGTGCACTGATCGCGTGTCCAGCGGTTTCTGTGTCGGCGGGGCAAACTTGGTCAGGTCGATGCCCTGCACGGCGGACTTGTATTCGTCCAGAGTCGGCGTCCGGCCCAGAATGGCGGACAGGACAACGACGGGCGTCGATCCCAGAAGCGACTCGCCCTTCTTGTTCTCCGAATCGGCCACGACACGTCCCTGAAACAGACGGGTCGATGTCGCCAGAACGGTGTCGCCCTTGGCCGCCTTTTCCTGATTGCCCATGCAGAGGTTACAGCCGGGCCGTTCGAGGTAGAGGATGTTCTCATACTCCGTGCGCGCCGTCTGCTTCGGTGCGGCGTCATCGAACTCGAACCCGCAGTATTTCTGCAGGATCTCCCAGTCGCCTTCTTCCTTCAGTTCGTCGATGATGTTGTAGGTAGGCGCCGCTACGACGAGCGGAGCCTTGAACTCGACCTTGCCGTGTTCCGCCTCGAGGTTGCGCAGCATCTGGGCGACGATCTTCACATCGCCCTTGTGCACCATGCAGGATCCCACAAAACCGAGGTCCACCTTCTTTTCGGCCTGATAAAAGGAAATCGGCCGGATGGTGTCATGGGTGTAACGCTTTGAAATATCTGCGTTATCGACATCCGGATCGGCAATCATCGGCTCGTTGATCTCATCGAGGTCAACGACGACTTCGGCGAAGTATTTTGCGTTGTCATCGGGCTTCAGGGCCGGTTTCTCGCCCGACCTGATCTGAGCAATCCGATTTTCGGCGATGTCGACGAGGCCCTGGAGCATCCGGGCCTCGTTGTCCATGCCCTTGTCAATCATGATCCGGATTCGGTTCCGCGCGATCTCCAGTGACCGGATGAGTGTTTCGTCTTCAGAGATGCAGATCGACGCCTTTGCCTTCATTTCCGCCGTCCAGTCGGTGAACGTGAAAGCCTGGTCGGCCAGCAGCGTGCCGATGTGGACTTCGATGATCCGGCCCTGGAAGACATTGTCGCCAAACTGCTGCAACATCTGCGCTTGGGTCGCGTGGACGACATCGCGGAAGTCCATGTGGCCTGCCATCTCGCCCTTGAAGGTGACCTTGACCGATTCCGGGATCGGCATCGTTGCCTCGCCGGTCGCGAGCGCCAGCGCCACGGTGCCGGAATCCGCGCCGAAGGCGACACCCTTCGACATTCGCGTGTGGCTGTCGCCACCGATGATGATTGCCCAGTCGTCCACCGTGATGTCATTCAGGACCTTGTGGATGACGTCGGTCATCGCGTGATACACGCCTTTGGGATCGCGCCCGGTGATCAGTCCGAACTTGTGCATGAACGCCATGAGCTTAGGCGTGTTGGCCTGCGCCTTGAGATCCCAGACCGACGCGGTGTGGCAACCGGATTGGTAGGCACCGTCAACGCCGGGCGAAAGCACGGTCGCGGCCATCGCCTCCAGTTCCTGCGCGGTCATGGGCCCGGTCGTGTCCTGCGAACCGACGATATTCACCCTGACGCGCACGTCCGACCCGGCATGCAGAACCTTGTCGGGGGCCACGCCCAGCGCATTGGCGTTAAAGATCTTCTCGACCGCGGTGAGGCCCTGCCCCTCATGACTGACTTCTTTCGAAGGCGCAAAAACCAGCGGGGCCTCGATGCCAAGGGTATCGGCGGCAAAGGTCTGAAGTTTCTTTCCGAAGACGATGGCATAGGACCCGCCCGCCTTCATGAACTCCAACTTCTGCGGCGTGAACGAAGAGGCCATATCGACGAGTTCTTCGTCGCCCGCTTCGTTGTAGAGCTTCTTTTTCCTGGTGTTGATTGTCAGGACCGTGCCGGTCTCTACCGAATAGCGCTGCTCCAGGATCGGATTGCCATCATTGTTCAGGATCGGGTTGCCGTCCTCGTCCAGCACCTTCTCCCAGTTCTGGAGGTCCACCCCGATTCCGCCGGTCACTCCAACGGTGGTCAGGAAAATCGGCGAGATTCCGTTCGTACCGGCAACCACGGGGGCAATGTTCACGAAAGGCACGTAGGGGCTTGCCTGTCTGCCAGTCCAGAGAGCCACATTGTTGATCCCGGACATCCGCGAGGAGCCGACACCCATCGTGCCTTTCTCGGCGACCAGCATGACCCGCTTGCCGGGGTGCTGGAGCTTCAATGCCTCGACTTCTTTCTGCGCCCGCTCCGACATCATGCACTGGCCATGCAGTTCGCGGTCGGCCCGCGAGTGGGCCTGATTGCCAGGCGACAGGAGATCCGTCGAAATATCGCCCTCGGCAGCGAGATAGGTGACAACCTTGATCTCGTCTTCGACGTCGGGAAGCTTGGTGAAGAACTCTGCTTGAACGTAGCTTTCGAGAATGTCCCGGGCGATGGGGTTGCCGGCCTCGAAAGCCGCCTTAATCCGGTTGGTGTCGGCCTCATAGAGGAAAACCTGGGTCTTCAGAACTTCGGCAGCGCCCTTTGCGATCCCGGTATCTTCGCCAAGTGCGAGATCCAGCAACACCTCGACCGACGGCCCGCCCTTCATGTGCGACAGAAGCTCAAACGCAAATGCGGGCGTGATTTCCTCAACCGTTATTTCGCCGAGAACGATCTGTTTCAGAAACCGCGCCTTCTCGCCGGCGGCGCTCGTCGTGCCCGGCAGAGTGTTATAGATGAGGAATTGCAGGCAATCCTTCCTGTGCTCGCTCTCGTGATCGGTTATCTGCGCGATGACTTCCTTCAGGAGCGCACCATCCTCGATAGGCTTCGGGCTGAGCCCTTGCGCTTTGCGATCCTCAATCTCTTTCAGGTAGTCCTGGTATTGGCTCATGGTCATCCCGGTGCAGTCGTTGGCGGACGGTAGGCGTGTCCAATTAGCATCCTCTACCACATGTAACGATACAGCGGTAAATACGTAATTAGTGGCAGCGAAATCAGCGGTTGCGCGGCTGAAGCTGCTGTCAGGCTTGAATTGTGTACCGGGCAGCTCCAATTCAGTAACGACTGCCACTGAGGACGTGAAATGAATCACCTGATGCCATTCGAGTGGCGGACAGTGTTGTCCCTGCCGACCGCCGAACGCGACGGATGGCGTCTCAAGCGTTATGCCATCCTGTCGGACGGCAGAACGTTTGATGAGAACGTTCAATCAGCCGCATTCGACGCAGCCATCCGGCGGCTTCCCGACGCGGGTGCGCTGGACGATGCGGACCGCAATCACGGGGCCGGCTTCCAGATCGTTCACTTTGCCGAAGTCGCAGTTGTTTCGCCGGTCTTCTATTGGCAATGGGGAAGCGTGCTCGCCAATATCGATCAGATGCGCGCACCCTGGTCCGCTCCAACGGAATTCGGCCCAGGGATAAACGAAGTCATCGGGTGTGTGTGGGAAATGGAAATTGTCACCTTCGAAGTGAACGCCTGGAAGGAGACCATGCTGGGAGATGACGGCGGATCGGAGTCCGCGCTGAAGGACTACCTGGCGCGTCATTTGCCCTCGGCGGATTCAGTCGCGGAAACGGTGGGGCCCTAGTTCGTCCCGGGGGTCAGCTTGTGCCGGCCTTGATGATCTGCCCGGCCTGACGCGCGACATCGGCGACGTCCGCGCTGAGGGGCATGTCGTTCCGTCCGAGCATCGAGAGTGACACCCAGCGCGCATCTGTGGCGTCATCACACGCGACCGGTTCCCCCTCAACCCATTGGCACAGAACGGCGATCAGAACAAAATGATGGAATACGGCGCCATCGTCGTCCAGGACATCGACTGCGGTGAAGACCCTGATTGGAATCGCCTCTACGCCGGTTTCTTCACGCAGCTCCCGGACAGCCGCGTTTGCAACTTTCTCACCCGGCTCGATCTTGCCGCCGGGAAATCCCCAAAGGCCCTCGTCGGGAGGATTTTCCCGCCGGACGAGCAGGACCTCATCGTTGCGGATTACGACGGCCAAAGCGGCGGCAATCGGAAGCTTCGCGCCGGAGCTATCCACTACACGCCAATCCGCGCCATCGTTTCGCGCTTCAGCGTTTCGTAAAGACCGGTCGCAATGGCATCGGCGCCGACGATGATCACATCATAGGTATCGCGGGAAAAGATTGGACGAAGCACCCGGACTCTCCTTTGGTCTACAACTGATCAAGCTGCCCGGCGATTGTCCAGATGATTCACCAGGTGAGCTGCGAGGTCGCGAGCATCATCACCGACGCCCGAGATCTGGTGGGATTTGCGCTGACGCATGAATGTCAGACCCATGACGTAGAGGCCCGGCGCCTTGACAATGCCACCCTCGTGGCAGAGCCGCCACCGCCCATCGAAGACCGGCAGGTCGACCCACGAGAAGTCAGGCCGGTAGCCCGTGGCCCAGACGATCGAGCGGAACCTGCGGTCTCTCAGATTCCGACCGAGTGCTGGCACGTCCGGCAGACGCGTCGATGCTGGCCGATGCGGCGGCGGAAGCTCGTTTTCGAGCCCACGATCCGCGATCCAGGCATCGATCGTGTCGAGGAAGCGGTTCATCTTCAGATCGGCCGAGGCGCAGACGTTTGCAAGGCTTCCGGAGAACAATGCCACGCCGTTGCGAATGTCCATCAGTCGGCCGACAATCTCGATGCCCAGATCCTGCAGCGCGTTGAGGTCGACGGATTCGGGCCCGCCGATCAGTTGTGGTGAGGGCGTGTGGCGCGCACGCTCCAGATCCTCAACTTCGTCGTATCGCTCGTCCAGCACGCCTATCGCATCCAGCCACCATTCTATATCGCGACCGCGATAGGTTCGTGGCAGCCGGATATGCCAACTTACGGCGAGCGTCACCGGGCGTCCCGAAGCATGAATCTCGCGTGCGAGCTGCACGCCGGATGCCGATGCGCCGACGACAAGCACACCACCTTCAGGCAGATCACCCGGTCGTTTGTAGGTCGAAGGGGTGGTCTGGAAGATGCCGGACGGGACAGCGTCCGCGATTGCCGGGACGTTCGGACGGGCGCAGGCTCCGGTTGCCATGACAAGTGTCCGGCAGCGGAAGGGTCCCTGACTTGTGTCGACCAGGAAACCGCCGTCAGTGCCGCTTGCGCGAAGCACCTCGGTGTCACCTTGCACCGGAGCATCGATCTGGCGTGCATAGGCGTCGAACCGCGCCACCAATTCGGAGACCGGCA
The DNA here is from genome assembly GCA_965275905.1 of Hyphomicrobiales bacterium. Classification (GTDB taxonomy): domain Bacteria; phylum Pseudomonadota; class Alphaproteobacteria; order Rhizobiales; family JAJFHC01; genus CBDAQD01. The sequence continues at coordinate 100,519 of CBDHYJ010000080.1, read as the reverse complement.
TGTAGCCGTCCGGTTCGGAACTGCGATCGGGGTCACCCGGCAATGCGTTTGCCCAGTTGGGCGTGAGCAGGCGGAGGCTCTCCCATCGGTCAGTGCGCCAGGCGTTGGCGACGGTGCCGCGATCAATCACCAGATGATCAACGTTGCGGCATGACAGTTCGCGGCTCATGGCGAGCCCGGCCTGACCGGCGCCGACGATGACGGTGGTTACGGGTTTCACGACACTCAAACCTCTCGTGTTTCGCCGCTGCCAGGTCAGGCGACCGTGACGTGCACGTTCGTGGGGTTGGTGACGATGTCGAAGACGGCAGAGCGCTTCTGTGATTGCGCGACCAATGCAGCGATCTCGTCGGGCTTCGCATCGGCGTCGATCTCGAATGAAACACGAATGGCACTGAACCCGTTCCGCACATCCGCATTTGCGCCGAGAATGCCGGCGAGGTCCAGGTCACCTTCGACCTTCGCCTCTACGGACTTGAGCTGGATCCCACGGTTCTGCGCTACAGAAGCCACGCCAGCCGTCAGGCAACTGGCCAGTGCCGACAGGACGATTTCGACCGGCGTCGGGCCCAGGTCGGTGGCGGCGAATTGCTCCGGGTGATCGGCGTCGACGGTGTGCGGCGTTTTCCGGGCCTGTTCGTCGCCGAGTCCGAAAAAGCCCTCGATCGTCGAGCGGCTGTGTACGCCGTCAATCCATTTGCAGCGCGCGCGCCAGGTGAAGTTGCCGACCGCCGGCATGGCTTCGATGGCTTGGCGGGCGCCGACCAACGCCTCGACGTCGACGCCATTGTTGACGGGTCCTGTTGCAGTTTGATCGGTCATCTGATTTTCCTTTCGTGTTCATGGTTCTCACCGATGTGCGGCGTCAGACGGTGTGCTGACAGCGCAACGTCGGGAACGGCGATGTAGATAGTGTGGATGTGTCGACGAATCTTGCAGGCGACCTGCAGATATTCTGGGGAAGCTCTGGTGATTGCCGCCGATCGATCTTACCTGCTGTAATCGCAGATGACTTCTGAGGAGCGAGTCCGGTGCCCTTCGGCTTTGTGCAGCTATACTGAGATTATGAAGTATCTTTTCGACACATTCGTGCTGGATACGGCGGTCAGAGAGCTATCTGACGACGGCACTTCGGTGCCGATTGAGCCGAAGGTTTTCGAGTTGCTTGTGCACCTCGTCGAGAACCGCGACCGCGCAGTCTCCAAGGGTGAATTGATCACGTCGATCTGGGAGGGCCGTTTCATCTCGGAGGCCGCGATGTCAAGTGCGGTCCGATCGGTCCGACGCGCACTCGGGGACGACGGTAAGAGCCAGCGCTACGTCAAGACAGTACATGGACACGGATTTCGTTTTGTCGCCCCTGTCGTCGAGGCCGGGATGGTCGGCGAGGCGGCTTCTGCGGGTATCGAGGACACATCAGCACCGCCGGCCCAGGACATCCGGTTCTGCCATAGCGCCGATGGCACCCGTATCGCCTACGCGACTGCGGGATCCGGGCCGCCATTGGTCAAGGCCGCCAACTGGTTGAATCATCTGGAGTTCGACTGGGAAAGCCCGGTCTGGAAGCACACTTTCAAGGAGCTGGCCGGCGCGCACCGATTCATCCGGTACGATGCACGGGGCAATGGGCTTTCGTCCTGGGAGGTCACCGACTACAGCCTCGACCGGCAGGTTGAGGATCTTGAGGCGGTCGTCGATGCCCTGGGGCTGGAAAGTTTCCCGCTGCTTGGCGTTTCGCAAGGCTGTGCCAAGGCCGTCGCCTTCGCGGCACGATTTCCGGAACGGGTGACGAAACTGATCCTGCTGGGCGGATACGCCCGCGGCTGGCGATGTCGAGACGAACCCGACTCGATTGTCGTCGGTGAGGCGCGCTGCGCGTTGATCCGCTCGGGATGGGGAAGCGACAACAAGGCCGTCAGGCAAATGTTCACCACGATTTACATGCCCGATGCACCGGCCGAGAGCCAGACCTGGTTCACCGACTTGCAACAGAAGACAGCCTCGCCGGAAAACGCAGCCGAGATCCTGATGGCACACGGCGATGTCGATGTTCGCGGGATCTTGGCCGATGTCGAGGCGCCGACACTTGCCATTCATTCAAGAAACGAGGTGGGGGTGCCGTTCGAGCAGGGGCAGGAACTGGCTGCCGGCATACGGGATGCCCGTTTCGTGACACTCGAGACCGCGAACCATATCCTTCCTGTCACCGACCCGGCCTGGAAGCGGTGTATGCGCCTCATCGACGACTTCCTGAAGGACTGATTTGCTGATCGCGTGCCGTGACCGCCGCCGCGGATCTGGCATCATCTGTTTGCGCCACCGTATCGCGCTGCTTGCTCAACTTTCGTGTGACGCCCCGGCGTACTCGGACAGGATCCATTCCCGGACCCGTGCCGCATGGTCCGCAAGCGGACGGTTCCTGGACCAGACAAGGTAGAATCCGTTTCCGGTCCGCCATGACCACTCTTTCCGTCCGGCCAGCAGGCCCTGCCGGATGAGCTCGTCGGCCAGGTGTTTCCAGCCAAAGGCAAACCCTTCCCCGGCCATCGCCGCTTGCAGAACCAGCGCGTAATCGTTGAGCCGCAAGCCACCTTCCGGGATCGGAGTCCGCACACCGAAATGAGCGAACCAGTCGCGCCAGTGCGGGCGTTCGCGAATGGGTTCCTCGAGATGGATCAGTCGCTGGTGCAAGAGGCCGGGGATGCCCTTGAGGTTCACCGCCGCGCTCATCACATTCGGCGCCGCAACCGGATAGATGACCTCGGTCGCAATCAGTGCGCTTTCGCAGCCCGGCCAGTTTCCGTCGCCGCGCCGGATGGCCAGACTGATGTTCTCCGTGTCGATGTCCGGCTCCCTGTCGCTCGACTGCAGGCGCAGATCGATCTCCGGGTGCAGGGATTGCAGCGCCGACAGTCGCGGCAGCATCCAGTAGTTGTTGAACGCGGTCGACGCGTTGAGCGTGACATAGTCACCGCGCTGCACCTGCCGGATGGCCTCGGCCGAGTGGGTCAGTTGCTCAAAGGCCTTGGTCACATCGGAGAACAGCCGCTCACCGGCGGCGGTGAGACTGACCTGCCGGTGCGCTCGGGCGAAGAGCTTGGCGCCGAGACTCTCCTCCAACTGGCGGATTGCCGCGCTGACCGCGGGTTGCTGAATGGTCAGTTCTTCCGCCGCCCGGGTAAAGGATCCGCACCGCGCTGCAGCCTCGAATACAACCAGATGCCGCGGCGAGGAGAGCATATTCCAGGGTTTTTGCATAATTTCAGATTATCCAAAGCATTCCCATTTTCAAGCATTACAGGGTTTTGCAGCGGTATTAATATGCACTGAAACATATGCGGAGATGTTTCATGGCCCGACGCAGCCGGCAGTCGCGAGCGCAAAACACCGGACCGGAGGGCGCGGTTGCGTCGCCCTTCATCCGCCGCCAGTTGCCGTATTTCGATCCGCTCGACGAGGAACAGTTGAGCCGCCTGGAAGGCCAGGTGGACTGGATCATGCAGGATGTCGGCATTGCCTTTCGCGATGATTCCGAGGCGCTTGAACTGTGGACGCGCGAAGGAGCGACGATCGACGGGGATATCGTGCGCGCGCCGGCGGACTGGATCCGCAGCCTCTGCGCAAAGGCGCCGCGCGAGTTCACGCAGCTTGCCCGAAACCCCGAACGCTCGGTCACGATCGGCGGTGTCAATCAGGTCTTTGCTCCGATCTACGGTGCTCCGTTTGTCCGCGATCTCGAAAACGGCAGGCGCTACGGGGACATCAAGGCATTCGAGGATCTCGTTCGCCTGACCTACCTGCATCCGAACCTGCACCATGGCGGGTTTGTCACCTGCGAGCCGTGCGACGTTCCCGTCAGCAAGCGTCATCTGGACATGCTGTTTGCGCACATGACGCTGAGCGACAAACCTCATCTGGGCGCCATCACTGAAATGAGCCGCGCGCAGGACAGCGTGGACATGGCCGAGATACTTTTCGGCACCGACGTCATGGACGAACACTGCGTCATCCTTGGAAACGTCAACACCAACTCTCCCCTGCTGGTGGACAAGGTGGTGACGGAAGCGATCCGGGTCTATTGCGGGCGCGGGCAGGGGATCATCGTCGTGCCCTTCATCCTTTCCGGCGCAATGGGGCCGGTCTCGACGGCAGCGTCGGTTGCGCAGGCCATGGCCGAGGCCATGATGGTGTGCGCCTATTCGCAGCTGGTCCGCGCCGGGGCGCCGTTCGTGCTCGGCAACTTCCTGTCGTCGATGTCGCTGAAGTCGGGCGCACCGACCTTTGGCATGCCCGAGCCCGTAATCTCAAACTACGCGATCGGTCAGCTTGCGCGGCGGGCGGGCCTGCCGCTGCGTTGCGGCGGCTCGCTGACGGCATCGAAGATCGAGGATGCCCAGGCGGCCTATGAGAGTGCGGACTCGATGCACTCGACCATGCTTGCCGGAGCGAACTTCGTGCTGCATTCGGCAGGCTGGCTGGAGGGCGGTCTGTGCACCGGTTTCGAGAAGCTGATCATGGATGCCGACCGGCTTGGCAGCTACCAGAAGGTGCTGGATCAGGGTCTCGATACCTCCGACGAGGCCTTTGCCCGCGACGCCTACGACGAGGTCGGGGCCGGGGGGCATTTCCTGGGGTGCGGGCATACGATGCGCAATTACCGGACCGCATTCTACGAGCCGAAGCTGAGCGACAGCGAGAATGTCGAGAGCTGGGAAGAGGGCGGGTCGAAGGATATGCGCCGACGCGCGCATGAGCGCTGGACGCAGATGCTGAAGGACTACGAAGCGCCGCCCCTGGAGACCGCCAAGCGTGAAGCCCTCGAGGCTTATGTTGCCAAGCGCAAGGAAGAGCTTCCCGATGCCTGGTATTAAGATCACCGGGCTGCGGGCCACGCCGGTCAATATTCCGCTGGAAAAGCCGATGTGGTGGACCGGCGGGCATTATCCCGGCACATCCAAGACGATCATCGAGGTCGAAACGGACCAGGGCCTGGTCGGTTTGGGCGAGGCGCCTTCCGTTGATGTCGTGGGCCATATCGAGGCTATGGGAGAACGTCTTGAGGGCGCCGACCCGCTTGATATCGCGGCCTGCGAAAACCTGTGCGTGCCGCCGTGGCAGATTGTCCAGAACACCGACGACAGCAGCGTGGTCAAGGCGTTCGGCGCCATCGAAATCGCCCTGTGGGATCTGCGGGGGAAAGTCGCCGGCGAGCCGCTCTATCGCCTGCTGGGCGGGGCCGTGCGCAAGGAGATCCCCTTCACCGAATATTTCGGCTTCCGGGACGGTGCGGAGATGGATGCACAGGCGATTGCCGAATACTGCGTCCGCATGCGCGAAGAACACGGCGCGACCATGTTCGAGGGAAAGCTGATCCTGGGCGACGCCAAGCTCGAGATCGACGCCGTCAAGGCCCTGCGTGAAGCGCTCGGAGCGGACGCGATGATCCGCCTCGACAGCAACATGCAGTGGTCCCTGCCGACCGCGATCCGCGTTTTCAGGGAAATCGAACCGTACGACATCCGCAACTACGAGGACCCGGTTGCAACCTTCGAGGAGATGGCTGAACTGCGCAAACACTCCTCGATACGGATGAGCACGCACGTGCCGGACATTCGCCGCGCCGTGGCTCTGGGCGCTCCCGACTATATCGTGACCAATTTCGCCGTGCTCGGCGGGATCGCCAGGGCTGTCCGCTTCATCGGTGCGTGCGAAGCCATGGGCGTCGGATTCTGGTGCTATTCCGGAGACGCGGGGATCGCGACGGCGGGCTACCTGCATATGTCCGCCGCCATGCCGTGGATCACGGAGCCCAGCCAGTCGCTGTTCCGGTGGCAGGTCGGCGATGTCGTTCACGGCGGCCCGTTCCGGCAGAAGAACAACGTCATCAGCGTTCCGGAAGGACCGGGCCTTGGCGTCGAACTCGACCGTGAGGCGCTCAGTCACTGGCACAACCATTTCGTCGAGAACGGACCGCTCGACCATTTCCACGATCCGGCAATGCCGGGCCGTTTCCGGCGTCTGCCGCTGAACTAGAAGGAGGCTTCCATGCCCGAAATTCAGAAAGATGAAAGCACCGGCGGTAAGGCACTTCCTTCGCACGCCAAGGTGGTGGTGATCGGCGGCGGCGTTGTCGGCTGTTCGATCCTGTTTCACCTGGCCAAGTTCGGCTGGAAGGACGTGGTGCTCCTGGAACGGGACGAGCTGACCTCCGGCTCGTCGTGGCATGCGGCGGGGCAGATCCACACGATCAGCTCGGATCCGAACATCTCGCGTCTGCAGAGCTACACGATCGATCTCTACAAGGAAATTGAGGAGACCTCGGGACATTCCGTCGGTCTGCATATCACCGGCGGATTCTATGCCGCCTCGACCAAGGAATGGTACGACTACCTCAAGCGCGAGCGATCCAAGGCGCGCTATATGGGGCTGCATCAGGAGTTCATCTCGCCGGAGGAACTGGGCGAGCGGCACCCGCTGATCGACCCTAAACACTACTACGCCGCGCTGTGGGACGATCAGGACGGCGATCTCGATCCCTCCGGCGCCACCTATGCCTTTGCGAAATCAGCCCGCGTGCATGGAGCGCAATACTTCACCTATTGCGGCGTGACCGGGATGAGCCAGCGTACGGACGGATCGTGGGACCTGACCACGCCCAAGGGGCAGATCAATGCCGAGCATGTCATCAACTGCGGCGGCCTGTGGGCGCGCGAGGTCGGCCACATGTCGGGCGTTCACCTGCCGGTTCAGCCGATGGAGCACCATTATCTGATCACTGAATCGATCCCGCTGATCGCCGAGCGCATGGAAAGCATGGGCGAGGCCGGCCGTCTGCCCGCAGGCATTGACTATGAGGCCAACATCTATTTCCGGCAGGAACGGCAGGGGATGCTGCTCGGCACCTACGAGCCGAAGTCGACGCCGTGGATGGTGGATGGCACGCCCTGGGACTTCGGGCACGAACTGCTGCAACCGGATCTGGACCGGATCGCCGACCGTCTGGAAATGTCGTTCGAACGCATCCCGACGATCGGCGAAGCCGGCATCAAGAACACCATCAACGGCCCGTTCACCTTCGGGCCCGACGGGAACCCGATGATCGGCCCGGTTCCGGGGATGAAGAACTACTGGGTCGCCGTGGGCGTCATGGCAGGCTTCTGTCAGGGCGGCGGCGTCGGCCTGACAATGGCTGAATGGATGATCGACGGGGAACCCTCGATCGATGTCTGGGCCATGGATGTGGCCCGCTTTGGCGAGTTCGCCACGCCTGACTGGGGCACGATCAAGTCATCGGAGAATTACGAGCGCCGCTTCGTGATGACCTTCCCGAACGAGACGCTGCCCAAGGGACGGATGCAAAAGACCACCGCGCTCTATGATCGTCTCGTCGCCAGGGGCGCGCTGATGGATCAGGGTTTTGGCCTGGAGAACGCGCTGTGGTTCGCCGACGGGCCTGAGGACGCCCATGAAGACCCGACCTTCGAGCGCAATCGCTCCCACGATTATGTCGCGCGTGAAATCAAGGCGGTGCAGGAGGCCGTGGGCGGCATCGAGATCGCCAACTTCGCCAAGCACGAATTCAAGGGCGCCGGTGCGCGGGCCTATCTGGATCGCACTCTCGCGGGCTATGTGCCGAAACCTGGCCGGCTGACACTGACGCCGATGCTGACACCGAAGGGCAAGCTTTATGGCGATCTTACCGTTGCCTGTCTGGCCGAGGACCACTTCATGCTGTTCGGTTCAGGCGCAATGCAGGAGGCCCATCGCCGCTGGTTCGAAAAGGACCTGCCGGAGGACGTGGCCTACGCCAATGTATCGGACGACTGGCACGGGATTGCGCTGTCCGGTCCGAATTCCCGCGCGCTTCTGGCGCGGATCACCCGCGATGATGTCTCGGCCGATGCATTCAGGTTCCGTGACCTGCGCCAGACCTTCGTGGGCGGCGTGCCGGTGATCCTCAACCGGATCAGCTTCTCGGGCGAATTGGGCTACGAGATCTTCTGCCGGCCGCAATACCTTCTGCGCCTGGCTGAGGCGGTCGAGACCGCGGGTGCCGATCTCGGCTACCGCTGGTACGGCGCGCGGACGCTGATGTCGTTGCGGCTGGAAAAGGGCTGGGGCGTCTGGACACTGGAATTCAGGCCCGATTTCGATGCCGTGGAATCCGGCATGGATGCCTTTATCAACTGGAAGAAGGATTTCGTCGGCAAGGAGGCGACCCTGGCAATCCGCGAATCCGGGCCTAAGCAGAAGTTGATTACGATGACCATCGATGTCGAAGGCATCGACGTCAGCAACGACGAAGCGATCCTGCAGGAAGGCGCGGCGGTCGGTTATGTTTCGTCCGGCGGCTATGCCCACCGCGTCGGCAAGTCCATGGCGATGGGCTACGTCGCCACCGAACATGCCGCTCCGGACACCGAGTTGCAGGTGGAGATTCTGGGTGAAATGTACAACGCCAGAGTGCTGGGCGGGCCGATCTATGACGCAAACGGTGCGAATATGCGCTGCTGACCGTCCCGAAAAGGCGTCTATCTGAAACGCAGATTCTCGCGAGACAGCTGATCGACGGACGTCAGCCCCATGAGCCGCATGTCGCGCTCCAGCTCGTCCCGCATCAGCTCCAGCGCACGTTCGACGCCGGCTTGTCCGGCTGCCGCCAGTGCGTAGAGATAATAGCGCCCTACGCCGACGGCCTTTGCTCCCATGGCGAGTGCCTTGAGGACGTGAGTTCCCCGCTGCACGCCACTGTCCATCAGGACGTCGATGTCGTCGCCCACCGCATCGACGATCTCGGCGAGCTGGTCGAACGGCGCGCGCGATCCGTCGAGTTGGCGGCCGCCATGATTTGACAGGATAATACCCGTGCATCCGATCTCGACGGCCTTCCGGGCATCCTCGACATCCATCACGCCCTTGAGGCAGAACTGGCCGTCCCAGAATTCCACCATCTCGGCCACGTCGTCCCAGTTCATGGTCTTGTCGAGCATTTCCGTGAAGTAGCCGCCAATCGACAATGCGCTGCTGCCCATGTCGATATGCGCGTCCAGCTGGGGCAGACTGAACTTCTCGTGCGTGAGGTAGTTCAGGCCCCACATGGGCTTGATGGCGAATTGCAACATCCCGGCCAGCGTTAACCGGAACGGTATGGAAAAGCCGGTGCGCAGGTCCCGCTCACGGTTTCCGCCGGTTATGCTGTCGACGGTGAGCATCAGGACATCGACGCCGGCGGCCTTGGCGCTTTCCAGCATTGCCTTGTTCAGTCCACGGTCCTTGTGAAAGTAGAACTGGTAGGCCTGCGGATTCTTGTGTTTCTTGCGCATCTCGACGAGGCTCACGGTGCCGAGCGAAGACACGCCGAACATGGTGCCGAACTTTTCCGCCGCCGCCGCGGTCGCGCGCTCTCCCTGGTGATGGAAGAGCCGCTGCAGGGCCGTCGGCGAGCAGTAAACCGGCAGATCGAGCTTCTGGCCCATCACTGTCACGGACAGATCGATTTCTTCAGCCCCGTTCAAGATTTTTGGAAGCAGATCGCAGTTGTCGAATGCTCTTGTGTTGCGGGCCTGCGTGATCTCGTCGTCCGCGCCGCCGTCGATGTAGTTGTAGATCGGTCCCGGAATGCGGAGCTTCGCAAGCTTGCGGAAATCCTGGTGATTGTAGCAACGATTCAGAAACAAGGCGGCGCCTCCCTAACAGATTTTTTTCCGGCCCAGGTGAGCGGCCCGGTTCAAGATTCACAACCGTCCCGTGATGTCATGGCGCAGATACGCCAGAAGTCGGCTCTAGCGGATACTGAGTATCAGTTTTCACAAACTGGACCCAAGTCTCCCCTCCCGCAAGGATTCGTAGCAGCAATGCGGTCCGAATAAAACCTGATTGCTCCGGCTCATGCGGCACGCTCGTGCTCGAAGCAGATCAGCGTGCTGTCATCCGCAGAAAGAGTGACGTCGAGCAGACTGCAGCGATGCGGGGCGCCGTCCGGCGCATTGGCCTCGTGGTAACGGCAGGTATGACACGCGCCGAAAGGCCGGCCTCCACGCTGCCGCAACGACTCCGTCAGCAGGGCCTCAAGTCCTGAATTCAATCCGCTTCGATGACTTGTCTTGAGTGCTGACACCGCGCTCGCGACAGCGGCCAGCGGATCCCGCTTGAGCAGTCCTTTGCCCTTTGCTGTCAGGTCGATACGGACTTGGCGGCGGTCGGCCTTGTCGAGCGTCTTGCGGATCAGGTCTTTGCGTTCAAGCGCATTAAGTGTCTGAGAGACAGTGCCTTTTGTCATTCCGAGATAAGCAGTCAGGCCGGAGGGCGTTCGGGAAAACCGGTTCGCCCGCTCGAGATATCTCAGGGCTTCCCATTGTGTGGGCTTGAGCCCTTCGGCGTGGCTCTCATTCTGCAGCACGCGCGACAGGCGCTCGAGCAGCGTGGTGATCTCATCCGAGTCCGTCATATTCATAAGGTATCGACTAAAAACTTTTCTTGCAACGTGTCGGTGCGTATCCTATTTAAAAGTATCGACTCGATACTAAATGGAGATGACACATGAGAAGTGCAATAGTTTGTTTTGTCGCCGCCTGCTTGCTGGCGACCGGTGCCAGCGCACACAGCATCAAGAGCGATGTGAAGAAAGACAGCAAAGCCGCCTTTGACATTACATTTGCGGAAGCGGAAACCGACGGTCGGCTTACCACCTTCATGATGGAAGTGGCCGGGGTCGCGGGAAGCGAGAAGCCAGTGCCAACCGGAAAGCTCAAAGGTTCGAAAGTGGAAGCCTACGTCTGGCCGACCAACCTCGATCCATCGAAGGTCGGGTTCGGGAAGGGAACGGGTACTCTGGCCCTTGCCATCACGGCACATCCGGATTTCGACGACACTCCGCTGTTCGATGAAAACGGCGACGGCGATCCGGCCAATGATGGAGCAGACTGGCATTCGCACTGGGTGGTGCTCGTGAAGGAAGAGGCTTGCGGGGCAGGGCTCAAGGTCAGGGACGTGTCGCCGGGCGTCGACCTCCTGCCGGCGACAGCGCCGTATCTGCCCATCGCCCTCGACAGCCCCGGAATGAGCCCGATCCTCAACGGGCGGACGGCCAAAGTCACCGTGCCGGTCAGTGGCACCGAGAGCGTTGCCTTTGACGCGGTGACCGCCGAACTGCAGGTCAACACGACCGGCAGGGCGCCGCTGCTCTGCGTCATCGGTGTCCACGATGTCGCCTCGGGCGATCTGTCGCTGCCGGGCAAGGTCATGCTCAAGAAATAATTGTCACACGAAGACACGAACCGGGCGCGAGCCGTTAACTCACGCCCGGTGACGCCCACCGTCCGGTTTCAGCCGGTCGCCTCGAAGTGATCCTCGCGCAGCAGTGCGCTTCCGTCGTCCTGGATGACCCAGAGTTCCTTCGTGATGACGCCCTTTGCCTTGTTCATTGTCCATTCAGAACTGACGACGGCGGAAGAACCGTCAATGACCTCGATCCTGGGATCGACATAGGCTACATCGGCAAAACCCTTGCTGATCAACCCCGTCCAAAAGGCCTCGATCTCTCCGCGCCCCCTGAATTCACCGAAGGGAGCCGCGACCATCAACGCGTCTGTCTCATAACACGACGCGCAGCCGGCAGCGTCCCCCGCATTGAATGATGCCTGCCATCTTGCACTCGCCGCACGCACTGCTTCTTCTATCCGCTGTGTCATCGTCATCTCCTGAATTGGCACTCACGCCGGAATTTCGAATATCAGGATCTTGGCAATGACCGGGTGAGATGATAAGTGCAATTATCGTGAAAATTTATTTAATTGAATTAAATAATGATACCCAATCCGGTTGATATGATGATGTTTCTCGAAGTCGCTGAGACGCGCAGCTTTACAGGTGCTGCGGCCAGGCTCGGGAAAACCACGTCTGCCGTGAGCCAGGCAGTAGCGCGGCTTGAGCGGGACCTGGATTGCCGGCTGCTCTACCGCACCACGCGGGCGTTATCCCTGACGGATGCGGGCGCATTGGCGCTGTCTCACTGCCGCGAAATCAAAAACACCTACGAAGCGGCCGCATCGGAATTGCGGACCAAGGAGGCAAATCCAAGCGGGACGCTGAGCGTTACCGCTCCCCATGCCCTGTGCGGGCCGCTCATCGTGCCCGCACTGAAGAAACTCTGCGACGATCACAGCGGCCTGAGAGCCAGGGTGATCGCGGACGACGCGCCGATCGATCTGGTCGAACGGCAGATCGATCTGTCCGTTCGTGTCGGCACGCCGGGCGGCGCGACGGCCCGAATGTCGAGAATCGGCACCCTCAATGAAGGGCTCTACGCAAGTCCTGCCTATATCGCCGAGCGCGGTGGCCGACCGCAATCATTCCAGGACCTGGAGGGCTGGGACCATATCGCCAACGAATGGCAGGGTTCGCGGGTGACGCTGACCGGCCCATCGACGAATTCGATCCGGGTTTCTCCGCGGATTCAATGCAATACCGTGCACGACGTTCTGAACTTTGCAGAGGCGGCGATGGGTGTTGCGCTTCTGCCGGAAATTGTTGCCGCGACGGCCGTCAGCCAGGGCAGATTGATCTGCCTTTTCTCGATTTCGGCGACGCCGATCTTCGCCGTTCATCAATTCGAGGGCAGGGCACCGGCAAAGGTAACGCAGGCCGTAAAGGCCCTGAAACAGACGTTGCGCGGCGATTAGGCGGCCCGGATTGTCCGCCGCCGGCTCGGCGTCACGGCTGAAGCAGCCAATCGGAAACCGGATTGTGTTGGCGGGCAAGCAACCGCGCCATCGTGTAGTGATTGATCCCTGGCGCAACAACGAGCTTGTGGCTGATGCCGTCATCGCCGAGTTTCTGCGCATATCGCGTTGATTGGGCGATGAACTCGTCGGTTTCCTCTTTGCCCACGGCGATCAGGATTTCGGGCTCCTGTCGCAGCACATTGTTTATGGGACTGAGTGTTGCGACGTCCGACTCGGAGAGTTGCAGATCCCGGTTCAGGTAGGACTGCCTCATCGGCCCCAGATCGAACAGTCCGCTGAGCAGAATTGCCTTCTCGACGACACAGGCGTTTCGTCCGGGCGGTTCCTGCTGCAGAATCTTCGCGGCAAGAAACGCCCCAACGGAATGACCGCACAATATCACCCGGGCCGCATCGCCGTTCCATAGATGCGCTTCCTGCGCGATCCAAGCGAATGCCCTCGAAACCTGATCAACGATTTCGGCTACGCTCACGCGCGGGGCAAGGTCGTAATTCACCAGAACGGTCGTGAATCCGGATCGCGCCATGGCGGGCGCCATGAAGTGATATTGCCGCTTGTCGAGTGCGCGAAAATAGCCGCCGTGAATGAAGATAAACAGGGGAGCTCCCGCTACATCCGAAGGGAACACGTCCAGCTTCTGACCGTCACTATCGCCATATTGGACATCGAGATGACAAGGCAACCGCACGCGTGCGATTGCACTCTGAACTGAATTGAGCGCGAGATAAAGCGGGCTGAGACGATGCCGTCTGCGCAGGTTGAACTGACTGTCATATTGGCCGTTCACTTCAGCGTTCCGCCTGATCAGCCCGGTGATCGCGATAGAATCCCGTCCACCAAATCCCCCAGTGTTTCCAGCCCCTGCTCGATCCAGTCGCCCCAGGCATGGCCGCAGCTCAAGCGGATGCAATTGCGATAGCGATCGGTGGCGGTGAAAATATCGCCAGGCGCAATGGAAATGCCGGCTTCGATCGCAGTGTCAAACAACCTCCTGCTGTCGAAACCGGGGGGCATTTCGAGCCAGAGCACGAAGCCGCCTGCGGGCCGCGTAATGCGGGTTGTTTCCGGAAAACTCCTGCCGATCGTCCGTGTCATGCGGTCGATGTGATCGGCGAAGACGCGGCGGACACGCCGCAGGTGGCTGTCGAAGCCGCCCGATGAAAGGAATTCTGCCATGGCGGCCTGCGGCAGGGCCGGGCCGCATAGCGTGAGCGCGAACTTCTCCTCCAGAATCGGCTCGATATGGCGCGGCGACATGATCCAGCCGATCCGGTAGCCGGGCGCGACCGTCTTTGAAAACGAGCTGCAGTAGATGACATCGGCATTTGGGTCGAGGGCGGAGAAAGGCTTGGGCCTTTCGCTGCCGAAATAGATGTCGCCATAAATGTCGTCTTCGATGAGAGGTACTTCGTGCCTGGTGAGCACATCCAGAATTTCGCGCTTCTTGGCCTCGCTCGTAGCAAAACCGAGCGGATTGTTGAAACTCGACGAAAGCAGACAGGCTGCAATCGAACGGGTTCTCAGCGCCTTTTCGAGCGCATCAATTTCAATGCCGTCATTAGAATCCGTGGGCAGTTCGAGCGCCTTCAGTCCTTGCGCTTCGAGAACCTGGAGCAGGCCGAAATAACTCGGCGATTCGATGGCGACCGTATCGCCCGGGCGAGCGACGACCCGCAGCGCCAGCGACAGGGCCTCCGTGCAACCGCAGGTGACGGCGATTTCATCGGGCGAGACCGCCTGACCCCAGCGCAGTGCCCGGCGTGCGATCTCGCCCCTCAGTCCGATGTCACCTCGGGGTTCGGTGTAAATGTTGTAATCCCTTCCGCGCATCCGCGCGGCGCGCGCGAGAAACCGGTCAAGTCTGCCGGCGGCAAGCAGATCCGCGCTCGGGATGGCGCAGCCGAGCGGGACAAGATCCGGGTTTGAAGCGTTCTCGAGGATCTCAAGAATCCCGCCGGAGACCTTGACGGGCGTTGCCCTGCTCGGCGGATTTGAAACAGCCGGTGTGTCCAGTGAAACCTTGCTCGACGCCGTGACGTAGAAACCGGATTTCGGCCTGGCTTCCAGTACGCCCTGGTCCTCAAGCAGCCGATAGGCCTGCATCACGGTCGACATGCTGGCCTTGTGCTGGGATGCAATCTTGCGCAGGGAGGGAGCACGCATGCCGGCCCGCAACGTTCCGCTTTCAACAAGCGACGTGATGAAGGCGGCAATCGCCTCGTATCTGTGCGCAGGCGCATCTTGTTCTGTTGTCACTTCAGGCAACGGATATCCCCAGTCCCACAAACAGTACAGATTGCTGCAATTCCATCTGTACCGGTAACAATTGTCGAATTCTGTATCTGTTTCAAGTGCCTGATCATCGGCATACTCACGGGCAAGTTTGCGGTTCGAAACAGGGCGGCACGTCGCCGCCGAAGGAGCGAAGATGCCCAAGACACCGAATAGATTTGCAAAGAACGACATCATGTCGCTGACAGCTTTCACGCCGCGCTACGACCTTGCGGAGAGCATCGGTCCGGACCTGCATGTGCGCGATCTGCTGACCGAAGAGGGTTTCGGTGATCTGGCGGATGTGGCGCTGAGCTACGGCACGGCGGCGGGGGATCCCGGTCTGCGCAAGGCTGTCGCGAACGCCCATGACGTCGAGCCTGATGATGTGGTGATCACGATCGGCGGCATGCACTCGTTGTTTCTGATCGCATTCATACTGTGTGAGCCAGGTGACGAGGTGGTCACCACGACGCCGCTTTTTCCCAATTCCACCAATGCGTTACGGTCGATCGGTGCTGATGTCAAAACGCTTTCGGTGACATTCGACAACGGATATCGGATCGACGTCGAGGCGCTGAGCGCGCAGCTGTCACCAGCGACGAAGCTTGTCGGCCTGGCGTCGCCGCAAAACCCATCGGGCGTCGCCATCGATGATGCCACTCTGCGTGCGATCCTCGATGTGATGGCGTCCAGGTGCCCGGATGCCTATCTTCTGGTCGATGAGACCTATCGGGAAGCGGTTTACGGCGACGGCGCGATCGCCGCGAGCGCGGTTCATCTCGATCCGCGGGTGATCTCCTGTGCGTCGCTGTCGAAGTGCCACGGTGCACCGGGTCTGCGGCTCGGCTGGGCCGTGTCGCGAGACACCGCGATGATGGAACAGATGATCCTCGGCAAGTTCAACACGGTGATCGCCTGTTCGCGGATCGACGAGGCGCTGGCATTGCGCGTTTATGAGCGCCAGGACGAGATCATGGCCGTACGGCGCAGGCAACTGGCCGATGGTCTGGCGCGCACGAGCGCCTGGTTCGAAAGCAACAGCGCGCTGGTCGAATGGGTCAGGCCTGATGCCGGAGCGCTGTGCTGCGGTCGGTTGAAGCCGTCGGCATTTGACGATGCCGGTGTTGCGCGGTTCTACGCGGCACTCGAGCGTCATGATGTGCGCGTCGCCGACGGTGCCTGGTTCGGAGAAGAGAGCCGCGTGTTCCGGCTTGGTTTCGGTCTTCTGCCGATGCCGGAGTTCGAGGCTGGGCTCGATGCGCTTTCCGCAGCGCTTCACGATGCGGTTAGGACTGCGGCCTAGTCCGGTGCCGGAGTAAAACTGATCGAGAGTACAGTCAGCTAAAGACGTCGCGCCCGCCGGCATGATCCGGCGGGCGAAGCCGATTCAGGACAGGGATGATGGAAGACAAAGAGATACACGCACTCCTCGAACAGGCGCATGGCTACGCGGCGAATTACGTTGCGACCGTGCGGGATCGCCCGGTCTTTCCTTCGGACGATGCGATTGCGGCCCTGAGTGTGTTCGACACGGACTTGCCCGAGAGCGGTCTTGAGCCGGGCGCGATGCTGGAGCTTCTCCATCGCCACGGGGCGCCGGCGGCGGTCGCCCAGACGGGTGGCCGTTACTTCGGGTTCGTAAACGGAGGCTTGCATCCGCCGGCGCTCGCGGCGCGCTGGCTCGCCGACGCCTGGGACCAGAACGGTGCGCTTCACGTGACATCGCCGATAGGAGCCAGGCTGGAGGCTGCCTGCGAACGGTGGCTTGTTGATCTGTTCGGGCTGCCGGCGAGCACATGCCTGGGACTTGTGACCGGAACAGCCACGTCGCTTGTATGCTGTCTGGCGGCCGCCAGAAACGCGCTGTTGAAGAAGCAGGGCTGGGACGTGACGGCCGACGGACTGTTCGGGGCGCCGGAGATCAGGGTTGTGCTCGGCGAGCAGGCCCACGCGACGGTCTTCAAGGCGCTTGCTCTGCTCGGTCTTGGCCGGGACCGCGTCCACAAGGTGCCATGCGACAACCAGGGCCGCGTGATCGCCGACCAGATCCCGCCGCTGGATGAGCACACATTGCTGATGCTTCAGGCTGGCAACGTCAACAGCGGTGCGTTCGACCCGTTCCGGCCGATCTGTGAGAAGGCGCAAGAAGCCGGTGCCTGGGTTCACATCGACGGAGCCTTCGGTCTCTGGGCCGCGGCGTCACCAAAGACGGCGCATCTGTGCGACGGTATTGAACTTGCGGACTCCTGGTCGGCGGATGCGCACAAGACACTCAACGCACCCTATGACTGCGGCATCATCCTGTGCCGCGACCGGGACGCGTTGTCGTCGGCCCTTCAGGCGTCTGGTTCCTATATCGTCTGGAGCGAAAACCGCGACGGCATGATGTATACGCCGGAGATGTCGCGGCGGGCGCGAGGCATCGATCTCTGGGCAACGCTTGCCACGCTCGGACGAAACGGCGTGGCCGGGCTGATCGACCAGCTCTGTAGCGGCGCGCGCGCCTTTGCCGGGCAACTGCAGGCGGCAGACTTCCGTGTGCTCAACGAGGTCGTATTCAATCAGGTGCTCGTGGCCGGCGATACGCCCGCGGAAACGGAAGCACTGCTGGCGAATGTTCAGAAGTCCGGTGAATGCTGGTGCGGCGGATCGCAATGGGCGGGCGAGCCGGTGATCCGGATCAGTGTCTGCGGCGCGGAGACGACACCCGCGGATATCGAGCGGTCGGTCCGGGCGTTCGTCGCGGCGCGCGAAAAGATCCGGGCGGGCTCGTAGTCTCACCGGATCATGGCGAGCGTTGGCGTCAGGCCGCGCCCGTTTCGATGTTGCGCTGGGTTTCGATCCATTCGCGGTCGATGGTGAGCTTTCCGGCGACCTTGTCTTCCGGCGCAATCAGCCGCCAGAACGGAATGACATCTTTGACGGGTTTGCCATCGCCCATTTCATCGATGGCGGCCTGCGCGGCGATGCGGATAAAAATGGCCGTCGAGACCGGGCACGTGGCGTCGCATTTGCGGCGGCGCGCAAGCTCACGCCGCATGCGGTCGATCGTCCGCGTCTGCCCGTACGGGATCCTGCGCATGTATTCCGCCACGATCCGGGGCGTTCCGACGAACAGCAGGCTGCCTTTCCTGATCCCCGCGAAGTCCTTTTCGAGGACGACCTTCTTCGGCTCCTTCTTCGCGGCGAGCCTCTCTCCCGCTGTCTTTGCCATCGCAGTTCCTCCGAAGGTCCCGCATAGCACGATTACGGAGCTTCAAGAATAATCAGGCGAAAAGTGCTGTAATTTCAGTCTTTTAGCCGGAGGTGGTTCGCTAACGTCCCATCAGGGTCGGCAGCATCAAGGATATGGCCGGGACGAAGACAAGCAACAGAAGCCTGACGATGTCAGCGATCCAGAACGGCGTCACGCCCTTGAACACGACGCGGGTCGGCACGTCGGGAAGCACACCTCTCAGGACAAACACGTTGAGTCCGACAGGAGGCGTGATCAGGCTGATCTCGGTGACGACGACCACGATGATGCCGAACCAGATCAGGATCATCTCAGGCGGCACCCCGGGGAACGTCATCTCGGAGATCAGCGGATAGAACACCGGGACGGTCAGCAGGATCATCGAAAGACTTTCGAGAATGCAGCCGAGTATGACGTAGATCAGGATGATGAACAGCATCACCAGCATCGGTGAGAGCTGTGCGTTCGTGACGAAGCTGGTGATCGCGCCGGGCATGTCGACGATGTTGACGAAGTTCGAGAACATCAGTGCGCCGATGAGAATCGAGAAGATCATCGCGGTGGTCTTCACGCTCTGTATCAGGATTTCGTACGTGGACGCCACGGTGAGCTTCCGGCGCGCGAGCGCGAAGAGGAAAGCACCGGAAGCGCCTATGCCGGCCGCTTCCGTCGGCGTGAAGATGCCGCCGTAGATGCCGCCCATGACGATCAGGAACAGCACAAGCACACCCCATACGCCGCTCAGCGCCCTGATGCGGTCGCGCCATCCGACCCGCTCGCCGGGTGGGCCGGATTCGGGATTGCGCCAGATCGTGACCTGTACGGCGGCGAGATAAAGCAGGACGCCCAGAAGACCCGGCAGGATGCCCGCCATGAACAACTTGCCGATGTCCTGCTCGGTCATGATGCCGTAAATGACCAGGATCACGCTCGGCGGAATCAGGATGCCGAGCGTCCCGCCGGCCGCGATCGATCCTGCGGCGAGGCCGTCGGAATACCCGTACGACCGCATGGGCGGCATGGCGACCCGCGCCATGGTGGCTGCCGTGGCGAGGCTCGATCCACAGACCGCGCTGAAGCCGCCGCAGGCGACAACAGTCGCCATGGCAAGGCCGCCGCGGCGATGCCCCAAGAAGGCATTGGCAGCGCTGTAAAGTTCGTCGGAGAGGCCGGCCCGCGTCACAAAATTGCCCATCAGGATGAACAGGGGAACGACGGAAAGACTGTAGGCGAGGCCGGTCTCGTAGGTGACCGAGGCGATCATGGCGAGCGCGGCCTGCCAGTTCACCATGATCCCGAAACCGATCGTGCCGACCAGGCCCATGGCGAAGGCGATCGGGACCCTGAGCAATATCAGGACGAGAAGGGCGGCAAATCCGATCAGAGCTTCCTGCACCGCAGTTGCCTCGCCGCTCGCGGGTCAGGCTGCGGCCGGCCGGCGCAGGGACGCGACGGACAGGATGGCCAGCAGAATGCAGGTGAAGGCGGTGGCGGCGGCCATGAAGAACGTGACCGGAGAAACCGGGATATTGAGCATGGCGGTCTGGTCGCCATAGTCGACCTGTTCGGCGGCCTTGATCCACATGCGCCAGGACAGGATGCCCATCATGATCGTGCAGCCGATCGAGACCGCGGCATCACGGAATCGTTTGAAACCCGATGAAAACAGGTGCTCGGTGAGATCAACGGTTATGTGCTCGCCGCTCAGCGTGACCAGCGGCAGGCCGGCGAAAATGAGGGTGGCCATCATGAGTTCCGTAACTTCGAAGCCGCCCGGCACGGGCGCGTTGAACAGATAGCGCCCCCAGACGTCGACGAAGGTCAGCCACATCATGGCGAACAGGAATATGGACGCCATAATGCCAAGCAGCCGGACCGTCCACTGGACGACCCGGCCACCCGGTTGTTGTTGTATCGATGCGCTGTCGGTCAATTGCCCGCCGCGACCTTGGCGATCTCGGCACGCAGTTCTTCAAGCACCTTGGCGCCGTCGAGACCCTTGGCCGTGACGTCCTTGACCCAGGCCGCCTCGATCGGGCCGGCCTTGTCCTTGATCTCCTTCATGAGGGCATCCGACGCCGTGATGATCGCGACGCCGTCAGCCTCCATGGCCTTGACGCCGGCGGCATCGGCGTTGTCCCAGCCGGAACCGGCAATGCGCGCGAAGTTCTCGCCGGACACCTTCATGATGGCGTCCTGATCGGCCTTGGGAAGGCCGGCGAATTTCTTCGGGTTCATGACCAGGAAGAAGCTGACGTTATAGAGGCCGCCCGGCACGAAGGTCGCATGGCGGACCAGCTTGGTGAGCTTGAACGACCGGATCGATTCCTGCGGGAAGAACACGCCGTCGGCAACGCCGTTCGACATCAGTTCGTAGGACTTCGGCGCAGGCTTCAGCAGGGCGGTCGCACCGACGGCCTTGGTGATGTCGTTGACGACACCGCCACCGACGCGGATCTTGAGGCCTTCCAGATCGGAAAGCTTGTTCACCGCCCGCTTGGCGTTGAACATGTGGCCGGGTCCATGCGTAAAGACACCGAGGACCTGCACGCCCTTGTGTTCGTTGTGCTTTTCCAGATGCTTCTTGTAGATTCGCCAGTAGGCCACCGATGTCGCCACGGCACTGTCGCCGAGGAACGGCATTTCGGCGGCCTTCGTGAGCTGAAAGCGGCCCGGCTGATAGCCATGTACGCCATACGTGATGTCGGCCAGGCCGTCCTTGGCGAGGTCGAAGTGTGCCGGCGGCTTGCCGAGCGGCTTTGCCAGGATCTTGATCTTGACGTTGCCCTTGGTTTCCTTCTCGACGGCGGCGATCCACGGCTTGATCATGTCGGCGACGATCGGGTGTTTCGGCGGCAGCCAGGACGACAGCGTCAGAGTCGTTTCCGCCTTGAGCGGACCGGCGAAGGCGAATGCGCCAGCGAAAACCGCGGCGGCGGCCCAGAGGGTCTGTTTTCGGAACATTTAGGCGTCTCCCTTTTTCCTTCTTGCGTTGGCCAGTTTTAGCAGAGGTTGCCTCCTCGTGCGATACATGTCGGCGGCTCAGCCGGCCGCCGGATCCGTAGCGTCGCCCGCGGCCACGAATGCCCGGAGCTCCGCCTTTTGCACTTTGCCCATGACGTTGCGCGGCAGCGAGTCGATGAACCTGACATCTTTGGGATGCTTGAATTTGGCAAGCCTGCCCTCGAAGCGGCCAAGGACCGCCTCCGCATCGAGGTTCCTATCGGGCTTCGGCACGACGACCGCGACAGCCACTTCGCCCCAGCGTTCGTCAGGCCTGCCGACCACGGCGGCTTCGGCAATTCCCGGCGTCTCGGCGAGGACCGACTCGAGTTCAGCAGGATAGATGTTTTCGCCGCCCGAAATGACCACGTCCTTCTTTCGGTCATTGACGTGCAGATAGCCGTCCGGGTCCCAGTAACCAACGTCTCCGGTACGGAACCATCCATCCACAAACGCTTCGCGGGTCGCGTCGGCATCGCCCCAGTACTCGAACATGACATTGGGTCCGTGAACCCAGATCTCTCCGGACTCGCCCGCCGGAACATCCTTGCCGGCGTCGTCGACGACACGCGTCCTGCAGTGGAGTGCGGTCTTGCCGGCGGAGCCTTCCTTGGCCATCGCATCGGCGGCCTTGAGGTAGGTGCTTACCGGTCCTGTTTCGGTTGAACCGTAGACCTGAAGGACCGGAATGCCGGTGGTGTGCACGGCGCGAATGATGGGAAGCGGCACGATGGAAGATCCGGTCGTGATCGCCCGAAGCGAACTGAGGTCTACATCATCCCACTTCCTTTCGGAGATCAGGGCCGCAATCGTCGCGGGCACCAGCACGAGCAGCGTGGGGCGATCTGTTTCGATGGCGTCCAGCACGGCACCCGGCTCGAAGCGGCGATGCAGGATGACGGTGGCTCCGGCATAGAGTGCGGGCGTCGTCTGGATGTTGAGGCCGCCGACATGGAACATGGGCAGGACCGTCAGGATCCGGTCTGCGCTCGTCATGTCATGCATGTGCAGGCTGTTGAAGGCGTTCCACTGCACCGCCTCCTGCGTTAGCACGGCGCCCTTCGGCTTGCCGGTGGTGCCGGATGTGTAGACCAGCAGGAGCGGCGTCGTGCCGTCCACATGGGGATTGCTGTCGTCGCCGGCAGCGGTCAGGCGGGCGTCAGCGAAGCTCTCCCAACCTTCCTGCTCCGCTCCCAGCGCGGCGAAGGTGCAGTCAGGCAGGCCGATCTTGAGACTGGCCATCTGGGCGGTGAAGTCGGGTTCGCAGATCAGGAGCTTGGCTGTTGCGTTCTGCAGAATGAATGCAAGCTCCGGCGGGGCAAGCCGCCAGTTGAGCGGAATGAAAAGGGCGCCCAGGCGTGCGCAGGCGAACAGAATCCGGATGAACTCCGGACCGTTCAGCCCGAGGAATGCGACACGATCACCGCGGCCGATGCCGAAGCCGTGTTTCAGTGCTGAGGCTGTATTCGCCACTTCCGACGCCAGATCGCTGTACCGGATCTCGGAGCCCTCGAAACAAAGCGCCGGCTTGTCGGGCGTGAACTCAGCGTGACGGTCTATCCACCGGGAGATATCCCTCAATCGTCGCTCTCCCCCTTTTCGTAAAGCGCCTCGCGGCCTATGCGGTCGACGCACAGTTCCGCGGTCCAGGGCAGCATCAGCGAGCCGCAGCGGCTGTCGCGATACATGCGCTCGAGCGGCAGGTTCTTGAGCATCGCCTGTCCGCCGCAGGTCCTGATCGCCAGGCGGCAGAGTTCGTTGGCGTTTTCCATGACCGTGTACTGCGCGGCGTAAGCCCTCAGGACCTGCTCCTTGCTCGGATTGGCGCCTGCCTCGCTGATCACCTGGAACCAGAGCGCCTTGGTCTGCTCTAGCTTGATGAGCATATCGGCGACCGCGTGTTGCTTGGTCGGATACATGCGCCGCTTGACCGGCGGGGTGCCGGGCACTTCGCCGCGCAGGTACTTCACAGTGAAGTCGTATGCGCCCTGGGCGATGCCCATATAGGTGGGCGTCAGGGTCATGAACATGTGCGGCCAGCGGGTCGCGGCCTCGAAGTAAACGCCCGTCGGCATCAGGGCCGACTCGTCATCGACAAAGACATCCTTGAAAATCAGATTGCGGGAAACCGTTCCGCGCATGCCGAGCGGGTCCCAGTCGCCGACCACCTCGAGACCCTCGGAATCAGCGGGCACGGCGATGTACATGGTGTCCCGGCGCGACAGGTTCTCCTTTTGCTCCGTGCACAGGATGCCGTAGTAGTCGGCAGAGCCCGACAGGGACGCGAAGATCTTCTTGCCGTTGATCAGCCAGCCGCCGTCGGTCCTGGTCGCCGTGGTGCCGAATGGCTGGAATCCAGCCGCCGCGGCACCACCTTCGGAGAACGGCTGGGCGTATATCGCACCGTCATCGACAATGCGCCGGTAATGGGTCGCGCGCCGTGACTCATGGGTATTGCGCTGGTCGTCCGACATGGGCAGATCGTCCGCAAGCGCACCGGTCCAGAGGCAGGAACAGACATGCATGTTCCAGGTCAGGGCCGTCGCACCGCAATACCGGCCGATCTCGGCGGCCGTGATCATGTAGGTCTTGTAGTCTGCGCCGCGCCCGCCGTGATCTTCCGGCACGCAAATGCCGAGCAGGCCGGCGTCGTGCATATCGCGATAGTTCTGGGTCGGGAAAACGGCATCGCGGTCGAACTCGTATGCACGCTCGGCGAATTTCTCCTGACCGATACGCCGGGCGGACGTGGTCAACTCGACCTGCTTGTCGGTGAGGCGGAATGCGCCGGGGTCGAAAATTGGCTGATCGAGTTCGGCTTCAGACAAGGGCATTCTTGATTACTCCCCGGGATTCGACGTGGTTCAGGAATTCGCTGACGACGCTGTTGAAGGCGTCCGGCCGTTCAAGATTGGCGAGGTGACCGCAGTTCCGGAGACAGTGATAGCGGGCATCGGGTATGCGTGCTGCCATGCGCTCCATCATGGCGGCGGGCGCCTGTCGGTCGTGATCGCCAGCGAGCACCAGCGTTGGCACCGAAATCGTTCCCAGCGTGTCGCGGCGATCAAAGGTGATCAGCGCGGCGACCATGGCCCGGTAGGTGGCTTCCGGGACGCGCGACATGCAGGCAACTGCCAGGTCGGCGCCGTTCGGATCGGCGGCGGGTCCGATCATGGTCGGGACAACATCCGCTGCCATCCAGGCCATGTCGTGCCCCGCTTCCAGCGGGCCGAGACGGTCAGCGACGAATTTCTTCTGAAAATCTCCGTCAGGATTGCCGAAGGCGGGGCTCGTTCCCGAAAGGACGAGGCTGCCGAGGCGATCGGCATGGCCTGCGGCGAACTCCTGGGCGATCATGCCGCCCATTGAATGGCCGACGAGATGGCAGGCGTCGATGGCTGCCTCATCGAGGAGGCGGGCGAGTGCGTCACTGATGGCCGCAAAGGTCATGTCGGGCAGGGCGGGTGTTTCGCCATAGCCCGGCAGGTCCCAGGCGATGGCCTGGTAGTTTTCCCCAAGCACCTCGACCTGTGGCCGCCAGGCGGCCGCCGCGCCGCCGATTCCGTGGAGAAAGACAACCGCCGCGCCGGTCCCTTTCTCAAGAACGCCTGGCAGCGGACTGCTCATGCCAGATCTCCGAGAAGTTTGCCGTCTTCGATGATTGCCGTGCCGTCGAGTGCGATGGTGCAATGGCCGACCGGGAGATCGAAATGGCCGAGCGTATAGCGATCGGCGAATTCGTTGGCGCCGGTGGAATAGAGGAAGTTCCCGGCATAGGCCCTCAACTCGGTGCCGTTGGTTTCCCTCTGGTCATACATGGTCAGCGCTTCGTAGCGGGCGTTCGGGTTCATGCCGAACCCGACATGCGAAGTGCCGTAGGCGTTCCGATCGTCCCAGGCTTCGAAATAGCGCCGCATCAGCTCTGCGTCGGTGCCAGTGCCCGCGATGTCCACGACATAGTCGTCCTCCACCGTGAGCGTCACGGGGGTTTGGAGATAGCGCTTGAACGTCAGATTGATGTCTCCGACGTCGAGAACGATCCGTCCCTGAACGGTGCCTGCTTTCGGAAAACTCACGACAATTCCGCCTGGCCAGTGAGCCACGGTGCCGGGCCGGTCGCAGTATCCCCAGACGCCGACCGTGGAGGCTTCAGTGAGATCCACACGCAGGTCCGTACCGGCGGCTGACGTGACCGTCATTTGCTTTGTGGCGCGGACCCGTTTGACGGCCGCCTTGACCTTTTCGGTCAGCGCGGGATCGGGCAGCAGGCGCTCCAGTGCTTCCGGATGCTCATTCGAGATCATGAACAGCCGTGCACCGTCCGAAATGATCTCAGGCAGTTCGGGGGCGTGGAGCATGCCCTCGACTGTAAGGTCGACAACCATGGTGCTCGCTTTCAGAGCGGCAATGGCGGGCGTGAGGCCTTGCAGGGCATCGGATGCTCCGGTCGATCGCACGGGTACGGGCGCTCGCTGCGCCGGTGTCGGCACGACGACATGGAAAGGCCGCGCGCCCAGACGCTGCAGCGCAAGTTCGGTCAGATGAACGTTGAGATCGCGGGATTGGGTTTCCGAGAGGATGGCAATCTCGTCGCCGCGCTGAACCTTGCACAACTCAAGCGCCTTGGCGAAGGTGTCGATCCATTTGTCCTCGATGCGGTCGGATAACATAAGCCGCTCCCTGCCAGAGTGCCCGTTCGTCTTCCGGAACGGTTGCCTGAGAGCGGAACTCTAGCGCAAACGGAATTTATATGAAAAGGAATATTTTTATGCTTAAATGTTCTTGCTCGGAAAATCCGGTGAGGGACGATGGCAAAACACGATCGGAAAACCGCTGATAGTGCGACGGTTCAACCATTTGTCCCCGACTACCTGGCGTATCTGCTGGCGCACGCGAGCTTTCTTTTCAGTGGTCAGTTCCATGCGCGGCTGCGCAAAAAGGGCGTCCCCGTTCCGACCTGGCGCGTCCTGGCGACCCTTTCCGACGGTGACGGCATGACCGTCGGTGAACTGGCGCGCATTGCACTGGCCAATCAGCCGACAATGACGAAAACCATCGACCGGCTCGAACGGGACGGATTGGTTGAACGGCGGCGCGACGACACCGACCGCAGGAAGACACTGGTTTTCATCGCGCCGAAAGGGTGGAACCTGGTCAAGAATCTGCTTGTCGATGCAAAGGCCCACGAGGGGCAGGCCCTGGCCGATTATTCGGAGCGCGAAGTTGAAACTCTCAAGAGGGTCCTGCGAACCCTGATCACAAGGCTCGAAGCTTCCTGACGTCAGCACGGGGTCGGCACCGATGTCTCCCGGAATTCAACCGGACAGTCGATAGCCACGGCCTCTAATGGTGCTGATCAGCTTTGTTTCTGCGCCATCGTCGATTTTCGATCTGAGGCGGCGGACATAGACATCGACGATATTGGTCAGGGGGTCAGTCGAGCTGCCCCAGACGTTCTGGAGAATGTGCGCCCGGCTGACGACCTTGCCGCTTTCGGTCATCAGGAATTCGAGCAGGGCATACTCCAGGGACGTAAGCTCGATTTCTCTTCCTCCGCGAGTAACGATCAAGGCGTCCCGGTCGAAGGTGAGATCCGCAACCTGGAGCGCCTTCTTTTCCCCGCCAACGTTCGAGGTATTGCCTCTTCCTTTCAGGTTTTCGAGCCGGGCCAGCAGTTCGTCGAATGCAAACGGTTTGGTCAGATAATCATCCGCGCCCATCCGCAGGCCGCCAACGATCTCGTCGGTGGAGTCGAGTGCCGTGAGCATCAGAATCGCTGTGTTGTTCTTTTCCGCCCGCAAGGTCCTGCAGACTTCACGTCCGTCCAGACCGGGCAACATCAGATCGAGAATAATTGCATCCCACTCTTCGCCGCGTGCGCTGTTCAGTCCCGACGGGCCGTCAGCCTCGACCGTGACGGTATGTCCTTCGGCGCGCAATCCGCGTGCAAGAAACTCGATGATCCGGATATCGTCCTCGATCAACAGCAGCTTCATGCGGAAACCTTGTCGGTAGGCGGATTCGTTTTCTCTCCGCCGAGCTCTTCGCTGACCGCGGGAAACTCCGCATGCACTGCTGTTCCCAGCGCCTGCACCGTGTCGATCCATATGCGCCCGCCGTGCGCGTGTACTATCGACTGCGCGATCGGCAGCCCGAGACCCGTTCCCTGGAGCCGTTCCTTTCGGTCGAGGTTGCTGCCACGATAGAAGCGCTCGAATACCTGTGCCTTGTCCGCGTCCGGAATGCCGGGGCCGTCGTCTTCAACCGTAATGCGCCAGTTATCGCCGGTTTTCGACACGGACACCTTGACGTCAACGGCGTCCTGGCTGTGGTAGATCGCGTTCGAAAGAAGGATCTGCACGAGTTGACACAGCCGCTGGGTATCTCCTTCGACCAGTGCCGGCGTGGCTTCAAACTCGGTCGAAATCGACGCAGATCGCTCAACGATCAACGTCCTGAGTTGCTCGACAGCGCTTGATGCGGCGTCTGTCAGGTCAACGGCACCCCGTCGCATGTCGACCACGCCTGATTGCTCGCGGGCTATCATGAAGATGTCGTTTACGAACCGGGTAAGCTGATCGGTGATCTCGATGATCCTCGTGAGCGCTGAGCCGTATACGCTCCGGTGATCGCCGCGGGCGCGCAGGGCGACCTCCGCCTCACCGCGCACCGCCGTGATCGGCGTGCGCAGCTCGTGGCCGATATCGGCGAAGAATTGCCGCCGCGTCTTGTCCCGGCGCTCGAGTTCTTCGTTGGCCTCACGCAGCTCTTCCGTCCGTTCGGCCACGCGGCGCTCAAGCGATTCACGAGCCTCCTCCAGCGCGTGGCGCTGCTCGAGCAGTTCGTGTGCCATGTCATTGAAGCGTGTTGACAGGGTGGCGAACTCGTCTCGTCCATAGACCGGAATTCTGTGCTCAAGCCGGCCCCCGGCAAAAATTGCAGCACCGGTTTCGAGAGCGGTGAGGCTGATTCTCAGACGCAGGACCAGCGTCACGATTACCAGCGTGGTGAGAAGCAAAGCGGCAATGGCTGCCGCGACTGCCGCCCAGATGGAGACTTGATTGATCAGCGCGAT
This sequence comes from Hyphomicrobiales bacterium, assembly GCA_965275905.1. Lineage (GTDB taxonomy): Bacteria > Pseudomonadota > Alphaproteobacteria > Rhizobiales > JAJFHC01 > CBDAQD01. The sequence continues at coordinate 72,189 of CBDHYJ010000080.1, read as the reverse complement.
CCGGCGAAGCGCCTCGGAGACTTCCTCTCGTTCGTCTTCCACTGCGGCTTCAATGATACGGTCTATTTTCTCGTCCACCCTCATCTGCAGAGCAGTCTCCAGAAGCGCCCGTGCACCTCCCTGATTTCCTGATTCGATCATCTTGATGGCGCCGCGGACATCGGCGAATGCGGCCGCTATTTCAAGACGCAGATTGTTTACGCGGTTGAGGTCGTTGTCTGGCCTGTCCTGCTCGCCGATTATCTTGACTTCCTTGCTGGTAACCCGGCGCACGCCGTCGATGATTCCGTCGATCCGGTTCTGCGCTTCGTCAAGATCAAACGTCAGGATCCCTTCATTTCCTGTCAGGTCGCGGCGAACCTGTTTGAACGTGCGGAACACCTCGCCGGAAAGATGAAGCAATCCGGTCAGTTCCTCATAGGCGAGGGTGGTGAGATGATGGTTGAACTTTGTACGCTCTGAATTCCACAGCAACAGGCCGGCGCACGCGAATGTAATGGCAGCGAGCGAAGTGGCCCAAAGAGTAATTTTGGTCCGAACCTGCATATCCAGAAAGATAGAGGCTTTGTGGATGCGCGCGTAAGCTGTATTTGATGAACGCGAGATTAAAAATTGATCCGTAGAGCGCGCGTCAGCCAGTCGGCGCTTGAGAGACAGGCGACGCTCGGGGCAATCGGGTGAGGTCTTAAGGCAGGGCCGGGGCCCACGGCCTGCCCGGGCAATGGACTAAGCCAATTCAGGCGAAAAACGGAAATGTCCGGTGATCGGAAAGGCGAACAATACGTCTTCGATCCTCGTGCCCGCACCAATATTGTGGACGATCAAAGGCCGCTTGCCATCATCGGTGGCGCGGTGGGTGACAATGCCGATGTGGGGCAGCCGTCCGTTCAGCATCTGAGAGACGATATCTCCTGGCCGGTAGTCGTTCGGATCGGACGTAACCGGCAGCGCGGCACGCCGGCGCTTGAAGAAGGTCTCGAGGTTGGGTACGCGCCTGTGATCAATGTTGCGGTCTGGGCGCCTGAGACCCCACTTCTTTGGATAGGACGCAAATGCCCGCTTCATATCCTCATGCACGAGCTTCTGCAGGTCGACGTCAAACGCATCCCTGTAGGCGCGGATAACGACATCGGTGCAGACGCCGCGCGCGATCGGCACGTCGCCGTTGGGGTAAGCGAGGCGGACATAGGACCCGTCGTAGTGCACCGTACGGCCGATCTGGCTTTCCGCGGCAGCAATCAACTTCGACGCCCAGGCGGACGGCTGCAGGAACAGCTTGGCTGACTCCGCCGGCGGGGAGGGCGCGGGGTCGAAGACGGTCTGGGCGACCGCGCGGAGCCTGTGCGGCGGTATACTTGCCAAGGCTGCGGTGCCAGCGGCGGCGAGGCCGGCCGTCAAGAGCCAACGCCGTGAGATCATGTTGCATCCTCCTGAAGTGCGTGGCGTTTCGCATGCCGACGCAAGCGCATGAGTCACATATGGTGTTCGAAGATGCAGCGTTTAAGTCTGCGGGCGTTTCAGAAGTCTATATGCCGGCGTCCTTGAATCCCTCAATGTCCTCACGGATCACTTTGGCTGGATTTCCAGCAACCATTGTCTTGTCGGGAACATCCATTGTCACAACAGCGCCTGCACCAATGACACTGTTTTCGCCGATGGTAAGGCGCGGCAATATCGTTGCCCCCGCCCCGATCATGGTGCCTCGTCCGATATGGCACAGCGATGCGATCGTCACGCCCGGGCCGACAGTACAGAATTCTTCGAGGCGCGTATGGTGTCCAATGGAAGCGCTGCGCCCGACGAACACGAACTGTGCCAATTCACATTGACCCGCAACAACTGCCAAAGCGTTCACATAGCACCCCTTGGACAGCTCCGACGAATGAGCAACGACCGCGGTGGGATCGATCAATTCCGGAAACCTGCGAAAACCGAGGTTTGTGGCTTGCGAAACCAGATTGTGCCTGGCCGAGGGTACAATATGGGCAAACAGGGCGGGATGCTCGAGCAGCATCGGTGAGACGTCTTCCGGATTGAGAACGATGGGGATTCCCGACAGATCGACCTTGGGTTCGGTAACAACAATGCCTGCGGTCACCTCCATGTCGGAGCGCACTATTGTATCGATGATATCCGCGAAATAAGGGTTGTCGGCATTGTAGAGTACAAAACCGGGCTGGGCGGTCGATTGCGGCATTGCTTCCTTCTCACCTATAACGGACGCAGCACCTGCTCCGATGCCCACTGAAGTACCGCACTACCATGCCCGTTGAGTCAGACACACACAATATCGCCATCCTGCAGCGCATGTATGAAAGCATGCTCCAATCGCGCAATTCATCTGCCAATGAGCGCGATGCACACCGCAGAGATTGTCTGGATGCTCTTCTCAAATTTGCTTCGGAGAATGTTGAATTTTATCCGCCGGGACTGTCCCAAAAGGCCTGGCATGATATCCAGCCGATCGCTCGGCGGGACGTCGAGCGAGAGGTTCGCGCGCTGACGGCGCATGAAACGCCGGAGGCGCACGGTTCCCGGCGGACACACCGAACATCCGGATCAACTGGAGGCTTTCTGAAGGTCCCGCGAACGCTTATGGCTGATATCGCCGCTAAGGCGGCGCTGTACCGAATGAGCAATGACAATGGCGTCGATCATACTTTGGACCTTGCCCAGATCCGCGTGTTCGACTTTGGAATTCGGAGGAACGAAGCACAGTCCGGTGACGACAGGCGCTGGGGGATGGAATGGCTCGGCGAAGAACGCGGGCGACGGCACATTCTCTCGGTATTCAATCCTCCTCAAAAGCAAGTGGAATGGCTGAGAGAGATCGGCAAGCCGCTGCACCTGAACACATTCGCATCCAACATTATCGCACTCGCGGAGCATTCGGCTGAGGCGGGAAATTCTATGGACGGCATAAGGTCGGTTATGACTGCGGGGGAGCCGGTTACCGCGGAGGTTCGCGCTGCCGTCACTCGAGTTTTCGGCTGCTCGGTCATTGATCACCTGTCGACTGCCGAATGCGGCGTGATAGCAACCCAGTGCCCGTCGTCAGATGTCTATCACGTTGTATCGGAGATCTGTCACGTTGAAATCCTGCGTTCAGACGGCTCACCCTGCGACATCGGCGAGTTTGGACAGCTGACCGTAACGCCCTATTACAACTATGCTTTTCCGTTGATCCGGTATCAGACCGGCGACATTGCCGCTTTTGCGGAGAAGTGTCCGTGCGGTCAATCTCAGCCGTTGCTGTGTTCGGAAATCTATCGACCGAACCAATTCATCGGCCTCGGCGTCGATGCCCATTGGCGTCTGCCGGAACCTCATTCCATGGAGATCAAACGATTGATCGGACGGAGCCAATGGCAGCTGACGCAGGTTGCCTCAAGATCAATTGAACTGGAATTCGCAAGAACGAGCGCTGAAGCAAGCCCAGATGTCGAGGCTGCCGTGAAATATCTGAAAGGACTGGTTGATGCCGATGTAAGCGTAACGGTGAAAGAAGTGCCCGCCGTCGGCCGCGGGCCGGGTGGCAAATTTTCGCAAATCCGGAACACCATACAATGAACGGGCGAGAGCCAGACTTACGACGAACAATTTCGCAAAAACGGATTTTGGGCGTATCCGAAAACGTTCAGACCCGGCCGGTCAGACGTCTGCCGATCACAGAACTTCCGGAACGCCGTCGTCCTTGGCCGGCGGTGTGACAACCGGTGCAGCCGGGTCGTTCTTTTTCACGGACTCGTTCAGCAACTGGAAGATGCCCTTGGCGCCCGGGTCGTCCTCGCGGTGGCGCCGGATCAGGCTCTTGTCGTGATCGCCGAAATAGATCCGCAGGCCGCCGTAAAGCGTGGCGTAGTCGTTGTCACCGACACCGCCGTTGACGAACAGGCTGACGGGCCGGCCGAAGTGCCAGTCCTGCGGCTGCCATTCAACGCCAGCCGCAACGGCATCGACTTCAACGAACCGGTGGTAGCCGATGCTCAGGCGCAGATTGTCATTGGCGTAATACGCAACGTCGAACGCACCGAACAGTGTCGTGCTGGTCCGGTCCGAGTCTTCTACGCCGGTCAAAGCCTCGAAACTGATGTTGCCGTGATAGTACTCGGCTTCAACACCGACGCGCCAGATATCCTGGCTGCCGACCGCGCCCCACTGGCCATACAGCCCGAGCAGGTGCGAATTCGGGTCGCGCGTGAACAGATGGCCCGCAACACCGCCGGCCGTAGACCCGGCGAGATCGCCGATGCCGGCATCGATCTGGAAGCCGTACTGGCATTCGATCGGAAATGTCCAACTGCCGAGTGCGTGTACGCGCCCGCCGTCATCGTTGTTGTTGTTGTCAATGAAACCACCGGCGCCTTCGACCTTGCCGTTCTGGCGCGAGACAGCGCATGCGGATTCGAAGGAATTGAAATCAGCGGCAGATGCCGGGAGATAGGCTGCTGTGGCACAGGCGGCAACGCTGCCCATCAGGACGTGGAACTTACGCATTGGACACACACACTCCGAACAAACTGAGTTGGTGGCCCCCAAGTCCCAGAAGAGCACTTTTGGTAGCACGGATTAAATTATTCAGCCAAGCCGGCTGCGGCGAATCAGTCTCAGGTGTTGCATTTTTGCAGCCGCGCAACAGCGTTGCGTGATGTGTTCATTATTGCAAATTTGCGGACTGCTGGCGATTAACCAACCTGCCGGTTTAGCTTTCTTCGAGCGTCAGAAGGGTCGCGTTGCCGCCGCTTGCGGTCGTGTCGATGCTGATCACCCGTTCGGTGGCGAACCTGTCGGTGCCCTCAGCAAGGGAAATCAGGGGAATTCGTTTTCCCGGACGGTCTGCAAGAGTGCGGCGCAACTGCCCCAGCATCTCGGTCGTGCCGTCGAATGCGACAAGGTCGAGGTGCGCCATCTCCGCGATAAACGAAACTGCATCACCCGCATCAACAGCGAGCACAATGCCATCGGGAATTCCGGACGACGTCAGTGCGCTGACAAGGTGGTCACAGGCTTTTGGAGATCCTGAGCGGTCAATGGCAATGGCATTCCCGGCCGCCAAAGCAATGACGGATTGCGCCGCGAGTGCAGCGCCGCCGTCGTCGCCGCCGAGACACAGCGCGACTCCGCGGCCGTGCAACGTCAGGTGATTGCTCTCTCCCGTTGGACCCGGCAGGGCATCGGCCTGAGCAAAAAATTCGGCTGATGCCTCTAGCGCGCTCCTGGCGGCCGGCTGCATCGGATCCGGAAGGCGGTCGATGGCGGTCTGCAGTGCGGTTTGGCGATCCGTACGCTCGTCCCAGGATGTCTGGACCGAGGCCGCGAGCTCCGCGAGCCTTCCTGCCGATACCGCTTTGGCGGTTGGCGCTGACGGGAGGCCGGCGTCATCTAACGGGTCGACCGAAATCTCCGGATGCGCTTTCCGGGAGAACCGCTTGAGGTAGTGAGGGCCGCCCGCCTTCGGCCCGGTTCCCGAGAGTCCCTCGCCGCCAAACGGCTGGACACCGACAACGGCGCCGATCTGGTTGCGATTGACGTATATGTTGCCGACGTTCGCTCGGGCACACAGCGCTTCGACGCGATCGTCGACACGGGAGTGCACCCCGAATGTCAGTCCGTATCCGCTTGCGTTGATTTCATCGACCACACGATCGATCTCCTCACCGTCAAACTCCAGCACATGCAGGACCGGCCCGAAGATCTCGCGTTCGAGCTCGTCGAAGGAGTCCAGCCTGATTGCGGTCGGGCGAACGAACCGCCCGCCGGTGTCACTCTCAGGCCCGGGATGCCTGAACAGGACCCGGCCGCGGGTTTCGAACGCGTCGCAGTGTCCATCAATCATCCGACGTGCCTCCTCGTCGATCGCGGGACCGACGTCGCAGGCCGGATCCCACGGATCGCGAACCTCCAGTTCCATGGTTGCGCCCTCCAGCATGGTCAGCAGGTGCTCCGAGATGTCTTTCTGGACAAACAGGGTGCGCAATGCCGAGCAGCGCTGGCCGGCACTCTGAAATGCGGACGCAACAATGTCCCGGACCGCGTGTTCGGGAAGTGCCGTGGAATCCACGATCATGGCGTTGAGGCCGCCGGTCTCCGCGATCAGGGGCGCGTCGGGATTTCCGGCCTCGGCCATGGCGCGGTCGATGAGAATGGCGGTTTCGGTCGATCCCGTGAAGCAGACACCGGCGACACGGGGGTCGGACGTTAGCGCTCCACCGACTTCCGCGCCGTCGCCCGGAAGCAGGGCAATGACATCTTTCGGAATGCCGGCGTCAAGCATGAGACCGACTGCGCGTGCGGCGATCAGCGGGGTCTGCTCCGCCGGCTTTGCAATGACCGTGTTGCCGGCGACGAGAGCCGCGACGATCTGACCGGTAAAGATCGCCAGCGGGAAATTCCATGGCGAGATGCAGACAAACGGTCCGCGTCCCCTGCGGTCGCCGTCCCTGAACAGGTCCCGGGCCTCGGCGGCATAATAGCGGCAGAAGTCTACCGCCTCGCGAACCTCGAGCACGCCGTCGAGTCGCGTCTTGCCCGCTTCCCGGGTGAGGATGGCCATGAGTTCCGGAGCATGTTCCTCGTAGAGATCGGCAATCCTGTCGAGAGTGTCCGCGCGTTCTGCAACGTCCGTGTCGCGCCAGCCCGGAAACGCGGACGTTGCGACTTCAAGTGCATTTTTCGCAGTGGCAGCGTCGGCTTCCAGCACTTCGCCGACCCGGTCTCCGGCATTTGCGGGGTTCAGGACCGGCCGCGCGCCGCCTGTTGTCCGGTTGCCGGAGACGATCGGCTGTCCTGTCCAGGTGGCCGTGCGGTAGGGGCTCATTGCGTCTTCGAGATCGGCGGCCATGACCGGGTTATTGATGTTCCAGCCTCTGGCGTTGCGACGATCGGCGCCGTAGAGGTCCGGCGGCAACGGGATATGCGGATGCGGCGACATGTCCGTCGCTTCCGTTGCCTCTACGGGGTCGCGAACGAGCAGCTCGGGCGGTACGTCCTCGTCGAGCAACTGATGCACGAAGGATGAGTTGGCGCCATTCTCCAGCAGTCTGCGGACCAGGTAGGCCAGCAGGTCTTCATGCACGCCGACAGGTGCATAAATGCGGCAGCGGCGGCCGGATTCCCTGCGCAGCAGTTCGTGCAGCGCTTCACCCATGCCGTGGAGGCGCTGAAACTCGAAACCCGCGAAATCGCCCGCCATTTCCAGGATGGCCGCAGCCGTGTGCGCATTGTGTGTAGCGAACTGGGGGTAGAGCCGTTCGGCGTTTTCCAGCAGATAACGGGCGCCGGCCAGATAGGAAACATCGGTCGAGGCCTTGCGCGTGAAGACGGGATAACCGGCAAGGCCCAGTATCTGCGCGTTCTTGATCTCCATGTCCCAGTAGGCGCCCTTGACCAGCCGGACGGCGAGCTTGCAGCCGAATTCGCCGGCCGCGGCGTTCGCCCACTCGAGGGTCGGCAGGCACTGCTTGGAATAAGCCTGCACCACGAGGCCGAACCCTTCCCAGTCACCGAGGTCGTTGTTGCGCAGGACGGCCCCGACGACATCCAGCGAAAGACCGAGCCTGTCGGCTTCCTCCGCGTCGATGTTCAGGGCGATGTTGGCGCTACGGGCGAGTTCGACCAGCGCCTCGAGGCGCGGGACGAGTTCCTCCATCACGCGTTTTTGCTGGACCGTTTCGTAGCGCGGGTGGAGCGCCGAGAGCTTGACGGAGATGCCCGGGTTGTCGTGGACGAAATCGTTGTTCGCCCGTTCGCCGATGGCCGTAATGGCCTTGGAGTAAGAGAGGAAATAACGGCTGGCATCGTTCATTGTCCGGGCGGCTTCGCCCAGCATGTCATAGGAGTAGCGGTATCCGTTCTCGACCTCGACAGCCCCGTTTTCTATGGCCTCCTCGATCGTGCGGCCAAGGACGAACTGCTGTCCCATGACCTTCATGGCCTGCGAGACGGCGGTCCTCACCACCGGCTCACCGATGCGCTGCACCATGTGGCGGAGCGTCGTGACAACCTGAGCTTCGGCGGGGGCGTCGTCCCGGAAGATGCGGCCGGTCAGCATGAGCGCCCAGGTGGACGCGTTTACAAGAAGCGACTCGGTTTCGCCGCTGTGCTTGGCCCAGTCCGCGCCGCCGATCTTGTCACGGATCAGGGCGTCCAGGGTCGGGGCGTCTGGAACGCGAAGATAGGCCTCCGCGAGACACATCAGGGCTACACCCTCGTCCGTTGAAAGGCCGTATTCGGCCAGAAAGCTCTCCATGAGATTGGGCGAGGGGTCCGACCGCAGCGTCCGGACAAGTTCCCGGGCCCGGTCGCAGATGCGGGCGCGTGCGGTTCCGTCCAGCCGGATTTCGGCCAGACGCTCGCGAACCGTCATAGACTCATCGGCAAAGTAGGCGGCGTCGACAGCGTTGCGTGCTGCGGTCAGATCCATCTTCGGGCCTCCGGGATGGTGTCGCTTCTCTACCTGAATAGTGACCGAAGTCCGGCAGGAATTGGCTCCATTTTTTGGCGATTGGCAGGTAAAATGCCTGCACAGTGTGAAAAATCAGGAATTTCTCCGCAGATGCAATTGGACCGTATTGATCGCGCGATACTGAGGGAGCTTCAGGACAATGCGAGGATCCCCATTGTCGAACTGGCGAAGCGGGTCAACCTGACCAAGACGCCATGCTCGGAACGCGTGCGCAAACTGGAGCAATCCGGGATCATCCGCCGCTATCGGGCTGAACTCGACCCGGCGGCGCTGGAAGCGGAGCATGTTGTTGTGGTTCAGGTCGTGCTCAGCGGTACCACAGATGACGATCTGAACGAGTTCAACAGGGCGGTCCTGCGGATTCCGGAGATCCAGTCGTGCCACATGATTGCCGGCGACTTCGACTATCTGCTCAAGGTGAGAACCCGCAATATCGAGCAATACCGCCGCATCCATGCAGAGGCCATTTCCGCTCTCCCGCATGTGCGCCAGACCCACAGTTACGTGGTCATGGAATCGGTCAAGGATGTCGCGACCATCCCGGTGCCCGGCTGATTCAGACCCCGGACGGGCCGTTCACTCCGCGACCCGGGATCCCGATTCTGTCTCGTCTTCCACCTTTGGTTCGCTGCCGCCCTTTGGTTGCGTGAACGTGCGCCAGAGGCAGATGCCGGCGAAATAGATCGATGACAGGACCCAGAGCCAGAAAATGGTGGGTGAGGCCTCCTCGGCCTTCTGCACATCGGGGTGGATCAGGACCAGGCGCAAGGATGTTGCTGCCCAGAGCACCGTCATGGGAACGGTCACAATCCGGAACTTCTGGACGCGGAGCGGGTGGACGAACTTGATCGGGATAAATGTCAGTACGCCGAGGACCGCGATAATGGCGAGATTGAGCCATGGATCGGTCTGCAGAACGTGAAAGTACAGGACAACAAGGTTCCACAGTGCCGGGAACCCCGAGAAGTAATAATCCGCCGTCTTCATATCGACATTGGCGAAAGTGTAACAGGACACCGCCATCACGCCGGCGGCAGTCGCGATTTCCCATCCCGGAGGCACGACTCCGAACCAGTAGATCATCAGCGCCGGAACCACGACGTAGTTGAAATAGTCGATCACATTGTCGAGGGTCCGCCCGTCAAATTTGGGCGTCAGGGACTCGACGCCAACCCGCCGGGCAAGCGTTCCATCGATCGCATCCACAAACAGGGCGAGGCCAAGCCACATGAAGGCCGCGATCTTGTCGCCCTCAAGAATCGCGACAAGTGCCAGAAACCCCAGCACGACGCCGGACGCGGTGAAAATATGCACCGCCCATGCGGCAGCGATGCTGCGTTTGTGATGCTCGTGTGTCGGTTCCGCATTCACACGATTCTAATGACACAGAACGGCGCGTCTGTCAGCCCGTTGTGTCCATATCCCCAGATCGGGTGGCATTTCCGCAACCTGGTTCCTTCGCGTCCTCAAGACAGGAAAACCCGGCCCCACGGAGGCCGGGTTCTCTGGTTGAAGCCCGGTTCGACGTCAAACCGGAATGGCGCGGTGCCGTCAGTGATTATTGAGATACCGCTCGATCTCGGCGTTCAACTCGGTCGCGTTGCGGACCTTGTCGATCATCCCGGCCACGCTGCGGGACGATTCGATCGTCGTGTTAGAGGCGTCCGAGACGCCGCCGATCAGCCGCACAACGTCGTCGGTGACGGCCTGTTGCTCTTCCATGGCGGCGGACACAGCAGTCGTGAATTCATTGATCTCGTCGATGATTTCGCTGATTTCGCGTGTTGCGTCGACCGCGCCGTTGGTATCGCTTTGCATTTCCCCGATATGAGATCGGATTTCGTCCGTGGCCTTGCCGGTTTCTTCGGAAAGCTGCTTTACCTCCGAAGCCACGACCGCGAAGCCCTTGCCGGCTTCGCCGGCCCGGGCCGCTTCGATCGTGGCGTTCAGCGCCAGCAACTTTGTCTGGTCCGCTATGGTCTCGATCATCGCGGTTATTTCGCCGATTTTTGCACCGCTTGCCTGCAGGTTCGACATTCGGTTCGTACAGACTTCGGCCTGTGCAGAAGCCTTCTGCGAAACCGCGGCGGTTTCCGACATGCGCTGTGTGATCTCCTTGATCGACGCATTCATTTCCTCAGACGCGGCTGAGACGGCGGTTGCCTTCTCCTGGGCATCGCTCGCAGCCGTGTTCAACTCGGACGAAGAGGTATCCAGGCCGGTTGCGACCTCGTTCATGGCGCCTACAACCTTGCCGACATCCTCGGCGAGTTTCACCTTGTCGCTGATGACTGCCCAGGAAAGCATGGGACCCAGATAGCTGCCATCCTCGTCACGAATGGCCGACACTTCGAGTTGAAGATGTTCCGGGCCGACGGCGATGGTCGCATTGAACGGCAGGTTTTCCGGGTCTGAAAGTATGGCGCGCTGATGCGACGGATTCTTGTGGAACACGTCGATGCAACTGCCCAGCAGTTCGTCGGCCTTGATCGGCAGATACTGTTCGAGCGGCCGGAGCGTATTCACGCTTGTCTGATTGACGTAGTTGATATCGAAAGTTTCCGGATCGCAGGTCATGATGTTGATCGGCATCTTGTCGAGCATCTGCAGCAGACGCTTGGTCTCGCGGTCCGCCTTGACCTTTTCCGTGACGATGCTCCACATCAGGACGGCCTTCGAGAGGCGGCCCTTGGCGTCCTTGACCGCATCGATGTTGAGATCAAGGTACTCGCCGCCGATCTCGATCTGCGCGGTATGCGGATAGCTGGACGGATCCGACAAGATTCCGCGCTGATGACCGGGATTCTTGTGGAAGACGTCGATGCAGGTCCCGATGATGTTCTCCGGGTCGATCCCGGTCAGATGCTTGATCTCATCAAGCATCTTCATTGAAGCGTGATTGGCGTAATCGATTGTGAATTCTGCCAGTTCGCAGGTCATGATTGCGACCGGCAAACTGTCGACGACGGAATAGAATAGATCACCGTCGCCAGCGCGGAAACTCCGCGCAGCCTGTATAAGGGACATCCCCTAGCCTCTCTCCAGTTGCACCCTGGGTGAACGGTAGGATTGATCTGTTAACGAGAGCTTAAGGCATTGGAATCATTGAAAACTTTTATTTGCCAATAACAATACGAAATCGCCACGGACTGGCAGGTAAGGGCAGGAAGGTATTGTGAACTTGCCGGCAAGCTCCGGGAATATGAACCGGACAAGGCCGGCACCCTGTAGGCCTTCAGTTTGCTATCGTGTAGCCCGGCGGATTCACTCCTGCCGGGTGCCTCACACTTTCTGAAACATCAAACGATTTAATCTTGGACTTGAAAACAGTCCGGAATCGGGCGACCACGTTCCCGGTGGCGGCCGGCTGTGCCGTTGCGCGGATTGTCAATCTATGCGGAGCGAATGATGGCCGACCTCTTCACCCTCGACAATATCTTCACCCTCGCCATGCTGATCCTGCTTCAGGCGGTGCTGGGATTTGACAATCTGCTTTACATTTCAATCGAGTCGAAAAGGGTTCCTGCTCACCGTCAGGCGTTTGTGCGCCGTATGGGCATTGCCCTGGCAATCGCCCTGCGCATCATTCTGCTGTTCGCGGTCGTTTCCGCGGTCCAGTACTTCCAGCGGCCGTTTTTCGCGATTCATCTGCCCGGATTCGTCGACGGCGATTTCAACGTTCACGCCACGATCGTCCTTATTGGCGGCGTGTTCATTCTCTACACGGCCATGAAAGAGATATTCCACATGCTCTCGGTCGATGACATCGGGGCGGGCGACGGATCGTCAAGAACCGTCGCGTCCGCCGTGTTCTGGATCGTTCTGATGAACCTGATCTTCTCTTTCGACTCGATTCTGAGTGCGATGGCATTGACGGACGTATTCATCGTCATGGCGACGGCGATCATCATCAGCGGTATCATGATGATCTGGCTGGCCGATCATGTCGCCGAGTTCCTCAAGAAGAACAGGATGTATGAGGTGCTTGGCCTGTTCATCCTGTTTATCGTCGGCATCATGCTGCTTTCCGAAGGCGGGCATCTGGCTCATCTCAAGCTGTTCGGCGTTGCCGTCGAACCCATGGCGAAGTCGACCTTCTACTTTGTCATTGGCGTGATGGTGCTTGTCGATATCGTCCAGAGCCGCTACCGCACAAAACTGATGCGCCAGAGAGAAGCCGAACTCGCGGCCGGCAAGGCATAGCGATCGTTACGCCGCGTTTGGAAAGTTAAGCGCACGCTCAAGCACGATTGAGGAGATTCCGCTTTCGGATCGGTGACGCTCGCCTAAACTGCCGGGATGGCGGGTGTTCAACGGTAAGAGGGCAGTGATGGAAGGATTCGTCGGACGCAAGGGACTGATCGAACCGCAACGCCTGCGCGAACTGAACCAGCGGTCGGATCTGCACGGATACCTTCAGGCCGGCAGCCACTTCGGTGCTATCGCGGTGACGGGAGGACTGCTTGCACTTTCATGGGGCAGTTGGTGGGCCGTGCCCGTATTCCTTGTCCACGGCGTGCTGATCAATTTCCTGTACGCCGGACAGCATGAACTCAGCCATGCCACGGTATTCAAGACGCGGAAGCTGAACGAGGTTCTCGGCCGTATCATCGGCTTTCTGATGATCTTTCCGCGCGACTTCGATCAGATCCAGCACTTCGCCCATCACCGTCACACGCAGGACTGGAGCCGGGACGGGGAATTGCAGCGCAAACCCTACACGCTTGCCAGCTATCTCATGTGGTTCCTCGGCCCGACCTACTGGTATACCCGTGTTCGCCGGGTTGTGCGGTTCTCCGTCGGGCTGATCGAGGAAAACTACATCCGCGAGGACGAATATCCGCGCGTGATCCGCGAAGCACGCTGGCATCTGGCGGGCTATGGCGCGATTGCCGCCATGTCCTTTGCTTCCGGAAGCTGGGCAGCGGTGATGTTCTGGCTGGCGCCGATGGTGGTCATGAAGCCGGTCCACCAGCTTCAGAACACGATCGAGCATCTGGGACTGACCCATGACAGCAATACGCTGGAAAACACGCGCACGATCGAGGCCAATGCGATTTTGCGATGGCTGTGCTGGAACATGCAATTCCATACGGCGCATCACACCTTCCCGTCGGTGCCGTTCCACAGGTTGCCCGACCTGCACGACGAGATCGTCGAACGCGCAGGCGTTACGCCGCACACAATGAGCTACCTGGCGTTCCAGCGCGAACTCCTGACGAAGCTCGCTCAAGGATCTGAGGACTTCTATCCCGACGATGAGCCCTGGATCGTATCGGGAAGCGACCGGGCGGCCGCCTGAAAAAATGCCCAGGCTCGAGGTCTTTCAGTCGCTCTGGGCGATGGAGTTGCGGCGTCCTGACGGCAAGGAGCGGTCAGTCGAGGAGTCCTTCGAGATGGTGGCCGGGGCCGGCTATCACGGTATGGCCATAGATCTGGGCGTAACCGGTCTCGACGAGGCAAAAGCGCTGAAGCCCCTGTTCGACCGCCATGGCCTTGGGTGCATGATCAATGCCTTTCCAAAGACAATCGAAGGTCTGCGGCCCGTATTGCACATGGCGCGCGATTTCGATGCCCGGTTCGTGAACATCATCGGGCAGGTCATGCCGATTTCTGTCGATGGCATGATCCCGGTCATCCGGGAATGGCTTGCCATGTCCCGCGAGGAAGGTGTCGCCATTCAATTCGAGACCCATCGCAACTGCATCACGAACGATCTTTTCACGACGTTGCAACTGATCGATGCCATCCCCGAAATGGAACTCTGCTGCGATCTCTCGCATTACCTGCTCGACCGGGAGTTCTGGTATCCCGTCTCTGACGATGACCACGCGCTCATCAGGCGCATTCTTGCGCGCTCGAAATCCTTTCAGGGACGGGTCGCGTCTCGCGAACAGATCCAGGTCCAGATCTCCTTTCCGCAGCATCAGAAGTGGTTCGACCTTTTCGCCGGCTGGTGGGAGGAGGGATTCAGTCTCTGGCGTGCACAGGCGGATGACGGCGACGTGCTCAATTTCCTGTGCGAGCTGGGTCCGCCGGAATACGCGATCACTGGCCCGGACGGCTATGAGCTTTCCGACCGCTGGGAGGAGGCTTTGATGATCCGCCGGCGCGTCGAGGACATCTGGGCGTCGCTTGGCGGGGACGAGGGCGCCTAGCCAGTGCTGTCAATGCCCTGCAGATGTGAGATGAGGGTCGAAGCCAGCGCGTCGGCCGCCGAATTGGTCCGGGCCGCGCGGTTGGTCATCAGATAGAACCGGTTTTCCGTCGACAGCTCACTTTCCAGAAGCACCCGGATCTGGCCGTTGTCGACCCAGCGTCTCGCGTAATGCGTCGGCAGGAAGCCGAGATAGGCACCCGACAGGATCAGCATGATCCGGGCGTCGAGGTTGCTTGAACGGGCGGCAAAATCCAGTTCGCGCAACTTGTCCGCAAAGGCCTGATCATCCGCAACTGTGGTTTCGACGCATTTGAATCCGGCGACGGTTTCGATGCCGATCTCGCTATCTGCGACGGGAAACAGTGGGTGCGAACCGGCGCAATAGAGACAGATCCGTTCCGTGAATAGAGGTTCGAGGTCGAGGCTGGAGATCTCCCGTGCGAGGACCGAGACGGCCAGATCCGTGCTGCCGTCGATGATGGCCTGTTCCACCATGCGCGGCGTGCCGGTATTTAGCCGAAGGCGGACCTCGGGATGCCCGGACGCGAAGTCCGCAAATGCGTCGGCAAGCTGCCGCTCGGCGATGGAGTTGATGTTGTCGACGACGTGGAGCGAGACTGTGCGGCGAAGGCTTCCGGTTGCCTTTGCTACTTTTTCCTGGAAACCGTCAATATCGGCGAGCAGTTCGATTGCGGCGTCGTAAACCGCCCGCCCCTCGTCAGTGAGGGCGAAGCCGGCGCGGCCGCGCGTGCAAAGGACAATGCCGAGCCGGCGCTCAAGCTGCGAAATGTCCAGGCTGATTGCTGACTTGGTCTTGTTGAGCGAGACTTCGGCCGGCGTGAAGCCTCCGCTGTCGGCAACCGTTACGAAGACGCGCAACAGACGAATGTCGCCATCAGCAATCGTGCCGCGAAAAACGGCGTTGTTCATCGACTGTACCCTGCTGTTGATCCGAAACGATCAAATCATTCAGGCGCGCCTGAAACAACAGCGAGTCGGTTGAGTCATTGAATTAACTCATCGCGGCCGCGCCGGGCGAGGCGACCGCAAGCGGATGCGGGATTCCAAGTTCGGAGCGCAGCTGCGAGTCAGAAAAAAGTCGCCGGCAGGGCGGGACGCGAAGGGATGCCCTGCCGGCGGGGAGGAGTGGTTTTTCCAGAGTCTGCCGCGCCGGTTTAACGGGTCCAGAACGGTTTGCGCAGTTCCTTGTGAACGTCGTGTCTGGTCAGACCCATGTCTTTGAGCAGCCTGTTGTCCAACTCGCCGAGGTGCTTTCGTTGCCTGATCCGGCCGTTCCAGATGCTGAGAGTCCTCAAGAGGCGTGCCGGCAAATGCGTGAGACCTGCGGGGGACGCATCCGCCGAGGCGGTGTGGGTGAATCGCTCAAGCGTTTCGTATTGCGTGCGTTGCATCTCGTTATCCTCGCGTTAGCCCGTGCTAAAAAGGGCGGGTCCTGCATTCATTTCCAGTAAGGTGGATGTAGCGATCAGCACCGGTCTGCACAAACGATCTTTGTTGGCATTCGAATTAGATTTTATAATGTGAGAGGCATTGGTGTTTTCGAATTCTGGTATATGTTAAAAACTGTTAGAAAATTTCTTGTGCGATTTTGTTTCTCGCTTGAATAGAGAAAAGTAAGATCTATCCATGGCTCGACGACTGCCGCCGTTGAATTCGATGAGAGCGTTTGAAGCGGCTGCGCGGCACCTCAGTTTCACAAAAGCCGCGGATGAGCTGAATGTCACGCAGGCGGCCGTCAGCCATCAGGTCAAGCAACTCGAAGAACGCCTGGGAACACCGCTGT
Source organism: Hyphomicrobiales bacterium (assembly GCA_965275905.1). GTDB lineage: Bacteria > Pseudomonadota > Alphaproteobacteria > Rhizobiales > JAJFHC01 > CBDAQD01. The sequence continues at coordinate 55,761 of CBDHYJ010000080.1, read as the reverse complement.
TCCGCCGCCTGAACCGGGCACTCCTGCTGACTGACGCCGGACAAACGCTGTTTCCCGCGGTGAGCGAAGCGCTCGATATCATGGCAACCGCGGTCGACCGGCTGCACCGGCATGACCGCAGCGGCAGCCTGACCGTCACGACGATGGACTCATTTGCTGCAAGCTGGCTCGTCCCCCGTCTTGGCAGGTTCCGCCGTGCCCATCCGGAGATAGATCTGCACATCACGACATCCGACGACAGCATTGACTTCGCCCGTGAGGCCGTCGATATGGCCATCCGCTACGGAAACGGTGACTGGCCGGGTCTCCACGTCGAGCGTTTGATGACCGAGGAGGTGTTTCCGGTCTGTGCGCCTTCGTTGCTGGAGTCGGGCACTCCGCTCAAGACGCCGTCGGATCTCAAGCACCAGACATTGCTGCATGACGACATGCGTGTTGACTGGCGCATGTGGCTGATGGCGGCGGGCGAGAAGCACATCGACCATGACCGGGGGCCGAGCTATCAGCACTCGAACCTCGTAATTCAGGCCGCCGAGCAGGGCGATGGCGTTGCCCTTGCACGCAGTGTTCTGGTCGCACAAGCACTGGCGGAAGGACGGCTGGTCAGGCCATTCGAACTCTCCCTGCCGGTCGAATATGCCTATTACGTCGTGTTTCCGCCCGCGAATCTCGAACGGCCGAAAGTGATCGCATTCCGGGACTGGCTGGTCGAGGAATTCGAACGTAGTTCGGAGACCGGCGAAGAAACAGCATAGTCGGAGCGTCTAGTCGTCCGGCAAATCGGGCCACAGATCAGTGGAAAGGTACTTCAGGCCGCTGTCGCAGATGATCGCGGCAACCGTGCCGCCTTTCGCGGGACCCTCGAGCAGGGCCATCGCGGCGGCGACATTCGCGCCGGAGGAGAACCCTCCGAATATGCCTTCCTCGCGGGCGAGCCGCCGGGTCATTTCTCTTGCTTCGTCACCGGTTACGGTCAGAAAACCGTCGATTGGAACATCATCGAGAAAGGACAGTTCGGGCATGGAGTATCCACCGCCCTGGATCGGATGATCCGGCCGGTCGACTGTCCGGCCGGCAAGCGCAGCCGCGCCGTCAGGCTCCACGATGTGACAGCTGATCGCCGGGTCCACCTCCTTTAGAAACCTGGTCACGCCGACGTACGTTCCGCCCGAACCGGCGAAATCACAGAAATGCGTGATGGTTCCGCCGGACTGACGCCACAGTTCCGGACCGGTGTGACGGTAATGGGCGAGCGGGTTTCCGAGGTGATGGAACTGGTCGGCGCGGAATGCCCCGCGCTCACGCACAAGCCTCTCGGTCTCCTCATCAACCCGGGCGAGGTCGCCGCCGGAAACCTGTCCGGGGGTTGAGTCCGGAAGCTGGTCGACAAGTACCACTTCGGCCCCCAGGGCCGCCATCATACGGGCGCGCTCGACAGAGTTTCCGCGGGACATGACTGCCACAAACGGATAGCCCTTGATGCCGCAAACGATAGCAAGACCGGTACCCATGTTCCCGGATGTGAGTTCGACAACGGTTTGTCCCGGCGATAGGGCCCCCGCGCGTTCGGCTTCCTCGATAACCATTCTCGCAGCCCGGTCCTTCTTGGAAAATCCGGGGTTCATGAACTCGAGTTTTGCCAAGATGCGCCCGTTCACGCCGGCGGTCAGCCGATCCAATGCGACAAGCGGTGTCTCGCCGATCACCTCGATTGCGGAGGAGAGGAGTTCGCTCATGATCGGTCCTTTGTGCGGTATGACTGGCTGCTAGTCGCGATGCCAGCGATCGGCGATCAGGGAGACCATCTCGAACATGACCGCGGACGCCACCATTGCAGTGATGTTGTTCGGATGATCCTTGGTCGGCATCATGCAGACGATGTCGCCACCGATCAGGTTCTTTCCGCGCACGCCCTGAAGCAGGGCGATTGCCTGATCAACCGTGAAGCCGTTGCAGCCGGGCTCGAGATTGGAGACGGCAGGCGCCACGGTGGGGTCAAGGCAGTCCAGATCGAACGTGATGTAGAGGGGAGAATCGCCAATGCGCTCCCTGATGATCTCGACGCACTTCTCCACGCCCAACTCGTTGAACCGGTCCATAGTGATGACCTCGTATCCGAGCCTGTAACTGGGTTCGAGCCAGTCAAGCGTACGGGGGTTGCCCCGGATTCCGATCTGGACGCTCTTGCTGGCGTCGACCTGGCCCTGCTCGACGAGGTAGCTGGCCCAGTGCGCGGCTGACTTCTTCGCGCCGAGGAAGTGATCGAGATTGTCGTACGCGTCCGTGTGAGCGTCGAGATGCAGGAGTGCTGCCGGTTTTCCTCCGGTCAGCTTTGAGTCGGAGCCGCCGAGAGCCTGGAGGATGCCGCCGGTGATGGAGTGATCGCCGCCAATGGAGACAGGGCGCGTTCCGGCATCGGCAACATTGCCGAAGAACTCCGTCATGCGTTCGATGCACCGTTCATTGTCGTTGGCCTCAGGGAACGCCACATCTCCCAGGTCGTGGACGCGGGCAGCTTCCCACGGGGAGAAACCGAACGTCATGTGAACGCGCCTGGCCAGTGCAGAGACATGGCGCGTGGCCCGGGGACCCAGGTGCTGGTCGCGTTCGGTGGTTCCATTGCCGGTGCTGTGGGGCACGCCAACGAGTGCGATATCGCACTGCGCCGGATCCGGGTTGTGCGGGCACCGGAGCAGGGGTCGGCACATCCCACCAGTAGAGGCCTTCGACCATAAGTTCGTCGGCCGTTTTTTCGCTCTTCGTCATTGTCGATTCCTTCCAGACACTCTGCCCGCGCAACGGGGTGCTGCGGCGCGCCAAGCATAGTTCCAGTTTCGACAGCGAGCGACAGTGTTTTGCGCCAACGGTCAGATTCAGCCCGGCGCGGAATGCCGGAGCGAACGGGTGTCAGCTGCGAAGGATGAACTTCCGGACCACCCAGAAAAAGGCCGCATTGGGGAGCAGTCTCAGCGTCTTGAGGATGGCAACAAACCGGCGCGGGAACGCGATCTCGTACCGGCCGTTCTCAAGGCCGGAGATGATCCTGTCGGCGGCATCGCCCGGCTCCATGAGGAACGGCATCGGGAAGTCGTTCTGCGCCGTCATCGGCGTCCTTACGAATCCGGGATTGACGATGCTGATCCTGATGCCCTGGGGTTCCAGTTCGGGCTTCAGCGTTTCGGCGAGATTGATCAGGGCGGCCTTGGTGGGCCCGTATGCCGCCGCTTTGGGCAACCCCCGGTAACCGGCCACCGACGCCACGATCGCAATATGCCCTCGGCCGCGTTCGAGCATGCCGGGCAATACCGCGGCAATTGCGTTCGTTACGCCGAGGTAGTTGACATCGACCGTCTTGCGAAAGAGCTCGGCGTCAAAGTCCTTGCTGCTGTCGAGAGGGGCGTAAGTGCCGGCGTTCAGGATCGCAAGGTCGATCGGCCCGATGTCTGCGGCAATCTGTTGCGTCAGCGCGGCAAGAGCGGCTGGTTCCGTGACGTCCGCAGGAAGGGGCGTGACGCGATCGGCCTCGCCGGCCAATGCGTCCAGTTTATCCTTCGACCGTGCGGTTGCCGCAACGTTCATTCCCGCCGCGGCAAGCTTCAACGCAAGCTCGCGTCCTATGCCGGTGCTTGCCCCGGTGATCCATACGGTGCGCCACATTGTAGGCTTGGATAGTTCAGATGCCGACAATCGGCTGCAACAGTCTCGCGAGAACGCCCTTGAAGCGCGTCGGGGCCTCAATAGCGACGAGGCAGATGCAGTCTTCGTCGGAGTCCACGACCGGCTGATGCTCTATGTCGGTATCGAGGTCCGCGACATCGCCCGCAGCGAAATGACCCAACTCGTCGGTGTAGGAGCCGCGAAGGATAAGCGTCATTTCCGAGCCGCCATGTCCGTGTTCCGGAAGCTTGCTGCCCTTGGCAATCCGCATCAGATACAACTTTCCTTTGGCAGACGGTGCCAGCGGCAGACTGTACGAATGGACGCCCGGTGCCATCCGGCGCCAAGTAATCTCGGAAAGCGGCATCCCGAGCCGGCGCGCCAGGGGCAATGGCAGGTTGTCCGTTGAGGCGTCCACTGGGCGTACCTTGCGGTGGTGCGCCAGAACCGCGATATCGCCAGTCTGCTCGATCCGCTCCATCACCTTGCCCAGAGCGTTGTTGCCCATCGGTTCGGGCTGGATTTCCTCAATGAGCGCGCCACCGAGCTGGTTGCCATGCCTAAGGGCAGCTCGGCACTTGGAGCACATGGCTATGTGCGAGGACACGACAACCGACGTCGACTCGTCGAGAGTACCGGCCGCATAGGCCAGTAATGTCGCATCGTCGAGATGGTGATTGATAGTCAAACCGTCCTCTCCAGTCTTTGCCTCAGGCGTGCGTACGCCAAACGCATCCTCGATTTTACCGTTCCCAGCGGTATGCTCAGCCGGTTGGCGATTTCGCTCTGCGACAGGTCCTGCAGATACGCCATCCGGATTATGTCCATTTGCTCGTCCGGAAGACCCTTCATGGCCTGCCGGACCAGCGTCCGCTCCTGATCCGCCATCACGACTTCGTCGCTGATCGGGTCATCGCAGACTTCTTCGTAGTCGTCCAGATCGACAAACTGGTACGAACCTTGCCGTCTCAGCCGATCGATCCTCAGGTTCCGGGCAATCGTGAATACCCACGTACTGACCGAACCCCGTTCCGGCGCGTAGAGCGTTGCCTTGTTCCAGAGCGCCAGCATCGTATCCTGCGCCAGGTCCTCGGCGAGTTCCGGGTCGGCGCCCCTGCGCATCATGAAACTCTTGATACGCGGAGCAAAGTGCGAAAACAGGGTGGCGAATGCCGCCTTGCTGCGCTTTTCTGCAATTTCGCCAATGAGGCCGGCAAGTTCATCGTCGGGCACCGCGCCCGATGGACGATTTACAGGCTTTGTGAGCGCTATTGCCACTACAACTCCCCAAACTCGGATATCGTTGAAAGGTTCTACGGCGTCTCAGCCGGATTGGATCAACTGGAACCGACAAATGGCAAATGTATGCGGATTCCGGCAAAAAACGTTGTCCGGACCAAAATCCGCCAAATATCTGCGGCCTGAAAATCGCGAAAAACGGCAGTTTTTCCGACGATTCGCCGAGAACGGCTGGCACACGTGTTGCTGAATGCCGCCGGCATTGCTAATTCGAGCGGACTCCGTCGGAAACAGTGGCATGGAGCGGACCGCTACAGATCATGGATGACTCCCGGATTGCACCGCAGGCGCGTAGCGTCGAAATGATCGAGAGGCTGGTTGGCTTCGATACGGTCAGCAGGAACTCAAACCTCGAACTTATCGGGTTCGTGCGCGATCATTTGTCCGGCTACGGCATTGAAAGCCGTCTGGTCCATGATGACAGCGGCAGGAAAGCCAATCTCTACGCCACAATCGGTGCGCAGGATGCGCCGGGTATCATGTTATCGGGCCATACGGATGTGGTGCCCGTCGACGGTCAGGACTGGGCTTCCGATCCCTTTACGCTCGACCGGCGGGATGGCCGGCTCTACGGGCGTGGCACGGCCGACATGAAGAGCTTTGTTGCAATCGTGCTCGCCTTCCTTCCCGAAATGACGGCCAAAAATCTGAAAATGCCGATCCACCTGGCATTTTCCTATGACGAAGAGATCGGCTGTGTCGGCGCACGCCGCCTCGTGGAGATGATATCCGGACTTGAGGTCAAGCCGGCGCTGTGCGTGGTCGGGGAACCGACGGAGATGAAGGTTGCCGTGGCGCACAAGGGCAAGCGCGCAATGCGCGTGCGGGTGCGCGGGCGGGAGTGTCATTCGAGCCTTGTCCCGTATGGCGTCAATGCCATCGAATACGCCGCGGAACTGATCGTCTTCATTCGCGGCATGGCCGAGCGCATACGCGAGACAGGCCAGCAGGATGACGGGTATGACGTGGCCTACAGCACGCTGCATACCGGTCTTATCGAAGGCGGTATCATTCTCAACACTGTTCCTGCGGATTGTTCCTTCGAATTCGAGATCCGGAACCTGCCGTCCGAAGATGCCGAGCTCTATGTCGAAGAAATCAGGACATACGCCAGGGAGGTGCTGGAGCCCCGCATGCAGGCGGTCGATCCGGCTTCAGGCTTCACGTTCGAGGACCTGTCGGGCTATCCGGGGCTCGACACGGACCCGGCCCACGAGATCGTGACGCTCGCCAAATCGCTCGCCGGCGAGAATGCGGAAATCAAGATCGCCTTCGGGACCGAAGGCGGGCTGTTCAGCAGCGAGGCGGGCATACCGACGGTCGTCTGCGGTCCCGGCTCGATCGCGCAGGCTCACAAGCCGGACGAATACATTTCGCTGGAACAGGTCGCCCAGTGCGAGTGTTTCATCGAACGCCTGCTCGATCATCTGGACGTTCGACAGTAACGGCCGTCAGGCCTGCTGTTCCGGCTCTTCCGGCAGGATGTGGCCGGTTGCGAAGCCGCCGTCGACAACGAGCACCTCACCGTTGATATATCCGCTGTCGGGTCCGGCCAGAAAAGCGGCGGCGCCTGCCACCTCGGCCGTCGTCCCGTAGCGGCGCATGGGATTCTTGCCCAGCCACTGTTTCCGGATCGTGGCGTCGTGCATCCGTTCGACGAGTGGTGTCTCGATCGGCCCCGGTGCGATCACGTTGACGCGGATGCCGGCCTGTCCCAGTTCGACGGCCATGACCCGGCTCATCATGATGAGCCCGGCCTTCGAGGCGCCGTAAGCCGTCCGGCCCCGGTTGGCCGTGACCCCGGAAACCGACGCAACGTTGATGACGCTGCCGCCGCCATTGGACAGCATTGCGGGGACGGCTGCCTTTGACATGAGGAACGGACCGCGGAGATTGATCGCCTGAACAGTGTCGAAAAGCTCGGTCGACGTCTCCAGAAAGGGCACGTCGTGACCGACGCCAGCGCAATTGATCAGGCAACCGATCGGGCCTACCGACTTGCCGACCGCGGCGAACAGGCGGTCGACGGAACTTTCAGCGGTGACATCGACATGGGCACGGAAATGCCGTTCGCCGGCCTCGACGATCGCTTCAGCGTCGACCGAGACGTCCGCCGACACGACACGTGCCCCTTCGGCCATGAACCGTTCTACGATTGCCGCCCCGATCCCGCTCTCGCCGCCGGTCACCAGTGCCGTCATGCCCTTCAGCTGCATTGCGAATCCCATATCAGCGGCTATGTGCCGATCCAAAAATACGCGGCTTAATGTCGTTCCGGGTTCGGGCGCCGCCCTATCAAATCTCTGCTTCCGGCAGCAGGCATCATAAGATCCGATAAACGACAGGCAAACGGATTCCGCGTGCATCGAATGGGTGGACACGGTGCCCCCGCGTTCGTTAAAACGAACGGCAAATCCCCGGACAGCCACCGGGCAGGGAACAAAAACCCCGGCACGGCTGTTGTCAGCTCCAGATCCGATGGAGAGCGTCTTGAAACCGATCCGCAAATTGCTTGTCGCCAACCGCGGCGAGATCGCCATTCGTGTCCTGCGTGCAGCCAATGAACTCGGGCTGCGAACAGTCGCCATCTATGCCGAGGAAGACAAGCTCTCCCTGCACCGGTTCAAGGCAGACGAAAGTTACCGGATCGGCGAAGGCCTCGGTCCGGTCAAGGCCTACCTGAGTATCGAGGACGTCATACGCATCGCGCAGGAAGCCGAGATCGACGCCATTCATCCGGGCTACGGCTTTCTGTCCGAGAACCCTGAATTTGCCGAAGCCTGTGCCGATGCCGGCATCGTCTTCATCGGCCCCTCCGCGGATATCATGCGGCGGCTCGGCAACAAAGTGGCGGCGCGGAACCTGGCCGAGCAGGCCGGCGTTCCCGTCATGCCGGCAACCGGACCGTTGCCCGAGGATATGGACGAGGTTCGCGCGCTGGCCAGTGCGGTCGGCTATCCCGTGATGCTCAAGGCGAGTTGGGGCGGCGGCGGCCGCGGAATGCGGGTGATCGAGGACGAAGCGGCGCTGGATACGGAAGTTCTCTCCGGCCGTCGGGAGGCCGAAGCCGCCTTCGGAAACGGCGAGGTCTATCTGGAGAAACTTGTCCGCCGCGCGCGGCATGTGGAAGTCCAGCTGCTTGGCGACAGTCACGGCACACTCGTTCATCTCTTTGAGCGCGACTGTTCGGTACAGCGCCGAAACCAGAAGGTCGTCGAGCGCGCGCCGGCGCCTTATCTCGATGACGCGCAGCGTGAAGAACTCAGCCAGTCCGCGCTCAGTCTTGCCCGCGCCGCTGATTACGTGAATGCGGGCACGGCCGAGTTCCTCATGGATGCCGACACGGGCAAGTTCTACTTCATCGAGGTCAACCCGCGCATCCAGGTCGAGCATACGGTCACTGAAGAGGTGACCGGCATCGACATCGTCAAGGCGCAGATCCTGATCGCCCAGGGCGCAAGGATCGGCGATGCCAGCACCGGTGTGCCGGCGCAGGACGAGATCCGGCTGCGGGGGCACGCCCTTCAGTGCCGGATCACGACGGAAGATCCTGAAGAAAACTTCGTGCCCGATTACGGGCGCATCACTGCCTATCGCGGCGCGACCGGATTTGGCATCAGGCTTGACGGCGGCACGGCATATTCGGGCGCGGTCATCACGCGCTACTACGACAGCATGCTGGAGAAAGTTACGGCCTGGGCGCCGACGCCCGAGGAGGCCATCGCGCGTATGGACCGGGCGCTGAGGGAATTCCGTATTCGCGGCGTAGCGACGAACCTTGCCTTCGTCGAGAACCTGATCAACCATCCGAGTTTCAAGTCCGCCTCCTATACGACCCGCTTTATCGACGAGACGCCGGAACTCTTCGACCTTGCGGCGAGGCGCGACCGGGCAACGAAGTTGATCAGGTTTATCGCCGACGTCACCGTGAACGGGAACCCCGAAGTCGAGGGCAGGCCTACTGTGGCTCCCGGCCCGGAACCCCGGGTGCCTGACCTGATTGCCGATAACCCGGCGGAGGGGACTCGTGACCTGCTCAAGTCGCGTGGACCTGCCGGTTTCGCCGCATGGATGCTCGAACAGGACCGGGTACTGCTCACCGATACCACGATGCGCGACGGCCACCAGTCGCTGCTCGCGACGCGCATGCGGACTTACGATATGGCGCAGGTCGCCGGTGCCTACGCGCGCAACCTCTCCGGCCTTTACAGTCTGGAATGCTGGGGCGGGGCAACCTTCGACGTTTCCATGCGGTTCCTCAAGGAGTGTCCGTGGCACCGGCTCGAAGTGCTGCGCGAGGCGATCCCGAACATCCTGTTTCAGATGCTGTTCCGTGGATCGAACGGGGTGGGGTATACGACCTATCCGGACAATGTGGTCGTTGCGTTTGTCGATCAGGCGGCCAAATCCGGCATCGATCTCTTCCGCGTTTTCGACAGTCTCAACTGGGTCGACAACATGCGGGTGGCCATGGACGCCGTCCTTGAGCGGGACATGTTGCTAGAGGCCGCGATCTGCTACACCGGCGATATCGACGATCCCGACCGTGCCAAGTACGACCTCAAGTATTATGCCGACATGGCGCGTGAACTGGCGAAGGCCGGAACACACATCCTGTGCATCAAGGACATGGCCGGTCTCGTTAAGCCTGCGGCGGCTGCGAAGCTGGTCTCGGTCCTCAAGGAAGAAACCGGGTTGCCGATTCACTTTCATACCCACGACACCAGCGGGATCTCCGCTGCGAGCATCCTCGCAGCCGTCGACGCCGGGGTTGATGCGGTTGACGCGGCAATGGATGCGTTCTCAGGGCTTACATCGCAGCCCAATCTCGGTTCTATCGTTGCAGCGCTTGCCCGTACCGAACGCGATACCGGTCTGGATCCGGCGCAGATCCGGGCGTTTTCGGATTACTGGGAAGCGGTGCGGCGTCAGTATGCTGCATTCGAGAGCGATCTCAGGTTCGGCGCTTCGGAAGTCTACCTGCACGAAATGCCGGGCGGTCAGTTCACCAACCTGAAGGAACAGGCCCGATCACTCGGGCTGGAGGAGCGCTGGCACGAGGTGGCCAAGACCTATGCGGACGTCAACCAGATGTTCGGTGACGTGATCAAGGTCACGCCGTCGTCCAAGACCGTCGGCGACATGGCCTTGTCCATGGTGAGCGCCGGGCTGAGCCGGGATGATGTCGAGGATCCGGACAAGGACGTCTCGTTCCCGGAATCCGTCGTGGCATTCTTTCGCGGCGACATTGGACAGCCGCCGGGAGGGTTCCCGGAGGCTCTTCAGCGCAAGGTCCTCAAGGGTGCCGAGCCGCTCAAAGACCGGCCCGGTGCCGGGCTTGCGCCGGCGGACCTCGACGCCGAGAGGGGCAGGATCGACGAACAGATCGGTCGCCCCGTGACAGACGAAGAACTCAACTCCTACCTTATGTATCCGAAGGTCTTTACGGACTATGCCGCGCATCTGGAGGAATTCGGTCCGGTCGACGTGCTGGCCACGCCGGTCTTCTTCTACGGGATGGATGTCGGTGAAGAGATTGCGGTGGACATCGAGCCAGGCAAGACGCTGATCATCACGCTGCTGGCCGTCGGGGAAGTCGATGATGACGGCAATGTGCGCGTTTTCTTCGAACTGAACGGGCAGCCGCGGATCGCAAAGGTGGCCAACCGGGCAATCGCCGCTGGTATCGTGACCCATCCGAAAGCCGAAGACGGCAATCCCAAGCATGTCGCCGCGCCGATGCCAGGGATGGTGGCGTCCGTCGCGGTTGCCGGCGGGCAGGCGATCAGGGCAGGGGACCTTTTGCTCACGATCGAAGCCATGAAGATGGAGACCGCTATCCATGCGGAGACGGATGGAACAATCGCCCGTATCCACACGCCTCACGGGACCCAGGTCGACGCCAAGGATCTCCTTATTGAGCTGGAATAGCTTTCGTTCTGGCCGTTGCCTGCAGGTCGTTCAAAGTGGAGCCTCCTGCATCGCGGGCACGAACAAAGGGTGGCGAGAGCGAATAACCGAAAACCGAACTGGGCGCACCGGCGCTGTTATCCGGAAATCCGGCATGGCCATCATCTTCGCAAAGCGTGTCAGCCCATTCTCTTAAGGGGTCTGCATTGCGATCTGCCACGGCTTCCAATGGTTCGTATTGCTCGATTTGCAGCCACAGCCAGATTTGTCCGAGCGTTGCCCCGGGATCGGCAACGAGATCCTCATATCGGACAACAAGCGAGTGTTCCAGGTGCGGCAGATCGGTCAGCATGATCTTATGTGCGGTGTCCCAGTGCCTGAGGAGTTCCGCGAGCGACAGTTTCGATTTCCATTTCTGAGTCGACAAGCTTGCCGGGATGGGATGCCTTACGATGAAAAGGAATCTGGCGCCCGGAAATGCGCTCTGAAGAAGACGGCTGCGCAGGATATTTGGCGGCGACTTTTCAACCAGCACCGGTTTCCGCAGATCATGGTGCCGGCACCATTGGCCAAGGAGTGCATTCCGGATCGGCAGAGCCTTTTCGAGCGGGACTTCGGAGAGATGCCCGTTCGCGGCGAAAGCAATACGCCCGACCCCTCCCAGATCCTGATCTCTGGGTAGAACCGTCTGGAGATGCTGACCTTCGTCTTCAGGCACACCGGTATTGGCAAATCCACTGATCGCAGGGTGGTCCCGCAGCAGCCTGTGAAGGAGCGATGTACCGCTCCTGTGCAGACCGCAGATGAAAACAAATGTCTTCCCTTGCACGTCCGGGACATGCAGCAATGGGAGCCTGTCAGGACGCGGCGGCGGATCACGCCGTTGGAACAGATTCTTCAAACCCCATAGCACCGCAGCCTCTCAGTTCCCGCCCGCATTTGACGCTTATTCCAGCCATGCGCCTTTCCGGCCATCTTAGGCCCTGCGGTGAAGTCCGGGCAAGCCGCGGCGGCGCTATACGCCCCAGCGCAGCGCAGCCGTGTGAACCGGTGCATCCCAGAGCGAAATCAACTCGTCGTCGACCTTGGTCAGCGTGATGGAACAGCCCGCCATATCGAGGGACGTACAGTAGTTGCCGACCAGGGAGCGGGCGACGGTCAGGCCTCGGTCCGCGCACAGGCGCATGGCAGCGTTGTACATCAGATAAAGCTCCATCGACGGCGTCGCTCCCATGCCGTTGACCAGAAGGAAGATCTTTTCGCCTGCGTTCGGTTCCAGCGACTCGCAGATCGCGGTTACGATTTCCGCTGCGATCTCGTCTGCCGGCATCATTGCAATTCGCTTGCGGCCGGGCTCGCCGTGAATGCCGACGCCCATTTCCATCTCCGCATCACCGATGTCGAATGTCGGTTTCCCCGCCGCTGGCACCGTGCAGCTCGTGAGCGCGATTCCCATCGTACCGGAAGCCGCGTTGATGCGGTCGCCAAGAGCCTTGCATGCTGCCAGATCCGCGCCGTTCTCGGCGGCGGCCCCGACCATCTTCTCGACTATCACCGTTGCCGCGACGCCGCGCCTCCCTTGCGTGAAAAGCGAGTCTTCGACCGCGACGTCATCGTTGGTCAGCACCGACGCATTCTCACCGTCATACATGTCGGCGGCCATCTCGAAGTTCATGACATCGCCGGAGTAGTTCTTGACGATGAAGAGGATGCCGGCGCCGCCATTGACCGCCTCCGCTGCCGCCAGCATCTGATCCGGCGTCGGCGATGTGAAGACTTCGCCGGGACAGGCTGCGTCGAGCATGCCCTTGCCGACAAACCCTGCGTGCAGCGGCTCGTGACCGGAGCCGCCGCCCGAAATCAGCGCGACCTTCCCCTGAGCCGGGCCCGATGCGCGCGTTACGAATTTCGGTTCCGTGCTGACTGAGACGATGTCCTTGTGTGCCGCACCAAAGCCAAGCAGACTTTCGGTCAGCACGTCGTCGACGGCATTGATCAGTTTCTTCATGGCGTATCTCCCCGGGGCAGGTTCCTATTTTGTATTTTTGGCGAGAGCGATCACTCTGGATGCAAACTCCCGTATCGTCTCCTCAACGTCGCGACGCTTCTGCGGATCACGAAACGGCGGAACAACGATCCTGATGACATCCTGATCGGCGGCTTCCAGATCAGCGAACGTGACCGACTGGTTCGGATGCGCCGCCATGTAGAGATCCAGAAAGTCGCGCTGCTCTTCGACGGAAAAGTGGCAGATCCGGAATATCGGCTCGACATGCTGCGCCGGCAGCGGAATCCGGAGTGCGGGATTCGTCACCTGCGAAATGAAACTCTTGTGGGTGCCCAGTGCCTGCGCAATCCGCTGCCGCGTGCCCGACGGTCGAAGGTTCAGGAGATCGCGCAGCAGCGCCTTATACGCGGAGACTGCGTCCTCGTTCGAAAGATCTCTTTCAACCAGCTTGTTCATCGGCTTCCTCTGAGAGGGTGCAGTGACTGATCGCTAGCTTTACCCGCCCCACCGCGGCGGGTGCAACGGACAGAGTGCGGATGCCGGTGCGCAGGAGCGGTCCGATGTTGTCCGGCGACGATGCCATGTCGCCGCAGATGCTGACATCCGCGCCCACAACCCGGCCGGCCTGCACGGTGCGGGCGATCAACTCAAGAACCGCCGGATTCTGGGCGTCGGCCAATTCCGAAAGCGTGCTGTTGTCCCTGGACACGGCTGTCGTGTACTGAACAAGATCATTGGACCCGATCGAAAAGAAGTCTGCGGCGAAATCGGATGCTGTCAGCGCCGCCGCCGGCACCTCCACCATCATCCCGATCTCGGGAATTCCATAGCTCCTGCCTTCCGCTTTCAGTTCGGAGGCTGCTTCTTCAAGAAGAGACCTCACATCGGTCATCTCCTTCGGAATTGTGACCATCGGTACCATGACTTTGAGCGGCCCGGTGCTTGCCGCGCGAAGCAGGGCGCGCAGCTGTATCTTGAGCACTTGCGGTTTCATAAGCGAGAGTCTTATGCCGCGCACGCCCAGGAAGGGATTGGCTTCGCCATCTATCGTGATGCCCGGAATGGGTTTGTCGCCGCCTGCATCGAGGGTGCGTATCGTGACCGGTCTGCCATCGGCCCATTTGATGATGCGGGTGTAGACAGTCAGTTGAGTGTCTTCGTCGGGTGCCGCACCGCCTTCGAAAAGGAACTCCGTTCGGGTCAGACCGACGCCGTCGCAAATGTCGGGTGAAAGATCATCGAGGAGCGAGGGATCGTCGACATTGATCAGGACGCGGACGCTTTCGCCATCGGCCGTTGCGGCGGGCCGGTGCAGAATTTCAGCTGCGGCCGTCCGCTGCTCGACCGCGCGGTCGATTTCATCCCTGGCGTCGAGGAGTGTGTCGGATGAGGGGTGGCAAACCAGTTTCCCCGAGCGTGCATCCAGAACCGCTTCGGTGCCGGCATGCAGGCGTGCGAGATCCGCTTTCAACCCCACGATCAGGTTCACATCGCGTGCGCGCGCGAGAATCGCGACGTGGCTCGTGGGGCTGCCGCCCACGATTGCGGCTCCGGCCAGATTCTGCCAGTCCTGCTCAAGAAACAGAGAGGGAGTCAGGTCCGCGGCGACGAGGATGGCGTTTTGTGTGTCGTGTTCGCTGTCCCGTTCGGTCTGCATGATTGCACGAAGGACCCTGTCTTTCAGATCGAGCAGGTCATCGGCGCGTGCCGCCATGTATTCGTTGTCGCCTGAGCGGTATTCCGCAATCTCATTGTCGAGGACCTGCGACCAGGCGATATGCGATGGCGTTCCGTTTTCGATGTGCCGGAAGACCGGATCCAGCATGTCCTCGTCTTCCAGAAGCGCGATCTGAAACTCCAGTATCTCGCCGGCCAGTTCGTCGTGTGCACTGGCAAGGCCGGAAAGCGACTCTGCGGCGGTTCTGATCGCGGCTTCAAGAGTGTGCCGTTCCTCGGTGGGAGAGCCGCTATCCCTTTCGCCGTACTCATGTGAAGACAGGACGACAAGGTGTCCGACGGCTATGTCGCCCGATGCCGGAATTCCGGCGAAAACCTGCTCCTGTGGTGTTTCAATCATCAAAATTTCTGTTAACAAGGTCGGCCAGTGCCTGCACGGCATCCTCGGCATCAGGGCCTTCGGCACGCAGGTGGAGTGTTTCTCCGTGGGCTGCCTTGAGTTTCATCACCGCATTTGGCGATTTGGCGTTGACCCAGGTGTCCTGACCGTCAGGCCTGATCTCCACGGTTGCGGTAAAACCCTTTGCAAGTTTTGAGAGTTTCACCGCCGGGCGGGCATGCAGCCCGGTCGGGTCATCTATGACCGCCGCGCCAGATGCATTGGGCAGAGCCTGCGCCGTTTCTGTCATTTCTGAAACTCCTCGGCAGTCGCGCGAACCAGGTCCAGTTCGGCACCTCCTGATGCTTCGGTTGCCGCCATCACTGCTCCTTCGACAATCGGCGCATTGCAGATCACGATCTTTTCCCGCTTTTCGTCGGCCATCATTTCGATAGCCATCTCGCTGTTGGTCTCGGCACCGCCCAGATCCACCAGGATCGCAACGCCCTTGTCGCTATAGACCGATTCGATCGCGGACAGGATTGTTGCGACATCCGTTCCGAGTCCGCCCCCGGGATCTCCGCCGCAATGGGCGACTCTCACTTCATCGCCGACCATTTGCCGGACCATATCCGCGGCACCGCTGGCGACTTCGGGCGAATGAGAAACAATCACTATCGAAACACAATCGCTCATGCTGCCTCCAATGCGTCGCAAACCGCGTGAACCAGAAAAGCCGAGGACTGCGCACCCGGATCGATGTGTCCGACCGAGCGTTCCCCTAGGAATGATGCGCGACCCATGGTGGCTTGCATGTCCCGGGTTGCGGCCACCGCCTGATCAACAGCCGTGCGTGCGGTGCCGAAGGCGTCGTCATCTGCCGATTGCAGCGCGTCGACCAGCGGAGCAAGAACATCCAGCATGGTTTTCGCGCCGACATCCGACTTGCCTCGCGCCTTGACGGCATCGACCCCGGCGGCCAGCGTTTCGGCGATCTCGCTCACCGTACCCGGTGTTTCCGCTTGCGCTTTTCCCATGGCCATCAGAAGCGATCCGTAGAGAGGGCCGGATGCTCCCCCGACTTTCATGACCAGCGTCATACCCGCTTTCTGCATGGCCTGGCCGAAAGGCAATGCGGCGATCTCATCGGCTATTTCGGCGATTGCGTTGAAACCGCGTTTCATGTTGACGCCGTGATCGCCGTCACCGATAGCCCGGTCCAGATCCGTGAGTTCCTCGGCATGGCTGTCTATCGCAGCGTTGGCTGCTTCGATGATGCGCATAAACAATTGTTCCGACATTCTCACACTGTCTCCCTACGCAGCTTTGGTCGGCGCAATTCTGTCGCCGGTCTGATCAAAGAACATTGCCGAACCGGCTCGCACCGCGATTCTGGTCTTTTCGCCGCGGCGAACGCTTGCGCTCGCGCCGAGCAAGGCATGCACCGTCTGTCCATCGAGGTCCAAGACAACGACTGTTTCGACGCCAAGATGTTCCACAGCCATCACGTCGGCTTCGATACCTTCGGACTGGCCCAGTTGAATATCCTCCGGACGCACGCCTGTCGTTTGTGCTGCACTTGGCGCATCCGAGATGCCAAGACTGCCGGTTGGCACCAGATTGATCTGCGGAGACCCGAGCCGCTGAGCTGAATAGATGTTTGCCGGTGTCTCGTAAATCTCACGGGGCGGGCCGACCTGTATCAGGCGGCCTTCGGAAAGGACACCGATGCGGTCGGCCAGCGTCATGGCCTCGAGTTGATCGTGTGTGACATAAACAATGGTGGCGCCGAGGTCGCGCTGTATGTGTTTGAGCTCGACGCGCAGGCTTTCGCGCAGTTTGGCATCAAGGGAAGACAGCGGCTCGTCCATGAGGAACACATTGGGTGACCGGACCAGGGCGCGGCCAATCGAGACACGTTGCATCTCGCCGCCTGAAAGCTGTGTTGCCCGGTTATCCAGCTTGGACTCGATCCGGAGAGTTTCCGCTACCTCCTGAACCCGTTTGCGGATGGCGTCCTCCGACCACTTGCGACCAGGAGCGCGAAGCGGGAATGCGAGATTCTCGAATACTGAATAATGCGGATAGAGCGAGTATTGCTGGAAAACAAACGCGACATCGCGCTGTGCCGGCGCAAGGCTGGTGACGTCGTGATCGCCGATCTTCACGGAACCGCTGTCAGGCTGTTCGAGCCCCGCGATCAGCCTGAGCGTTGTCGTCTTTCCGGCTCCCGTCGGTCCGAGCAGGACAACGAACTCCCCGTCCGCCACGTCGAGCGACAAGTCCTCGACGGCCGTCGTTTCTCCGAAGCGCTTCGTTGCGGCGTGAAGTGAGACGCTAGCCATCGGCGCCTCCATGATAGAGAGCGCTGTCGACGGCGAGGTCGGTAGCGGGATTGAAGACGACGAGCTTGTCGGTCTCGAACTCAAGACCGACCGTATCGCCGTAGTCGACACGTACCGTATTCGGCGCGCGCACTTTCAGACGCCCCGCCTCGGTGTCGATGGTCACGAGCTGGCGTGCGCCCATATATTCGACACCGTAAACCCGGCCGCGAAATGCGCCCTCGTCAACGAGCCGGATATGTTCCGGTCTTGCTCCGAGCACCGCGTCTTCATGATCAAGGGCTTCGCGTGTCTTCGGGACCTGCACGGACGCTCCGTTGATCCGGACTTCGCTTGCGCCCGGCGCGAGCCTGCCTTTGGCGGCCAGGAAGTTCATCGAAGGGCTTCCGATGAAGCCAGCCACGAACCGGGTGGCCGGACGTTCGTAGACGTCGATCGGCGCGCCGATCTGAAGGACCTTGGCGTTGTTCATGATGCAGATCCGGTCGGCCATCGACATGGCTTCAACCTGGTCATGCGTGACATAGACGGATGTCGCGCCGATACGATTGTGAAGCAGCCTGAGTTCTTCGCACATCAGGTCGCGAAACTCGGCATCGAGTGCGCCCAGCGGTTCGTCGAGCAGGAACGCCTTGGCTCTGCGGACAATGGCGCGGCCGAGCGCGACACGCTGGCGGTCGCCGCTGGACAGGCCGTTGACCGATTTGTTGAGGATGTGATCGATGCGGAGCAGCTTTGCTACCTCTTCAGTGCGCTGGCGGATCTCCCGCCGCGGCAGACCCTGTACGCGCAGGGGGAACGAAATGTTGTTGCGCACGTTCATGTGCGGATAGAGCGCAAAAAGCTGGAACACGAAGGCGATATCGCGCTGGGAGCCGCGAAGGAATGTGACGTCGTCACTGTCCAGGTGGATGCTTCCGCCGGTCGGCATTTCGAGGCCGGCGATCATCCGCAGCGTTGTCGTCTTTCCGCAGCCGGACGGGCCCAGCATGACGAAGAATTCGCCGTCATTGATCGTGAACGAGGAATCCTCCACGGCGACAAAGTCGCCGAAATGCTTGTAGAGGTTTTCGATCCTTATCTCAGCCATGCGCCTTCACTCCGGAAAATGGCTGACGATGACGAAGCCGACTGTCCCGGTGAGGATCACGGCGAACGAATAGGTGAAGAGTGTCAGCGACAGCGGCTGCATGAGCATGAACACGCCTGCCGCGATCAGTATGGTTGCCGCGTTCTCCCACGGCCCGCGACGGAAGAACCGGGCGAGGCCCGAGCGCGATTTCTGTTGCGCACTCATTTGCGGACCGCTCCGAATGTGATTCCGCGCAGCAACTGATTGCGCAGCAGGACCGTGAAGACGACGATGGGCAGGAGGAACAGGGTCGTGCCGGCCGCCACGGCCGGCCAGTCAAGGCCACCCTCTCCGATGATAATCGGAATGAAGGGGGGTGCGGTCTGTGCCGTGCCGCTCGTCAGCAGCAACGCAAACGCGTATTCGTTCCAGGCGAAGATCAGGCAGAAGATGGCGGTGGCGGCGATGCCGGCCCGCATCTGCGGCAGCACGACCTTCACGAAGGCCTGCAACCGGCTGTAGCCGTCGATCACGGCGGCCTCTTCATACTCGCGCGGGATTTCGTCGACGAAGCCCTTCAACAGCCAGACCGCAAGCGACACGTTGACTGCGGTATAGAGCAGGATCATGCCGAGCGCCGTGTCCGAAAGGCCGAGTTCGCGGTACATGAGGTAGATCGGGATGGCGACGGCAATGGGCGGCATCATGCGCGTCGACAGGATGAAGAAGAGCAGGTCATCCTTCAGCGGCACCTTGAACCGCGAGAATCCGTAAGCTGCAAGCGTTCCCAGGAAGACGGCCAGAAAGGTCGAACCGAAGCCGATCACGATAGAGTTGATGTAGCGGTCCTTGAAGCGTGACGGGCCGCTGATGACCATGTTGCGCTTGCGGACAAGCTCGTCATACCAGGTTGTCGGCGGTCCGAGGCTCTCGATGTATTCAGGTGTCTGGCGCGTGCGCGACGTGAAGAGGTTGACGTAACCTTCCAGTGTCGGCTCGAACATGACCTTGGGCGGATAGGCGATGGAGTCGGGCGGCGACTTGAAGCCGGTCAGAAAAATCCAGACAAGCGGGATCATGGTGATCAGCGCGTAGGTGACGACGAGGACGCCTGCGATGGTGCGGGCGCGGGCGCTCGGCTCGCCGACGGAATATGCCTTTGTGGTCGCCGTGCTCATTGCTTCACCCTGTTGAGCGCCTTGACGTAGATGTTGCCGAGGCCGAAGACCGTGACGAACAGAATGACGGCGAAGGCGGACGAGTAGCCCGTTCGCCATTTCTCGAAGGCTTCCCGCTTCAGGTTTATCGAGGCAAGTTCGGTGGTCGAGCCCGGCCCGCCGGAGGTCAGTTCGACGACGAGATCGAACATCTTGAAGTTCTCGATGCCGCGGAACAGGACGGCGAGCATCAGGAACGGCAGGACGCGGGGCAGGGTGATGTACCAGAATTTCTGCCAGGCGTTGGCGCGGTCGATCTCGGCGGCCTCGTAGAGATAGTCGGGAATGGACCGCAGACCGGCCAGGCAGAGCAGCATGATGTAGGGGGTCCACATCCAGGTGTCGACAATGACGATGGACCACGGCGCCAGGCTGACGGAGCCGATCATGTCGAGCGGGCCCACACTGACGAAGAGATTGACGATGTAGCTGAATATGCCGGTCTGCGGCTGGTAGAGGTAAGTCCAGAACGTGCCGACAACGGCCGGCGACAGCATCATCGGAATGAGAATGATCGTGGTCCAGAAGCTGGCGCCCTTGAAGTTGCGGTTCAGGAGCAGGGCAAGACCGAAGCCGATGATGATCTGGATCGCCATGGTCCAGAACACGAAATGCGCCGTCGCCTGCAGGTAGCCCCAGATGTCCTCGCTGCCGAGCAGGCGCTCGTAGTTGCGCGTTCCGACCCACTTGATCGGGCGGCCCGGCTGGTTGGCCCGGAAGTTGGTGAAGGACAGATAGACCGTCCAGATCAGCGGAAAGATGTTGATGGCGAGAAGCAGGACGATGGTCGGCGAGATGAACAGCCAGGCGATGGCGCGGTCGGACAGGCCACGCACGCCGCGTGCGATGGGTTCCGGTGTGGCGCGGGCGGCCTTGTCGGCTATCGTCATGTTGCCCTGGCTCGTCATGTGCCGTTCTCGAAGCTTATAGACTTGGGGTGAGAAGTTACACCTTCCCCTGGCACCGGCCGGGCCGAAGCCCGGCCAGCTGGGAGGGAGGTCTCGTTACCCGGAGGGTTCCGGCGGTCAGAGCTTGCCGTCGTCCTCGAAGGACTCGGTCCAGTCGGCGATCAGCTTGTCGAGCGCCTCCTTGGCCGTGCCCTTGTCGGCGACGACAAAGTCGTGCACGCGCTTCTGCATGGACTGCAGCAGTTCGGCGTAGATCGGCTCCTGCCAGAAGTCCTTGACGCCGGCCATGGCCTTCAGGAAGTCGGCGGCGAACGGCGTCGACGTCTTGAAGCCCGGGTCGTTCAGGACCGCGTTGTGGCAGGAATATCCGCCGAGCGCCCACCACTTGGCCTGGACGTCAGGCTTGGCGAACCACTTGATGTACTGCAGCGCCTCTTCCTTCTTGTCCGAATAGGAGACGACCGAGATGCCCTGGCCGCCGAGCGTGGAGGCCGCGACCTTCTGGCTCGGATTGACGAAGAAGCCGGACTTGTCGCCGCCCACGGCCTCGTCCTTGGCAATGCCGGGGAAGAAGGCGAACCAGTTCATCTGCATCGCAACCTGGCCCGACTTGTAGGCGTCGAGGTTGGCGACCATGTAGGCGTCGGAATGTCCCGGAGGCGTGCAGCACTGGTACATGGACTTGTAGAACTCGAGGGCTTCGGCGGCTTCCGGCGAATTGACTGCGCCTTCCATGTCGTATTTGCCGGGCGTGTTCTCGTACTTGAAGCCCCAGGAGTACATCGCCGCGGTTGCGCCCATGGTGATGCCTTCCGATCCGCGCTCGGTGTAGATCGCGGCACCGTAGACCTTCTTGCCGTCGATCTCGCGGCCCTGGAAGAATTCCGCGACCTGCTTCAGTTCGGTCCAGGTCTTCGGTACGCCGAGATCACGGCCGTGCTTTTCCTTGAATTCCTTCTGCAGCTCGGGGCGTGCGAACCAGTCCTTGCGGTAGACCCAGCCGAGCGCGTCGCCCATGGCGGGCAGGGCGTAGTAGTTCGGCGTGCCCTTGGGCCAGGTCGAATAGGCGTAGACGGTGGCCGGCGCGAAGTCGTCCATCGAAATGCCTTCCTTCTCGAAGAAGTCGTTCAGCTTGACGTAGTGGCCGTAGGTCGCGCCGCCGCCGATCCACTGGCTGTCGCCGATCATCAGGTCGCAGAGCTTGCCCTTGGAGTTTAGTTCGTTGAGGAAACGGTCGGCGAAGTTGGTCCACGGCACGAACTCGAACTTCATCTTGATGCCGCTCTCAGCCGTGAAGTCCTTGGACAGCTCGGCCAGCGCATTGGCCGGATCCCAAGCGGCCCAGCACAGCGTGATTTCCTTGGATTG
Source organism: Hyphomicrobiales bacterium (assembly GCA_965275905.1). Classification (GTDB taxonomy): domain Bacteria; phylum Pseudomonadota; class Alphaproteobacteria; order Rhizobiales; family JAJFHC01; genus CBDAQD01. Next base: position 33,921 of record CBDHYJ010000080.1, on the reverse strand, counting down.
AGCGTTGGCGTTCGTGGCAAGGCCCACCGACATTGCAAGTGCGGCGATACAGGCCTTCAGATTGCGCATGCGTTTTCTCCCTAGATAACGCTGACCGTGACGAGACCCTGTTTTATTTTTTCGGCCAGACCCGGCGGACACGGACAGCAGCGACTAAACAATAGCCGGTTGAGTTTAGCTAAACTAAATCACTAAACTCTGTCAAGGCACTATCGGCGCTTTTCGGACTTTCAAGCTGAACTTTTGTGTCATTGCGGCGTCACCGCGCGGCTGCCATTGTCGCGGGCGCTGCGGACAACCCCGCGGCGGTTGCATCCGTTGCGCGCAATTGCCACATCTTAAGTCGCAGGCGTTGCGCGGGCCGGATACATTCCGCAAAGTAGGGCACACCGGATCATCCTCCGTCCGGGAACTCACGAGTACAGTCGACGATGCTGAATCAATTGCTCAATTCTATCGCCGATGTTGGCCGCGATCTCTGGCAGCGCCGCTCGGGCGACGAAACCTCGCCTGATGAACTGCTGGCGATGTGCCAGGACCTGATGTCGACGCGCGGCGAGGCCTCGGGCATTGCCGTCGCCCGCGACGTCGCGCAGACGTACCGCGGCCTCGACGCCGACGCCCGCCTGACCCTGTTCAGGCTGCTGCACGAGCATTTCGGGGTTGATCCGGACATGATCAACGCGGCGGCCGACCGGTTCCGCGAGGCGGGCGATCTCGATGCGCTTCTGGCGCTCGCCGGCGCGGCCGAGGCGCCGAGACAACAGTTCTTCCGCCGCCTCAACATGGCGCCGGGCGGCACCCAGACCATCGTGAAGATGCGCGCCGACCTGATGCGCCTGCTGCGCGATCATCCGGAGCTCAAGGGCGTCGATGCGGACATGCGCCATCTCCTGGGGTCCTGGTTCAACCGGGGCTTCCTGACGCTGGAGCGCATCGACTGGCATACGCCGGCCGACATTCTGGAGCGCCTGATCGAATACGAGGCCGTGCATCAGATGGACGGCTGGGAGGACCTGCGGCGCAGGCTCGCCCGCGACCGCCGCTGCTTCGCGTTTTTCCATCCCGCCCTGCCGAACGAACCCCTGATCTTCGTCGAGGTCGCGCTGGTCAACGGGCTCGCCACCTCGGTCCAGCCGCTGCTCGACCGGTCCGACGAACCGCAGGATCCGGCGGACGCCGATACCGCGATCTTCTATTCGATCAGCAACTGCCAGGAAGGACTTGCCGGTATTTCGTTCGGCAATTTCCTGATCAAGCAGGTGGTGCACGAACTGACCCGCGACCTCAGGGGGCTCAAGACTTTCGCCACGCTTTCACCGGTTCCGGGCTTCCGCAAGTGGCTCGCCCGGGAAGCCGAGGCCGAGGATTCGCTGAATGCCGAAGAGCGGGATGCCGCCCAGCAGATTGCGGTCGAGAACTGGCACGAAAACATGGTCCTGGCGCAGCGCCTGAGGCCGATCCTGATGCGGCTGTGCACGCGCTATCTGGTCGAGGCGAAACGGGGCGACCGCCCGGCTGATCCGGTTACGCGGTTCCATATCGGCAACGGTGCGCGGCTGGAGCAGATCAACTGGATGGGCGACTGCTCACCCAACGGCATGGCGCAGTCGGCGGGCATTCTCGTGAACTATCTCTACGACCCGAAGCGGATCGAGCGGAATCACGAGGACTATGCCAATTCGGGCAAGGTCGCCGTATCGTCCCAGGTGAAAAAGCTGCTGGCCTAGTTACAGAATTCCAGTTTGAATCTGTTACATTCCAGCGGACCAGGCGGGTCAAATTGGTAATTTCGGGAGTAACGACGCTAAATCAGGTATGCGTCTTCGCCCGCTTCAAAAAAACTGACACGAACTGCATAAAATTTCACTTCTGACAGGTGAGAAGTGGCATTTCGTTTAGTACATTGATGAAACGATTAACCTAATCCATTGGGCCCAAATTTGCCTGCGGGGAGTAGAGACATTGATGTGCAATGAATGACTACCAGCTTCTACCTCCAAAAGACTGGGACAAATTTGAAGAGCTTTGCGCTGACTTGTTCGCGCTTGAATGGGGGGATCGAGATGCCACCCGATATGGCAGGCGCGGGCAGCGACAACACGGCGTAGATATTTATGGCCGCCTCGCTGGCGGCGCCTATGCTGGCGTCCAATGCAAAGGAAAGCGGAATTGGCCGCCAACTGAACTCACGACGAAGGAAATCGACGCAGAAGTTGAGAAGGCAACAGAATTTCGCCCCGCTCTTGCTGAATTTACTATTGTAACTACTGCACTTGATGATTCAACACTGCAAGACCATGCTCGCGAAATAACACAGCGGCATGTAGAGGAAGCTAAATTTGGCGTAACCGTCATTGGCTGGGGAGAGCTCACACGACGAGTAACTTTATATCCATCATTAATTGAGAAGCATTTTAATTTTACAACTATTTCTTCGATTCTGGATGGAATGTCCAAGATTCCAGAAAATACAGCTGAATTAATTTCGTCCAAAATTTTGTATAATTCTAGAGAAGTTGATTTAATCATTACGTCTGAATGTGATAAACTTCGAAAATCAAGATTCTTCAGTGAATTTAACGCGCAGAAGTTTGCTGAAGATTTCGCAGACAAGCTGCTTCATGGCCGGTTTTCCGCCGGGAGTAGTGAACTAAAGTCTGTTGGGCTCGCTTGGTGCGCGCGCATTGTTTCAACTCAGGATATTGAGCGAGCAGAAGCCATTAATTTGGAGGCATCAAGATTAGGGGCGTCTGAGGAAGTTGAATTAGCAGACCAATTCATTTTGGCCGCGAACGGACATCAGAGCGAGGCTCTCTCCAATCTTGCCGACAAAGCCTCACCTAGCGCAAGAACGGCGGCACTCGTTGTGATGACACTACACGAGGGAGCTTCAGAAGCGCTCCAGTGGTTAGAAGACTCGGGAATTTCAACTGCTCAGCTTGACTCAGATGGCAAGCTATTTGTTATCAAGAATTTGCTTCAACTAGGGCGGTGGGGCAAAGCACTCGAGATTGTTGATACGCTGACGGAGGATGATTTTGAGTGTGCCCCGGCGTTATTGCACCTTGCCGCTTCGAGTTATCTGGTTCAGTCAGTACTTCCCGACGAGTTAAAGGCCATTTCAATCTCGCAAGTGCCGTTTGCGGCAAAACGATTTCCCTTAGGCTCGGATGTTGCGAGTTTGGAATCTATACGCATTGCACGCCAGTACTATTCGAGATGCGCAATAGAGGCTAGCGAGCTAGACCTTTCAAGCGCGGCCAATTCCGCAGAAGATTTCGCTCTCTGGCTGGAATTGCGTGATCCGAAATCATTCGCCGACGGGATCAAAAAGCTCAACGAGAGCATGTCAAATTCGAATCATGCGCTCCGACGGCTATTTCTTGCAATTGATTTTGGCCTGGATATTGATTTCGACGAGGTTGACAAGCAAATAGAAAGACATTCGACGTTGCGCGGCGGAGACTCTGTTGATGTCTCATTGGCAAGGTTAAGCAGGGCGCTCACCCAAGACACACCTGGTAAAGTTGCGGCGTACATCAGAGCGCATAAAGAGCAATTGGTTGCGAATATTGATGAATTCCTGATTGGTGGAATAGAAATCGAAGCTTTAGCACGTGATAACAGGATCGATGCGGCCAAGAATCTCTTGGAAGAACTGACAACATGCGGTTTGCCCGAGAGCGAGCGAGGTCGATTAGAAGGGATAATCTCAGATATTCAGTCTGCTGACCGATCTGGATCTAGACTCCGCGCATACGAAGAAGAACCTACTCTCGAAAATCTGAACGCACTGGTCGAAGCACTTGAGGATAAGCAGGATTGGCTGGGTCTTAGAAAATACGCGGGCGAAATCTTTGAACAGACTCACTCTTTGAATGATGCGATACGCTTAGCTCGCGCATTGCATGAGATTGGTGATTCCAACGAATTGGTGCATCTGATCGAGAATTACCCAGAGTTACTTGACCAATCAAACTCACTTGAAACACTCGGCTGCTGGGCGCTCTTCCGCGAAGGAAAAATTGCCGAATGCAGAGCAAATTTGGATCGTTTGCGTCTCAACGGTAATGACGCCAACGTTCGGGCGCTCGAGTCCAATTTATGTATTGTCTCAGGGGATTGGGAGCGGCTGGCGATCTTTATCGAAGATGAGTGGTCATTTATCCAGGAAAGAGACGCCGGCGAAATTTTACGAACAGCCCAATTGGCCCAGGTTATTGGATCTCCACGCGCCAATGCCCTAGTACGCGAAGCTGTGCACAAAGCTGGCGATGATCCAGAGATCTTAATCGGTGCTTATTCTCTCGCCGTCAACGGCGGATGGGAAAACGAAGACGATGTATCTGAATGGTTTAACTCAGCGGTCGAAAACTCAGATGAAGATGGGCCAGTAAAGAGTGTTTCATTTGACCAAATAATTGACCTGCAGCCGGATTGGCAACGAAGGCGTCAAGAAACGCTTGATAAATTGTCAGACGGTGAAATGCCAGTTTTTGGCGCGGCGCATCTGCTGAATCAAACGCTAGTTGGTCTTTTCATTTTGCCAGCATTAGCCAATTGTCGCGAGGAAGATCCTAGAAGACGAACCAGCGTTTTCGCTTTTGGAAACGCGCAACGGGGTTCACTGATTGAAATTCGCACTGTTGCTATGGATGCGACAGCCTTTCTAACGCTTGGATTTCTCGGTTTGGCCGACAAGGCAGTTTCGGCGTTTGACAAAATAGTCGTTCCTCACTCGACGCTTTCATGGCTTTTCCAGGAAAAAGCGCAGGTGCAGTTCCATCAACCTAGTAGGATCCGTGATGCAATGGAAATCCATCAGTTACTCGCAACTGGTGCGCTTCACGTGTTTTCTGGCAGCGCACAAGCTAGCGCTGATTTGTCGTTTGAAGTGGGCGAGGAACTTGCCGGACTGATCGCTGAAGCCGGAGGCGATTTTGGAGACGACGCAAGGCAGAGACTTGTTGTGAGATCTTGCCCCGTTCATCGGCTCGGTTCATTGATGAAAGAGGAAGCCGATCTGTCGCAACACGAGAAGCATCTTTGCAATTGTGCAGCCGTTGTCGACTTTCTGAAGCGTAAAGGACAGTTGGCGCTGTCTGAAGAAAAGCATGCTCGTATCTATCTAAGCGGTTTAGAACGAGGATGGCCAAATCAGCCGGAAATTGAAGACGACGCCGTTGTTTATCTGGACGATTTGTCCGTCGCCTACCTACAGCGCTTGGGCTTACTAAGAAAACTTCGTGCGGCGGGTCTGACCGCCTATGTCTCCTTGGATACTTCGAGAGAGGCAGACTCTTTAGTTAGATTCGAAGGCCTAGCCACTGACGTCGAGAAGATAATTGAAGACGTTAGGTCAAGCCTGACATCGAACATTCGGCTAGGGAAGATTGTTTTAGCTCCACATCCAAATTTGCAAAGTGACGATGTTGCCGAGTTGCGGCTTCATCCCACCGCGGCTGCCGGAGACGCGGCGAAATTAGCTGATGCAATAATAGTAGATGATAGGGCGTTAAACCGGCATCCGGCATTTCACGTCAACGACACAATTGTGCCAGCGTTCAGCACTTTGGAACTCTTGGACTCATTAGAAGCGGCCGACATAATCAATTTAGAGAAAAAGCTAGAATGTCGTTGTGCACTCTGGCGTGCTGGATTCTTGTTAATCCCAGTTACCTGCGAGGAATTGAAGCATCACTTAAGTCGTGCACCAATTATGCGTGGGGAACTGGTTGAGACAGCTGAATTGAAGGGAATTCGTGAGAACTTACTGCAAATACGAATGAATGGTGTGTTACATCTGCCCAACGAGGCTTCTTGGCTTGGCAACACTCTTCAAACTGTAATTCAAGTTCTAAGGTCTCAGTGGAATGACAATGTGGATGTTGAAATTGCAGCCGCTCGTTCGACATGGCTGATTGATTTATTTGATATGCGAGGTTGGCTGGCCAGCTTTTCTGACCACATTCCGATGACTGAGGTTCCCGTATTCTATCGGACTCAGATAATGCTGCTTCTTGTGGCACCAACAGAGATGCCATCAGATTCTCGTGATGCCTATTGGCATTGGCTGGAAGATGAAATTCTGAAACCGATAAAGGAGCGAGATCCGCAATTGTATGACGATATTGTTCGTGCTGCGGGTGAATTTATATTGGATGTTGTCGACGCAGGACTTGGAGATCCCGAGGATCAGTGACTGAGAGAGATCCCGAGAAAACATTGGCGACCGTAGAAGCGTTGAATTATCTGCCACCTATAATCCGAGATGGGTTGCTATCAAGTGGCCAATTTCGCGAGAAGTACGGTATTCGAGCCGACTCCAAGATTTCATTTGGCGACCACAAAGCCACATTTGTCCGATCGGCCTTGTTTGAATCAATTCGTACAGAGTTCACCCGACGGTCATCCAACGTGACAATTGTCGATGAAGATGGGCTCGAATGGAAATTGCAAATCACTGACCCCGACACGGGTCAGATCTCACTTTCGCAGGGTGCAGATCGTCTAACATCAACAGATTTCTGGCCATTGCATAATGATAATGCGACTCGACTAAGAATTTTCGATGAAATGTGTGAGGAAGCGAATCTCCCTCCAAACGCACAGCATCAATGGAGAGATCGCATCTCACTGAATCCCCTGCTAGACGATGAAGTTTACGATTTTTGGCAGGATGCTAGAGAAACCCCTTTTTCATTCCGCAGCACAATTGAGTCAGATATCCGATCTGGGCGCGCGAATTGTTCCTCACTTGTTCCCAATTCGAGAAGATATTTTGAACGACTGGCCGGCCGGTGCGATCTAGACAGTCAATTGCCCGATTTTGTTCAGTCCGCTCTACCGGATCATGTTCGTTGCCTAATGTCGTGGCGGTACAAGAAAGGTTTGTCGCTTGCCTTGCTTCTATCGTCTCATTCCTCTGTCGTCGACGAGATCAAGATTGATCCAAAATTCAAAACTGATGTGATTGAGGCTTACGAATCCATCGAGTCAAATGGAGATCTAGTTTCTCAGCTTGGTGCTATCGAACTCGGTATTTCCCAGCTTCATGATTGGCCTGAAATAGAGGCTTGCCTGACGGCAATGCTAAAACGAATCTGCGAAGAAGATCCAGATGATAGCGAAAGTCGATTTGGTCTCCTGTCTTCATTGATCATTATGGTGGAGGGCGAACTATCACTGACGAAAGTTCTTCTGTCAGATCCCCCATTTTGGAGGCGATTGGCTGCCATCGCACATGCTTCATTGATTGAACGTGCAGCCTTGGCAGCTTCAGTCAATTTCTCCAAATTTCAGGAATGGGCGCGACAAAATAGGGGGACGCAATACTATCTGCAAACTCTGTGTGATCTACGTAGAGAGCCCAAATGGATGCCGGACTTCATAGAGCCAAATCAGCTAAAAGCGGAATTTGTCGCTCGAATTATTGGAGTTGCAAAGCGGCATGAGTCGCAAATAAGTAGTCAAAATTTGCGGCAGCTGTTGTTCGGTAAGGACTCTAAATCCGTCGAAAGCCAGCTAATCTTTCCCGATTCATTTTTGCCTGGGCCTCTCGAAGGTGGCACCACCGCCTCTCTCGATCTGCCAAGCGATATCGCAGATGCAATCGCGCGAAACTTAGCAGCGGAGCAGCTTGAGCCAGGTTCGTTCGCTGCGTTAATTAACTCGACACTTGTATTCAAGCTTGAGGCCACATTTGCCGAATTGGCAGCTAAAGCACTCCGTGATGCAAAACACAGGCTGAGGCAAATTGACCAAAAAGGATCGTTGTTTCAGTTGCTTTGTGGTCTTGCGGTTCTTGCGGGTGTAACGCGTAGCATAGAATTGTCCAACGAACTGCGGATACTTAACAGACGGGCTATGCGCACAAGAGGACGGGTTATTCGAGCGGACGATGCATTGCGCATCGGGTTAATTTCTGCAGCTGCCTACAACGACATAAGTAGCTGGTGTAGTTACCTTGGTGACTGGATAAATGAGCTGGCATTTGAGGAATTGACCCGAGATGAAGCAAAGAGATTACACGGAAAGGTACAATATCTTTGTCATGTAGTTCCTGAGCTTTGGTCGACCGCAGGAAAGGCTGAAGCAGCACTCAATGCATACGCGCGCGCTTAGAGCCTGCGTTATTTTGATGTCGCCGAGAGGTTCCCGCACAGTTTGATTTGCCGTTGGCCATTGCCCTGCACGGCGTAGGGCGTTGCGATACATCCTAGGCCATTTGATTAAGCTGTTGTGTCCTAAGCATAATCAATTTCGAATCAGCGCCCGGCGGCGGCCATCTGCTGGTCGCGCCGGCGTCTGACTTCCTGCCGTTTCATGGACAGGGACGCGAAGATGACACCGATCGCCACAAGCGCGATCAGAATCGTACAAACCGCATTGATCTCAGGCGTCACGCCAAGCCGGACCTGGCTGTAGATCTTCATCGGCAGCGTGGTCGCGCCGGGGCCTGTTGCGAAGCTGGCGATCACCAGGTCGTCGAGCGACAGCGTGAAGGCGAGGACCCAGCCCGAGATCACCGCCGGCATGATGATCGGCAGTGTCACGGCGAAGAACGTCCGCGCCGGCGGGCACCCCAGATCCATCGCGGCTTCTTCGAGCGACTGGTCAAAACCGATGAGTCGCGACTGCACGACCACGGCGACGTAACACATCGAGAATGTGATATGCGCGATCGTCACGGTCCAGAAGCCGCGGTCGAAGCCGATAGCGACGAACAAGAGCAGCATCGAGAGCCCCATGATGACCTCGGGCATGACCAGAGGCGCATAGACCATGCCTGAAAACAGCGTCCGCCCGGGGAAGCGGCCGATCCGGACCAGCACGATGGCCGCGAGCGTGCCGAGGACCGTCGCAATGCTGGCGGAGACGAAGGCGACGCGAACCGTGACCCAGGCCGCGTTCAGCAGGCCCTCGTTGTTGAGCATCTCGACGTACCACTTGGTCGAGAAGCCGGCCCAGACCGTGACGAGGCGGGACTCGTTGAAGCTGAAAATGATGAGCAGGACGATGGGCAGATAGAGAAAGGCGAATCCCAGCGTCAGGGAGGTGACATTGAACCAACTCAGACCCGGTTTCATCGGTTGTCCTCCGCGTCCCGCTCCTGGACCTTCTGGAACATCACGATGGGCACCACGAGGATCAGCAGCAGGATGACCGCAACGGCGGAGGACACGGGCCAGTCCCGGTTGGAGAAGAATTCGACCCACATGGTCTTGCCGATCATGAGCGTATCCGATCCGCCCAGCAGATCCGGAATGACGAACTCGCCGACCGCCGGAATGAAGACCAGGAAACAGCCCGCGATGATGCCGGCCTTGGACAGCGGCACGGTGATGACCCAGAACGCCTTCAGCGGGTGGCAGCCAAGATCGGCCGCCGCCTCAAGCAGCGACAGGTCCATTTTCTCGAGGTTGGCGTAGAGCGGCAGGACCATGAACGGAAGGTAGGCGTAGACGATCCCGATCAGGACGGCGACATTCGTGTTGAGGATGGTCAGCGGCTCATCGACAATTCCGAAGCTCACGAGAGCCAGGTTGAGCAATCCCTCTTTCTTCAGGATGCCGATCCAGGCGTAGACGCGGATCAGGAACGAGGTCCAGAACGGCAGGATCACGAGCATGAGCAGTGCCGGACGCCAGTCCTTCGGCGCGCGCGCCATGCCGTAGGCAATCGGATAGCCGACCAGCAGTGTGAGCGCGGTCGCCATGAGCGCCATGCGCAGGCTGCTCAGATAGGAGCGCCAGTAGAGGTCGTCCTCGAACAGCAGGCCGTAATTTTCGAGGCTGAAGGTCTTCGCCTTCTCCCACATGGAGGCGAACCCCTCGGCCAGTTCGAATGTCGGCAGATAGGGCGGCCGGGCGATGGCGACTTCGGAGAAGCTGATCTTGAACACGATCAGAAACGGCGCGAAGAAGAAGATGAGCAGCCAGAGGTAGGGAACGGCGATTACCGCCCACCGGGACAGCCGGCTCGACGACTTCGATTGTTTTGCCCCATCCGCCATCAGGTCACCTCACGACGTCAGGACCACGCCGCCGTCATGCGGCCAGCTCAGATACACTTCGTCCTCCCAGGTGATCGGACGCTTGATAAGCCGGGTCTGATTGGTCTGCGCCGACTTGATCATCGTGCCGCTGGGCAGCCGGACGTGATAGATCGACAGATCGCCGAGATAGCCGATGTCCCAGACCTCGCCCTTTACCCAGTTGTCGGCGCCGTCGCCGGGTGCGTTCACATCGATGCTGATTTTCTCAGGCCTGATCGCGACCCAGGCTTCGGCATCCTTCTGCACCTGAACGTCATGGGAAATCACGATCGGCGCGCTCGTTTCGTCCGACTTCAGGCTGATGTTCTCGCCGTCCACGCCCGTGACATGACAGGGGATGATATTCACGTCGCCTATGAAGTCGGCGACGTAACGCGAATTGGGATACTCGTAGATCTCGGCCGGGGTCGCCACCTGGATAATCTTGCCATGGTCCATGACGGCAATGCGCGATGAGACCGTCATCGCCTCTTCCTGGTCGTGCGTGACGATGACAAACGTGATGCCGAGTGTTTCCTGGATATTGACCAGCTCAAACTGGGTCTGCTCCCGAAGCTTGCGGTCGAGGGCGCCGAGCGGTTCATCGAGCAGGAGCATCTTCGGCTTCTTTGCCAACGACCTGGCAAGCGCCACGCGCTGGCGCTGACCGCCTGAAAGCTGATGGGGCAGGCGCTTGGCAAACTGACCGAGCTGAACAAGCGAGATCATCTCCTCGACACGTGAGTCGATTTCGGGTTGCGGCAGCTTGTCCTGCTTGAGGCCGAAGGCGATGTTCTTTTCGACGGTCATATGCGGGAACAGCGCATAGGACTGGAACATCATGTTGACCGGGCGCCGGTACGGCGGGATGCCGGAGACATCCTCCCCGCCAAGCTCGATGGCTCCGCGCGTCGGATGTTCGAAACCGGCGAGCATGCGCAGAAGCGTTGTCTTGCCGCATCCCGACGGTCCGAGCAGGGAAAAGAACTCCCGCTCGTAGATGTCGAGCGAGATGTTGTCGACGGCAATGAATTCGCCGAACGCCTTTGTTACGCCATCGATCCTGACGTGCGGCTTTGCACTCGGATCGTTCCAGGGTGCAAACTCGACCCGTTCCTTGGCTTCAGGTTGCGTATTCATGATGACCGCCGATCCGGTAGAAAAAACCCCCGCGGCGCGGGCGCCGCAGGGGTCGGGTTTCGTTACTGGCTCGTCTTGACGCTGGTCCAGACGCGGGTGACGACGCGCTGCACCTTCGGCGGATAGGGTGTCGTCGTGTAGAGCTTCTCGAGCACTTCAGGCGTCGGATAGATGGCCGGATCCTCGATGATGTCCTTCTCCAGCAGCGGCTGGGAGGCCTTGTTGCCGTTGGCGTAGTAGACATAGTTGGACGCCTTGGCGATCACTTCGGCCTTCATGATGTAGTTGACGAACTTGTGCGCGTTCTCGGGATGCGGGGCATCGGAGGGAATGGCCAGCTGGTCGAACCACATCAGAGCGCCTTCCTTCGGGACCGAGTAGGCGATCGAAACGCCGTTCTTGGCTTCGTCCGCACGGTCGCGGGCCTGGAAAACGTCGCCCGACCAGCCGACGGCGAGGCAGATGTCGCCGTTGGCGAGCGCGTTGATGTACTCGGACGAATGGAACTTCTGCACGTTCGGGCGCATCTTCTTCAGCAGTTCGCCCGCTTCCCTGATGTCGTCCGGCTTGTGGCTGTCCGGGTCCTTGCCGAGATAGGCCAGTGCGGCCGGGATCAGTTCGGTCGGCGCGTCCAGGACGTGGACGCCGCAGTCCTTGAGCTTGGAGAGGTTCTCGGGCTTGAAGAGCACGTCCCAGGACGTGATCTCTTCGGTGCCGAGGCGCTCCTTCACCTTGTCGACATTGTAGCCGATGCCGGTGGTGCCCCACATGTAGTTGACGGAGTAGGCGTTGCCGGGATCGTAGATTTCAGTCCGCTTCTGGATCACGTCCCACATGTTCTTCATGTTGGGGAGCTTGCTTTTGTCGAGCTTGCCGAAAACGCCCGCCGTGATCTGGCGCGACAGGAAGCTGCCGCTGGGAACCACAACGTCGTAACCGGTCTTGCCCGCCAGCAGCTTGGTTTCAAGGATTTCGTTGGAATCGAAAACGTCATAGACGACCTTGATGCCGGTTTCCGCGGTGAATTCCTTCAGGATCGATTCATCGATGTAGTCCGACCAGTTGTAGACATTCACGACCTTGTCTTCGGCGAAGGCCGAAGCGCTCATCGCAATCACCGCGGCGGCGGTGGTCAGAAATTTGAACGGTGTTTTCATTGTCAGCTTCCCTTGCTTCTTAAAGTTTTGGCCTCTTCATTCCTTGAACCCTGCGTTGCCGCACCGCCGGCACAGGCCTCATGCGTCCCGCATATAGGTCTGGTATTCGAGTTCGGTGATGACCTTGTTGATTGTCCCCATTTCGGCGCGCCGCACGGTTTCGTAGAGGCGCACGTAATCCCTGCCGAAATATTCGGCTATGAACGGGCTTTGTGCAAATAGATCCAGCGCGAGAGACTGGTGCGTCGGCAGCGTTGCGGCTGTCGTGCCGTCGCTTTCGCCGATCGTCTCCGGTGGTGGTTGCAGCTTGCCCGTAATGCCGTGATGCACTCCGGCAAGCACGGCCGCCATGACGAGGTACGGATTTGCGTCCGCACCGGCCACGCGGTGCTCCAGGCGCGAAGCCGCTGGCGGTGCGTCCGGAATACGGACGGCAACGGACCGGTTTTCCCGTCCCCAGGTCAGTTCGATGGGCGCAAAGGCGTCCGGTTCGAGCCGGCGATAGCTGTTTACCGAGGGCGCCATGAGCGAGACCGTTGCCGGCATCGTGTCCAGAAGACCCGCGACGGCATGGCCCTTGAGTTCGCCGGAGGCATCGTTGCCGAAGACATTGCTGCCGTCCGCGTCCGTCAGGCTGAGGTGAACGTGCATGCCGTTGCCGGAGAGTCCCTCGAACGGCTTGGCCATGAAACACGCAATCAGGCCATGCGCTTCTGCCGAGCCCTTGATGATGCGTTTCAGCAGCACGGCCTGATCGGCAGCGGTGAGAACGTCGGTGTGGTGGATCAGGTTGACCTCGAACTGCCCGGGCGCGGCTTCTGCGATGATGGTGTCCATCGGGACGCCCTGGATTTCACAGGCCGTGCGAATGTCGGCGAACACCGTTTCGTAGGTGCGGATGTCGTCGACTGCATATGTTCTCTTGGCGGTGACGCGGCTGTCCTGGTGGTTCAGCACCGCGCGCGGAGTCCCCGCCGCCATGCTGTCCGGATCGACAAGATAAAACTCAAGCTCGACGGCAGTGACCGCATTCAGACCCAGTTCACCGAGCCTGTCGGCTGCGCGCATCAGGCAATTTCGCGGTTCGGCGAAAATCGGCGTGCGGTCCTGCGAGGTCATCGTCATCAGAACCTGGGCGCCGGGCGCCTTCGCCCAGGGGACCGGTGTCAAGGTGCCGGGTACAGGAAAGCACAGGCCATCCGGATCTCCGGCGGCAACATCGAGCCCGGTTCCCAGGACATCGCGGCCCCAGACGTCGAATGAAAAGGTCGATTTGGCCAGCGCGATACCGTCTTCATAGACGCGCGGCAACGAGCTCGCGGGGATCCATTTGCCGCGAAAGATGCCGTTGGTGTCGGGCAGCAACAGCTCGACGAACTGCACATCAGGATTCGCGCTCAGATATCTTTCGGCCTCCATGGCACCGGGAGCCCGGTCCGCGTCGCCATGAGCCGCAGAAGTGCCGACATTCACAGCCTCGTTCACGCTGATCCCCACACTTTTGGTTCTTGTCCCTCGCCGCCGCCATTGTTCTGGCGGTTCAGTGCGCATCGTGTTATTTTGTGATCAAATTATTTCGGCGTACGAAATCATGAATTCGTGGGATGAGTCAATGGGGATTAAATCCGGACGCTTTGCGGGCAGGTCGATGAGTGCTCTCATTCGCCCATTTCCGGCTGGACGGTAGTCATGGCCATCTCCGAAAACCCTCCGGTTCACGAACAGGTCTTCCAGCAGTTGCGCGAAGCGATTGCCGTCGGGCAGTTCGTGCCCGGCAAGAGCGTGACGCTCAGGGGCATCGCCGAGGATCTCGGTGTCAGTCCGATGCCGGTGCGGGATGCGATCCGCAGGCTGGTCGCAGAGCGGGCGCTCGAGATGCACGAGAACCGCAGGGTCAGCGTGCCGCGCATGACACGGCGGAGGTTCGATGAACTCGTGATCGCGAGAACTCTTCTGGAGCCCGAGGCCGCGGTGCGCGCGCTTCCGTTTATCGACGATGAAATCATTGAAAAACTGGTGGAAATAGACGATACGATCGACCAGTACCTGGCGAACGGGGACAGCAGCGGTTATGTCGAGCAGAATCGCAGTTTTCATCTGACACTTTACGGGGCGGCGCCAAACGAAGTGCTGCTCTCGCTGATCGAAAGCCTGTGGCTGCAGTCCGGTCCGTTCATGCGCGTTGTCTATGGCCGGATTGGGACGTCGTACGTGGTTGATCAGCACAAGGCTGCGGTTGAGGCGATCAGGAATGACGATGGCGAGGCGCTGAGAGCGGCAATCAAGGCCGACATTCTTGACGGCATGGACTGCATTGGCCGCGACCTTCTGGACGACGACGATCCGGAAACCCAAGACGCCTGATCCTCGCTAGAGTCTCGTCTGCCCGTTTCGCCGATGCCCGCAATTTATTTCTCCATAAATTGACATTCGCATTTTGTGATCACATTATGCGTTTCAGATAACCGATCTATCGGAGTGCCCGGCCATGAACTACCTCAACAACATTCCTCCGACGGACGAGCTGCAGTCGCTCGACGCCAGCCATCATCTTCATCCCTTCACGGACACCAAAGCGCTCAACGCCAAGGGGTCGCGGATGATTACACGTGCCGATGGCGTCTATCTCTGGGACTCCGACGGAAACCGCCTGATCGACGGCATGGCCGGGCTATGGTGCGTGAACATCGGCTATGGCCGTCGCGAGATCGCGGACGCCGTGCACCGTCAGCTTCTCCAATTGCCGTACTACAACACCTTCTTCCAGACCTCGCATCCTCCTGCCGCCGAACTCGGACGTGTGCTTGCCGAATTGACGCCGGACGGACTCAACCGGGTGTTCTTCACCAATTCAGGGTCCGAAGCGAACGACACGGTTGTCCGCATGGTGCGCCACTACTGGGCGGTGAAGGATCAGCCCGAGCGCAGCATCATTGTGAGCCGGCACAATGCCTATCACGGCAGTACGGTCGCGGCGGCGAGCCTGGGCGGGATGGCGGCCATGCACGGGCAGGGCGGACTTCCGATCCCCGATATCGTCCATATCGCGCAGCCGCACTGGTACCGCGAAGGACATGAAATGCCGCGCGACGAGTTCGGCCTGAAAGTGGCCCGGGAACTGGAGGAGACCATCCAGACTCTGGGCCCGGAGCGGGTCGGCGCGTTCATCGGCGAGCCTATCCAGGGGGCCGGCGGCGTTATCATTCCGCCCGATACGTACTGGCCTGAAATTCAGCGGATCTGCCGCGAGTACGGCGTTCTGCTGATCGCCGATGAGGTGATCTGCGGCTTCGGCCGGACCGGACACTGGTTCGGCTCCGAGCATTTCGGTATCCAGCCCGACCTGATGCCGATCGCCAAGGGCATGTCCTCCGGGTACATGCCGATCGGCGGCGTCATGGTCAGCGACGCGGTCGCGGACGTTCTCATCGAGGACGGCGGTGAGTTCTTCCACGGTTTCACTTATTCCGGACACCCGGCGTCCTGCGTGGCCGCACTGGAAAACCTCAGGATCATGAGCGAAGAGAAGATCATCGAACGGGCCGCTGCCGAAGTCGCTCCATACTTCAGGGAACGCTGGATGGAGCTGGGCGAGCATCCCATGGTCGGCGAAGCCCGCATGGTCGGCATGATCGGGGCGCTGGAGCTGATGAAGGACAAGGCCGCACACGTGCCGTTTGACGACGTGGGTACGGTCGGGACGCTCTGCAGGGACAAGTGTTTCGAGAACGGACTGGTCATGCGCGCGGTGGGAGACGCGATGGTTACGTCGCCGCCCCTGGTTATCTCGCGCGATGAAGTCGACGAACTCGTGACGCTTGCCCGAAAGAGCCTCGATGCTACCTGGGCCGAAGTCGCCTGAGTTCCAACCATGACGGCAGCCCCCTATCCGCCGTCCTATTATGCGGCGACGGCAGAGTTTCTGGACGAACAGCCGGAACTGGTGGGCGATCAGCGCGCCGATGTCTGCGTCGTCGGCGGCGGATATACCGGCGTGTCGACCGCGCTGCATCTCGCCGAACGCGGCTACGATGTCGTCCTGCTTGAAGCCGAGCGCCTCGGCTGGGGTGCTTCCGGACGCAATGGCGGCCAGGTCGGCAGCGGGCAGCGGCGGGACCAGGACGAGCTTGAAAGCATGGTCGGGCGCGAGCACGCGCGCGGCCTGTGGCAGATGGCGGAGGACGCCAAGGCGCTGGTGCGCGATCTGATTAAGCGCCACGGCATCGCGTGCGATCTCAAACCCGGCATACTGCACGCCGATCACAAAGCCCGTTACGTCCCGCATTCCCACGCCTATGCGGCCAGGCTGCGGGACGAATACGGTTATGCGCAGGCCCGTGAAGTGTCCGAAGAGGAAATGCACGAGATGGTCGGCTCGAACGACTATCACGGCGGCTGGCTGGACGAGGGGGCCGCGCACCTGCATCCGCTGAACTACCTACTGGGTATGGCGAGGGCGGCCATCGGCGCCGGCGCCCGGGTGTTCGAGGGAACGCGGGTGACAGCAATCGAAACGGACGGGGCGAGGGTGGTCAAGACGCCTAACGGGTCCGTGCGGGCCGATCATGTGGTTCTTGCCTGCAACGGTTATCTCGACGGTCTGGACCGCACGGTCGATACGCGGGTCATGCCCATCAACAATTTCATCCTCGCGACGGAACCGCTGACGGAGTCGCTGGCCCGGCGGCTGATCCGTGATGACGTCGCGGTGGCCGACTCCCGGTTCGTCATCAATTATTTCCGGCTGTCCGCCGACAAGCGCATGCTGTTCGGAGGCGGGGAAAACTACTCGCCGAATTTCCCGCGCGATCTCAAGATGTTCGTCAGGCGCTTCATGCTGAAGATCTATCCCTACCTCTCGGATATCCGCATCGACTACGCCTGGGGCGGCACGCTGGCGGTCACCGTCAACCGCATGCCCTACTTTGCACGGCCGGGACCGGGTCTGATCACCGCCGCCGGTTATTCGGGGCACGGCGTTGCGCTTGCGACGCTCGGCGGGCAGATCCTCGCTGAGGCGATCGACGGCACGATGACCCGGTTCGACACGTTCGAGAAGGTGCCGACACCGATCTTTCCGGGAGGGCGCCTGCTGCGCTGGCCCACGCTGGTCGCCGCCATGAGCTACTACGCCCTGCGCGACCGGCTGTGAAGTCTTCTGCCCCCCTTGGCGGCTGCCTCACAAACTGTTGTGGCGATGTGATCGCGCAACGCGTCGATGACGCTGGATAGTGCGGACGCGCATCATTATGTGCCGATCGATGCGGCGGGCAGCCGCAGCACAGGAGTCAGCCAGACCGGACGGCGCGGCACGGCCGTTCCTCCGGATGTCACAAGGAGAATTCTGCAATGTTGAGCATGCGTACCGTCATGGCCGCGCTTTTTGCGTTCGGTGTCGTCACCACTGCAGGCGTGATCGGCGCGCCGACCGCCGACGCCGCCAAGGCCGGCAGCAAGGGCACGTTCGTCGGCAAGTCCAACCACAAGACGTCGGGCGGCGTGACCATCCAGAAGAGCGGCAACGGCTTTGTGGTGAAACTGGCGCGCAACTTCTCGCTCGATGGCGCGCCGGACCCGTGGGTCGGTTTTGGCAGGAACGGCAGGTTCTCAACCAAGACCGGATTTGCGGTCCTGAGAAAGAAGCGCGGCGCGCAGACCTACAGGGTGCCGGCCTCGATCGACATCTCGAAGTACAACGAGGTCTATATCTGGTGCAAGAAGTTCGCAGTGCCGCTCGGCGTTGCCCGGCTGCGCTGAGCCGAACGTTGGTTTCCGCCCGGCTCCGCTGATCTGAAGGGGCCGGGCATTACCTCGACCAATGGCTAGGTAATAAGGTCGCGCAGGTCGACGGTTGATTCCTCGCCGATCCGCTTGAAGTTCGCGTCAAGCCATGCGTCGGCGGTTTCGCGTCCGATGTCGCGCAGATGGGTCAGGAAATCCCATTCCGCATTGAGCTTGCTCGAGGCCTTCATTTCCTTGATGTGCTCGTCGCCATGAATCAGGTGGATGCGGGCGCGCATGTATTCCTTGCCGTCGAGCTTGCCGTCATCGATCAGGCGGGTGACAAACTCGATCGCCCGGAACTCCTTGATCAGCGAGGAATTGAATGTGATCTCGTTGATCCGGTTGAGGATCTCGCGGGCGGAGGTCGGCGTTTCGGCGCGCTCGATCGGATTGATCTGCACCAGCATGATGTCGGCGGTCTCGCATTCGTAGAAGAACGGGTAAAGCACCGGGTTGCCCATGTAGCCGCCGTCCCAGTAGGGCTCGCCCTCGATCTCCACGGCCTGGAAGATGTAGGGCAGGCAGGCGGACGCCATGACCACATCGGACGTGACCTCGCCGCACTGGAAAACCCGGACCCGCCCGGTGTGCACGTTGGTGGCGGATATGAAGAGCTTCAGGTCGGGATAGGTCCTGACCGCATCGAAATCGACGGCGTCTTCGACGACTTCCCGCAACGGGTTGATGTTGAGGGGATTGAAGTCGTAGGGCGACACCACACGGCTGACGAGGTCGAAGAAGATCAGGCCCGGCGAGGTGTCCAGGCTCCAGTTGCCCATGAGAATGCCGAACGGCGTGCGCCGGATCGGACTGGCGTGGGCAGCGGTGCTGACCGCGAACCAGAAGTCGTGCAGCGCTTCGCGGGCGCCGTCATTGCCGCCTTTCGCGAGGCCGCCCGTGAGCACGACCGCGTTCATGGCGCCGGCGCTGGTGCCGCTGATGGCCTCGAAGTCGAGCCGCGGGTCCTCAAGCAGCCGGTCGAGCACGCCCCAGGTGAACGCGCCGTGCGCGCCGCCGCCCTGAAGCGCCAGGTTGAGGCGCTTGACCGGCGCGGACGCCTTGCGAGGCTTGCGGCTCACTGGGCCGTCCAGCCGCCGTCGATCGGCAGGGTGACGCCGGTGATCGAGGCGGCTTCCTCAGAGCACAGGAACATGGCCAGTGCCGCGACCTGGTCGTCGGTGACGAATTCCTTGGTCGGCTGGGCTTCCAGCAGCACGTCGCGCTTGACCTCTTCCTCCGTGATGCCGCGGGCCTTCGCCGTGTCCGGAATCTGGGCGGCGACCAGCGGGGTCAGAACGTAGCCGGGCGCGATGGCGTTGACGGTGATGCCGTGCTCGGCGACCTCAAGCGCCACCGTCTTGGTCAGGCCGGCGATGCCGTGCTTGGCGGCGACGTAGGCCGACTTGAAGGGCGAGGCGACAAGAGCGTGTGCGGAGGCCGTGTTGATGATGCGGCCCCAGTCCCGCTGCTTCATGCCCGGTACCGCGGCGGCGGTGGCATGGAAGGCGGCCGACAGGTTGATGGCGATGATGGCGTCCCACTTTGCGGCCGGGAACTCCTCGACCGGGGCGACGTGCTGGATGCCGGCATTGTTGATCAGGATGTCGACCTGGCCGAATGCGGCGTTCGCCTCCTCGATCATGCCCGTGATCTCTTCGGACCTGAGCATGTTGGCGGGCGAATAGAGCACCTTGACGCCGGTCTTGTCCTCTAGACTCGCGCGCGTGGCCTCGATCTCGCCGGGGTCGCCCAGGCCGTTGAGCATGACATTGGCGCCGGCAGCGGCGAGCGCTTCGGCCATGGCGAGGCCGATGCCGCTGGTGGATCCGGTGATGACGGCGTTCCTGGATTTGACCATGACGTCCCTCGTGCAGGTTCACAGATATATTGCATTGCAACATGTATGGCGTGCAACTGCGAAATCCAAGCACATTCGCGTGACCGGTTCATGGCGGCGCGGGTGCGGCGTCAGAGCGAATTCGGGTCAGATGAACGGGCGGGCGGGACCCAGCGATCCGGTAAACAGGACGGCGCCGATCAGGAACACGAGGATCGCGCCGGTGACGCCGAGGACGCGGTAGGTGGTGTCGACCCAGGCGGTGCGGCTGCCCATGAGGCTGGTGGCGAGGTTCTTCGAGAAGAGTGTCAGGACGGCGAGCACGGAGACGGTGATGGCGGTGCCGGCGGCCATGGCGAAGGTGGCGCCGACGCCGACGACGAAGAGGCCGATGGCGTTGGCGAAGATGAGTACGATGACCGCGCCGCTGCAGGGCCGGATGCCGACCGACAGCACGATCGAGGCGGCCTGCCAGAACGAGGTCGCCTTGTCGACATCCTGCGGGGTCGGCATGTGAGCGTGGCCGCAGTGGTCGCAGGCGACGCCGGCGTGATCATGGTCGTGGTGGTGATGGTGATCGTGGTGATGATGACCGTGATGTTCGTGATGGAGATGCTGAGACCCGTGGTCATGATCGTGATGATGATCGTGGCCGTGGTCATGCGGATGGCCGGCGATGGCGGGCTCGACGCGGCGGAACAGGGGGCCGATCACACGCCAGAGCATGTAGATTCCGACCACGCAGATCAGGCCGTAGCTGACGGACTCAAGATAGAGCACGGACTGCTGCGTGAAGCGGCCGGTGAGGCCGAGCAGCTTGATCAGTCCGGCGACGAGCAGAATCGCGGTCATGGCCTGCACCAGCGAGGAGGCGATGGCGAGCAGGATGCCGCGGCGGACCTGGCGTTCGTTGGCGAGCAGATAGGCGGAGATCACCGCCTTGCCGTGGCCGGGGCCGGCGGCATGGAATATGCCGTAGAGGAAACTTATGACCACGAGGCTCCAGGCGGCCTCGAACGACCAGTCGGTCTGGATGCGTTTCACCGACCGGGTCAGCGCGCGATAGAATTTCTGCTGCTGGATGCGGACGTAGACGACCGCACGGGTCCACAGGCTGGGGGCCCCGCGCGCGGCCTGCTGGCGCTCCTCGGTGTTGGCCTGGGTGCGCTGCTGCAACAGCGTCTGGGCCTGGGCTTCGGCGCCGGGCAGGGCGGCGGGCACGAGGACGAGCGTGGACAGGATCAGTGCCGCGAAGAGCAGCGCGCAATGGATGGCTTTCATCGAATGGCGGTCTTCTTCAGACAGTCGAGCGTGATGCGTTTGGCATAGAGATGGCCGATATCGACGCCGTCCGCAAGCTTCTCGTAAAAGGCCTCGGAATTATTGGCGTCGGAGATCTCGGCCTCGCTGTCGAGCACCGCGGGTTTGCAGTTCTCGGGCACCTGGCCGCTCAGCGCGACACCGCCCTTGGGCGGCAGCTCGATGGCGATATAGAACGTCGGGTCGTAGATCGAATAGGCGATCTTCGCGGCCTTCGGGTCGATCGGGGCCTTGAACGGGATGGAGAAATAGAGGCTGAGATAGCCGTCCTTCACGAACGAGCCGAACTCGCTGACCTTTTCGTAGGGGATCGGCTTGCCGTCGGCATTGGCCTGGGTGAAGTAGCGGTAGTCCCACAGGGAGATGATGTTCTCGCGCGCGAGCGGCTCAAGCTCCTCGGGTTCGTAGGTGCCGTTCTTGTTCTTGTCGAGGCCCTCGATCGCGGTGACGCTGTAGAACTCGTCGAACTGCCACTCGACGTTGATGCCCGTGACCTTGCCGGCGTCGTTGAAGATGAGGTCAGAGCGGGATTCGATCCAGACATGCGGATGCGCGCTCGCGGCACCGGCCGCGCCGATCAGGACAAGCGCCGCCAGGCCGCCCGAAAGGCGCCGGACCAGGCCGCCTGAAAGACGTCGGATATGTCCGGAAAGCAGGGTCATTGCCAATGATCCTCCAAGGTCCGCGGGCCACCCCGCCGAAACCAGGCTGACGGGGCGCACCTTACCCAAAATGGGCTCAAAAGTGAATCCGTCAAATGGTTACAAAATGGCAAGGTTCCAAGCGTCACCATAACCGTACTGTATGGCACGATTTGGGATGGAAGCACACTTACGGGGCCTGTTTCTTGAGCGGGATCAAGGTCAAAGCACGATATTTTGACCCCGATGGGACCATGAATTGTCTTGTCACGGGACCGCACTTGAGCACATTTTCCCCCGGTCGACGACATTACGTGAACGGACGGCTTTAATGGAAGTGTCCTACGCGGCGGCCTTTTTCGCCGGAATACTGAGTTTTCTGTCGCCGTGCGTGCTGCCGCTCGTGCCGCCCTATCTGTGTTTCCTGGCCGGCACGTCGCTTGAGGAACTCACGGAGACCGAAGACGACACATCGACGATCGCGAAGGACGTGTTCTTCGGCTCGCTCCTGTTCGTGCTCGGCTTTTCGACCGTGTTTGTCTCGCTCGGGGCCACCGCATCAGCGATCGGGCAATGGCTTGCCGGCAACCTGCCGGTGCTGGCCAAGATCGCCGGGGTCGTGATCATCGTCATGGGACTGCACTTCCTCGGCGTCTTCAAGATCGCGCTGTTCCACCGGGAAGCCCGGTATCACCACGATGTGCGCCCGGCCGGCCCCGTCGGCTCCTACGTCGTCGGCCTTGCCTTCGCATTCGGCTGGACGCCGTGCATCGGGCCGGTGCTTGCCGCCATTCTCGCCGTGGCCGCGACCGCGGACAGCGTCGGTTTCGGGGCAAGCCTGCTTGCCGTCTACTCGCTAGGCCTCGGCGTGCCGTTCCTGATCGCAGCACTCGCCGTGCGGCCGTTCCTCAACTTCATGCAGCGTTTCCGCCGCCATATCGGAGCGGTGGAGAAAGTCATGGGCGCCATGCTGGTCGTGACAGGCATCCTGTTCCTGACCGGAGCGCTCAGCGAGTTTTCCTATCTGATGCTGGAACTGTTCCCGGGCCTCGCCAATATCGGCTGAGATGCGCCCCGCCGGGAGGCGTCAGGAGGCGTCGACCTGATAGCGCAGCGGTACGCCGAATTTCAGCTCTTCGCCGGGCACCTCTTCGGGGAACGGACCGACCGGGTTGGCCTTCACCAGCGTCTGGACGGCGGCGTCGTCGAGTTCCTTGTGTCCTGAGCTCTTGACGATGTCATAGGAGGTGATTCGGCCGTCCCGCTTGACGACGATCTGCATGTAGACCGTGCCTTCCTTGCCGGCACGGCGCGCTGCCGAGGGGTAGACCCGCGCGCTCTTTATCTTTGCAATCAACTGGCGGTAGTAAACCGACTTTGCCGCGCTGGCGGGTGTCGCGGTCGCGGTCTGTTGTTCCGGTGCCGCCGCGGCGACCTGCTGTTCGGCCGCGGGCGGCGCTGCGGGCTGCGCGGGTTGCGTGCTTGGGGCTGCCGAAGCGGGCCTGGCTCTCGGAACGGGGACCGGGTCGCGGACCGCCGAGGACGAGGCCGCAGGCGCTGCAGATACGGCCGGGGCGAGCGCCTGTTCCGGTTCCTGAAGCGCCGGTTCTATCTCCGGAATCTCATCCAGAGGCGGCAACTCGACTGTGGACGCGTCCTGAATTTCGTTGCCGCCCGAGGCGGGTTGCGGCGTAACGGCGCCGATCTGTGAGGTGTCCTTGTTCAGATCCACCACGGGCTCGTTCTGGAGCACAACCGTGCTTGCCGGCGCAGGTTCGACGGGCTGCGCGGCCGGCGCGGGTTGTGCCGGTTGTACGGCGGGAGCCGGAGCGGACACCGTCTCCTGAGCCGGCTGTATCACCGTCCGGTTGGACACCGCGGACTGTTCCGGCGACTGGTCGGGCTCGATCAGGGTGACGACGACGTCGAGCGGGGCGTTGTCTCCGCTTGGAGCCGCCGCCGGTACGGGCGTTGCGGTTTTTGCCGGCAGGTGGCTCAGCGCGCTCTTCGGAGCGACCCAGACCCAGCCGGTCAGGGCTGCGCCGTGCAGCGCAATCACCACTATGATTGCAAGAAACCATTCTATGAAGCGAATGCGGGTCATCAGTTCGTCTGGATTACGCTCAGCCGTACCTGCGCGGCACCTGCCTGCTTTGCGGCAGCCATGATCTGCGCGACGACTGCCGAGTCGGCCCTGCTGTCGGCCCGGATCGTGAGCACTGCGTCCGCAGATGTCCGCATTTCGCGTTTCAGAACGCCCACGAGTTCGTTGCCGGCAACCCTGTTGGAACGATACGCGATACGTCCCGATGAGTCGACTGTAACGGCAAGGGCTCCGCCGGGCGCGCTCCTGACACCGGCGAGCTGTGCAATGCTCGACGTCACGGAGCGCAGCGTGTCGGTGCCCGCGGCGATGAGGACCACAAGCACCACCAATGCGCACAGGTGCATGATGATGGCGAGGTAGCCCGACCAGCGCGTCTTTATGGGGCCGTTGACGCGCATCAGTTGGGTATCCCCGTATTCTGCGCGATCAAGGAAAGCGACGTTGCGCCCGCGGCCTTGGCCGCGGTGACTGCGGAATTAATGACATTGATTGCAGCGCCAGGCGAAGGTTCGACGGTAACGTGCGTGCCGCCGCTGATGCGCAGGGAATCGGACAGGCGCGACTGCAGGTCCGGCACATCGATCGGGATACCGTCGAGATAGAGCGTTCCGTCCGGTTCGACCGAAATCGTCACCGGCACGCCCTGTCCGGAAACCTGGTCCTGCTGCTTGAGCGAAAATGCGGTCTCGAAACCGCCCGGAGCCGCCGAGCCGCCGGCGAAATGCAGCGCCGCGAACGAGAGCACCAGCACATCGAGCAACGGGAACAACCCGATGCGCCACAGTGTCTTTTGCTTGCGGTAGACGCGCATGGCCTATCTCAACTCGGGCTCGTAGTAGTCCGCATCGTTCTCGTATTCGACGTCCTCGTACTCTTCGTAGTCGTCGTAGTCGGTCGGAGCCTCCGCGTGTCCCATGTCCGCTCCGCCGGTTGCCAGGACCGCCGTGGCGGCATCTTCGACCGCACGGCGTTCGCGTTCCACCCGGCCGTCGAGGATGTAGTAGAAAAAGACGACGAAAATGGAGATGACGAGGCCGGTGGCGGTGGAAATCAGCGAGGCCTCGAGCGGTCCGCTGCTGCCCCCAAATCCCATCAGGCTGGCGATGGTTCCCAGAAATCCGGTAAGCGGCGCAAGAAGCGCGATCAGTTCGAGGCCGCGAAGGCCGGTTTCGAGCGCGGAAATCTCCCGGCGCGCCACCCGCTGGACTTCGACCTCGAGCGTCTCGGGATCGATGTTGGAGCGCGCGCGCGCCTGCATGGCCGCGAGCATCACGACGGCGACCGGCCCGCGTTCCTGGGAAACCTGGTTTATGGCCGAGACCCTGTCGCGCGACTGCCAACTCTGCATGACGCTGGGAATGAACTTGCGGCGGCCGACCCGCCGGCTGCGGAACTGCCAGAATTTCACGAAAATGATCGTGACGGCCAGCACCGACAGTGCCAGCAGCACATACATGAAAGGCCCACCCTGACTCATCAGGGCGAGGATCTTTGACGCCATATCGCGCGCCGTCCCCAACAAATCAGCCTCCCAAACTGCCCCACCATTCGACATTCTCACGCCGGACGGACGGGTGTCTCTAACACATCTTCAGGCGAGTGTGTATCCTTGCAAGTGCGTTTTGCGGCTCTGATTTTTGCTCGTTCATCTCCTGGCCCCAAAGCCTGTAATATCCTGACAGCACAATCAATTACCAATCGTGTGAATCGTTAAGCCGAAGGGTGGTTTTCGACATCATTGCCGTGCTGCTGGGGCAGTCTGGGCTGTCCGGCTCGATCAACCGTCGACTGTTGCGGATTCCGGAGTGAATTCGGTCCAATCGTCGCGCCCGCCATCCCGATCTCGCCGCTTTCTGTAAGGGAGACGCTTTCCTAGGGCGCGATCCCGGTCCTGACCTGGGGCGGTTCGTCAGGATGGATTTAGACAACGCCGAGCAGGATTCCTCGTCGCATTGAAAAGTCAATCTGGAGATTTCGCGCGCCGCACTAAACCGCAGCGTTGGGCGTATTCCCGACTTTCGTTGCAGTTGAGAATGCAACTCAGCGAAATCCCCAAAGCAATCCTTAAAGCGCCCGGCTCTCTTCTCCAAAACCAACCGACAGCCGAAACCTGAGGACCATTGAGCTTGGAGCCCTACCAAGGCATTCGCTTGAGTTTTCGCGATTGTTACCGGCTCTTAACCAAACATTCGCGATGTTGGGTACGCTGGACCGCAAAAACTAGCTCGGAGAATGAGGCTGACTAGATCGCGCTGATCGCATATGAAGAATAGTGAAAAGAAAGGAATGGGGAATGCCGACGCAAGAGGACTTGCAAGAATCTGGGCTAACGGTCGGTGCCTCAGCCAAAGTTCCGGTGGACTGGCTGATCTTTGACCCTGAAAACCCTCGCTTTGTGCCTGGCAAAGAGCCAGCGGGCGGAAGCGTGACCGACATTATTAGAAACTTAGTCCAGCAGGCCGAAATCGGCGAGCTACTTCAATCTATCTCTCAAAACGGATACATTGGCATCGAGCCGATGATCGTCATGCATCAGGACGGTTACCTTGTCGTCCTTGAGGGAAACCGACGCCTCGCCGCTGTCCTCGCTCTCCGCGATCCGTCGATTGCTGCCGAAGCCCACATCGCTCTCCCCGACATGAGCGCCGATCTTCGCCCGTCTCTGGAAAAGATCAATGTTCATCGCGTCGCCGCGCGCGAGGACGCACAAGACATCATCGGGTTCAAGCACATCAACGGCCCCCGGCCCTGGGACGCCTACGCGAAGGCGCGGTTCGCCGCCGCTTGGCTTAATCGCGAAAGGGAAAAAGGCGAGGACGGCATGACTCTGCGTGAGATCGCGCAGCGTATGGGGGACCGGCACAACACGCTTCGTCGTATGGTTCTCGGAATTGAGGTGCTCGATCAGGCTGAAAGGCACCACCTCTGGGAGATCGATGACAGGACCTCGAAGAAATTCGCGTTTTCGCACCTCTACACCGGCCTCAGTTACCAACAGTTCGTCGATTTTCTGGATCTTGAGACAGAGGATCAACGGGGCAATCCTCCCATAGACCCAGTTCCGCCTGCCCGCCATGAAAGTCTCGCGCGGCTTCTAGGATGGTTGTTCGGCGACCGTCGGGAGAACGTCGAGCCAATCATCCGCACGCAGGCCAAAGACCTCAAGCGTGTTCGAGAGGTCCTAGGTAATCAAAACGCCACGATAGCGCTCGAGACTGATCGGGACCTAGATAGCGCCTATACTATCGCTGAAATCAAGGGAGAGGCCCTTCGTCGTGGCGTATATGCGGCACGTGCGGGATTGCGCGAGGCCCTCGCCGATACGGGCTCCTACGACCCAAAGAATCATGAAGACGTTTTGGAAACAGCCCACGAAGTCCGCTCCTCCGCGCGGGCACTTGTGGCAGTCCTCGAGGCACCAGAGGAAGACTGATGCGCTACGATGGGCCCGGGCCGCAGGCGTCCATCGCCGACCAAGTAGATTACCTTGAGATGGAGTCGTTCCTCGACCCTTACCATAGGTCATCCGTGCTCGGTGTTATTGACGACGAAAAGCTGCAGGAAGAAGAACCGGACGAGAATATTATCGACGATGCCGTCGAGGAGAATGTTCGCGCCGTCGAGATAGAGGAAGAAGTGAACGACCGGAAGAAAGCGCTAGGCGACCACTATCCGTTCGATCTCGACTCGACAGGAGATACTCTCGAATACAGCATCGCAACCACGCCAGCACAGTACACCTATCTTGCTTGCCTGATTTGCGCATTCCTTCGGGTCAAAGGAAAGAAGGGATGGGACCCCGACCTCAAGTGTTTTGAGGGTCTGTTTACCCGACGGATATTCCAGACGATCGGAACGCTGGCATTGGCCTCAGAGGCGGGACGGGGGGCGATTAGCCTCGGTTGGCCACGCATCGAAGGTGAGCCCATCATAGCTGCACTCCGTCGAGGTTGGGAACGCGGTAGTACCATCAAACCTCATAACGAACCGACCGCAGCGGCATCGCCTGACGACAAAGACGGCGGCATTGATGTCATTGGTTGGTCAAATTATCCCTATGGTGCTCAACTGGCTTCCCGAATCATCATCGGTCAGCTGGCGAGCGGAGTGAACTGGCGCGGCAAATCAGTGCGCGAGTACATTGAGCCATTTCAACAAGGCTATGTGCTCACGTGGCCAGCAAACCGAGATATGGCGACTGTCATACCATTCCGCCGGGACAACGGTGCGAAAGCTCAAAATCTCGATATCAAACATGGATCGATCCTAGACAGACTCAGCGTTCCCTCGAAGGTCGCCGGAGCCCTTGATCTTTTAGGAATGGGACGAGAATTCGACGAGACAGAAAACGTCGATTCCATCAGGCAGTGGGTCGACGACTACCGCAGTGCCGTACTCGCGCTTTAGGCGGCTCGGATGATCAGTTCGCGCGCTTTCCGAGTGCGTCTTAGGCTGTAGTTGACTTCGAGTTGCCGGATGTCACAACCATCGTAGATGGTGCGTACGTAGGGATCATCGTCGTAAGTCAGAATCCAATGCGGCAGAGCACCGGAACGGAGGAATTGCGCTAATGCACGGTGCTGCGGCAGATCCATCGCGTTCAGATAGAGTTTGGAGCCGGCTTCGATATAGGGCGGATCAACGAAATAAAAAGTTCCATCGACTTCGTCTTGAGTGACTTCACGCTGAAGGAAAACATGGGCGGCTTCACAGGTAATCTCGATTTGCTCCCGATGAGCACCTATCCATGCGATGCGCCGGATCATGCTGTCAGCATAATACCTAACATCGATCTTCCATTTCCCTGACTGTTCGAACCCCCCAATCGGCCCGGAGCCAAGGACAATCCCCGCCGTGCTTGTTCGGTTGAGAAAATAGGTCGCGAACCCCAGGTCGAAGCTGTAGTCTTCGCCCCCTTCCTCGACCTGCTCACGCATCCGGCACCAAGTTGCAATGGTCGGGGGCGTCTCGCGAATTCGGGCGATGAATCGGTCTGTTTCTCGCACGATGGCGGTCCATGCAGAGTAGATCCGTATATCGAAGTCGTTCAGTGCGATACGCGAAACTGTTCCGTCTTTAAGCAAGTTGAGCGCTGCGCCGGCCCCGCCGCAGAACGGTTCGGCGTAGCGTTTCTCTACCCCCGCCAGACTCGCTACAGTCTCCTTCGCTAGGAAACCGGTCAGGAATCCCTTGCCTCCCGGATAGCGAAACGGTGAGGCAGATGCCTGCGCATGCCGTCGAGGATAATCGGCCAAGCCTATGACGCCGTTGTCATTCATAGAACCCAGAATCGTTTTTTTTGGTGCGAAACGCAACCGTGTCGACAGCTAGTTTTAGCCGCATATTGTGGCCTACGGCGCTACGCTGTTCATGGCTGCACGATCACGATGTCTGCAAGGCCCTAATGCGTGCAGGTAGACCTTCACCAGAAGGTCTGCGTTACATACTCAGCGAACGACCGCTTTTTCATGCTGCGTTGCAGCAGCCATAATGCCTCACCAGCGACCGGATTGGGCCGGTCTTGTAAGGTGCTGGTGAACTGAATGAGCCGGACGGCCTAGGTGGATTATCCGTGGTCGATATGGTCGGTTATTGAGAAATTGCGGATTTGAAAGAGCTCAGTCATCATGAGTGATATGATATGAATTTGTGAGATGCCCATGGATTCAGACCGGCCGCAACCTGTCAAAGAATTTGAAAATGCACTGCGACGACTTGGCTGGCTGTCAGCTTATTCTCGGCAAATCCTGATAACGAGACATCTTCTAAGAAACTTCGCGGCGATCTCGCACCCCGAAGACATTCCCGTCAACTTGCCCGGAAGCTTCGCACTCGACCATTTTAGGTGTGCGATTACAGTTTTGTCCGGTGTAAATCTCGATCTCCAGAAATTTTCAAGCCCTCATGATCCACCAAACCGGCCAGACACACACTACCTAGCATACAGGCGAAAAGAACGGATTTTCAGCGCATCGGTCGCAAGTGGGATGCCCGCGATAAAACTACTATTTCGGAGCAGGCAGCAGTATTGGATTTGAGAACTCTACTGAGACCTCCGTTGAAGATGGTCTATTTTGTTTGGAAATTCGTGCGGTTGCAAAGAATGTTAGATTGACCACGAAAGCGCTGGCAGATCGGCGTGCCGAAGCTCTTCGGAACGAGAAACTATGGCGCAACCTTCCATCAAAAGAAGAAAACGACGCACTCAGGTTTTTTGACAATTGGTACGAATGGTCAGGAAAGAACGGTGCGTTCTGGCGCGAGTGGTACCAAGGCTTTCTCGACGGTAAGCCAATCGATTGGGAATTGCAGCGCCGAGTGGCGCTGATCGACGACGCGATCTGGGAAGCCGGCCCCGAAGCCGTTGCCGAAGAGATCGAGAAGATCCGCGCAAAATTCGACCTCGAAAGGCACATCGAGGCGCTTGAGGTCGATCTGCTCAGTGCCTCCTTCAATAGGCACGGGATCGGCGGGAACATGCCCCCAGAGATAATTGAGGATGTTCTAATCGCGCAGGAACTGGTCATCGTTTGGGGGCCTTTGGAAGACCTTAGTGACGAAGTCGCCAAGGATGATCCTGACCCAAAACAACTGCAAAAGATCATCGAGAGATTGGTCACGGCATTGAACAAAGGTTTGGCTTGGTGCTTGAAAAAGGGCGATCTGATGGTCGACACTGCAATTAGGTGGGCAATCCCTGCGGGTGGCACGGGTTATTTCACGCTAAACCCGGAGAAGCTCGAAGCCGTAATAGAAGCCGCGAAGAGACTGCTCGGCGTCCTGTGAAGCCAGGCGAACCAGAACTTCCAACTTCCGCCCTGTTCGCAGAGCCGTCATCGAGAACGATTGTCCGGTTGCGCTGCAACGAATGGCCTCTTTGTGAAACCGTCAATTCAACGATTGAAGGTCAGCAATGGGCCGAAACCTGACATTGCCCCATCGTCCCTTTTGTAGAGCTTTGCCTGTTTCGCCAACTGCTTGAGGCAGTCAGGGACGAGGCCCTTTGAAGATTCTGTTTGATCCCGCACAGCCGAGCACGGGATGCGGGTTCAGGTGGCGGAGCCGAGGCCCATGGCTCTAGTGCAAGCAGTGCCAGGTCGTTCGGTGGCGCTCCGTTTCAGAAGAAAGAATGACGGCCCCGGGCCGGGGCCGCCACTCATCGAGCCCACCGATAGATCAGCGCCGGCCGAACAGCCGGACCTTCGTGCGGCCCTGTCCGTTCCACGGCTTCGAATAGATCATCGTCACCCTTTTGATGTAACGCTTGTCGCCGCGCAGATCGATGACACGGCTGTTCGTGCCCTGGGCGAAATGGAAGCGCAGCGGCACGAACTGCACGGCACCGTTGCCGAACGTGATCTTGAGCCGGTGCATGAACAGCTTGTTGCCGCGGACCCTGATCTGGATCTTGCGGAACAGCCCTTCCGACTGGCCGACATGGATGGTGTCGCGGTCGAGCAGCCAGTTGACCTGCTTGGTGCCGAGATGTTTCCAGGTGGCGGACTGGGCCGGAGCCGACAGCGTGGCCGCGGCGATGATGCTGGCGGCGGCAATGAGAAAAGTACGTTTGTGCATAGCGGGTTTCCTTAAGAAGTCTTGTTTTCAGGTTGGCTTCCGGCGCGATCGGGCTGGCTGCCGTCCCGGTCGGAAGCGATGGGTTCGGGGAGACAGCGGCGGTGGCCCGGCATCGGTTCTCGCGGGCTCATCCGGTCCGCACCGTCTCGTTCGGTTAGTCACCTGAAACGGAAATCGGTTTGCGCTTGCGGCAAGAAAATTTCCCGGGACCGGGCAGGGGGACGTCCGCGGCGCGGCGACAGTCGGAATCACGAAGGGCAGGCGCGAGGCCTGCCCCGAGTGCCACAATTGTGAGGCTTATTCCGGCTGGGGGTTGGATCCCGGGTTGTACGGAGGCGGACTTGAGCCGTCGAGGGGCTGACTGGATCCGCCGTGTGTAAAGTCGGAGAATTCCATTTTCTCGGCGGCGCGCTCCGCGGCTTTCTGCTTGCGCTTATCAAGCCTTTCAAGCTTGCGGTTCAGGCGTTCGACAATCCTTTCATTCTTGCTTTTCTTTTTCTTCTTCGCTTCCGCCGGGGTGGACATGCCGAGGGTGAGCCCGGAGACGGCCATTCCGGAAACGGCGATAGTCGTGCCGATCTGGGCGCTGGGGAGAAGCGCCAGCACGGTGGCGGCAAGCGCAATGCGTTTGATGGTCATGAGTTTGCTCCTGATGATCTGGGTTTCAGTCGGTCGAGCCGGTGTCCCTGGAAGACACCGCTCATCCGTTAGTCACCCGGAGCGCGAAGTGGTTGCCGCCTCAGCAATTCACAGAGACGATCTTCCTCTGATCTGACAGTGTTCCGACCGCGCCCCCGGCAGGGCTTGTCCGGTGGTGCTGTCGGTCATTTTGCCAACCGATCTGTAATGGCGCAGCCTAAGCCGCCACGGTCATCGCCATTGGGTCATGTAGCTGTTGTCATCCAGGAACCGGATGATCTGATCGGCCAAAGCGTCGGGGTCATGCTCGGCAGCCTTGAGAACGATCTCCGGTGACTCCGGCTTCTCATAGGCCGAGTCGATCCCGGTGAACTGCCTGATCTCCCCGGCGCGGGCCTTCCTGTAGAGCCCCTTGGGGTCACGCTCTTCGCAGACATCCAGCGGCGTGTCGACGAAGATTTCGACGAATTCGCCCGCGTCCAGAAGTTCGCGCGCCATCCGGCGCTCGGCACGGAACGGCGAGATGAAAGAGACGAGCACAATCAGTCCCGCATCGACAAACAGCTTGGACATCTCCGCGATACGCCTGATGTTCTCGACGCGGTCTTCGTCGGAAAAGCCGAGATCCCTGTTGAGGCCGTGGCGGACATTGTCACCGTCGAGCAAATAGGTCCGCTTGCCGGCCTGATAGAGTTTCTGCTCCAGCCTGTCGGCTATCGTGGATTTGCCGGCACCCGAGAAACCGGTGAACCAGAGCGCGCAGGGCTTTTGTCCGTTGGACGTCGCCCGAAGCGCCTTGTCGACTTTCATGCCGTGCCATTCGACATTGCTCGACGTGTGAGGCGTCTGACCCTGGGGGTTCGAACCTGTGAGAGACATTCCGGCTACTCCGTTTTCAATCCGAGCCCGATGACGGCGCAGGTGTTCAGTATGGGGAAGGACGTCCGCGTGAATCTCTTTCACCCGCTTGGGCGCATCCGAGATATCCACGTATTTGCGTTGCTGGGGTTTCAGCCATCGGAGTTCCTGAGATTGGCGTGAAAAGAGCCGCCGTCCCACCAGCTGACCTCGTCGCGGGCGCCGGGTTCCCAGCTGAGCGCGTCGGCCATGAACGGGATGCCGACCGCGTCGCACCAGGCCTCGACCAAGCCGTGTGGGTCTTCGAGCAGGTCGTCGCTGTCGAGCACCGGGGGCGGCGTGCCGGCGCGGTCGCAGATCCGGTCGAACAGTGCGCGCTGCTCGGCGAAGCCGACTTCCTTCTCGTGGAAGTCCGGCCACTTGTCGAACATCGACGTGATCGTCTTGGCGGGATCGCGGATCAGGAAGCTGTGCGTGAAATGGTCCAGGAACGCGTCGGTCCACATGTGGTCGATATAGTGGGGGAAGTCCTTGAGAAGACGGGGCCGGCTTCGCCGCCGCCTGCAGGCCGGTCCACACGCTCCCGAGCGTCAGTCCCGGCGTGCGCACGTCGCCCTCGCGGAAGCGCGGGCCAGAGCGGGGTTTCGCCCTGATACCAGGCCTCGCCGAACGGCTCGTGGAAACACTGCGTGTCGCCGCGCTGGCGCATCATCCATTCGAAGGCGGTCGAGGTGGAGCGGGGCACGGCCAGAGCGCGAGGATCTTGTGCATCGGAATATTCCCTATTCCTGGAGCGAGGAGAGCAGCCGGCCCTGCCGCGTGCC
>CBDHYJ010000079.1:0-161461 GCA_965275905.1 Hyphomicrobiales bacterium | reverse complement strand
ATCTCCCCTGCGCGGGCCTTCTTGTAGAGCCCCTTGGGGTCGCGCTCTTCGCAGACATCCAGCGGCGTGTCGACGAAGATTTCGACGAATTCGCCCGCGTCCAGAAGTTCGCGCGCCATCCGGCGCTCGGCACGGAACGGCGAGATGAAAGAGACGAGCACAATCAGTCCCGCATCGACAAACAGCTTGGACATCTCCGCGATACGCCTGATGTTCTCGACGCGGTCTTCGTCGGAAAAGCCGAGATCCCTGTTGAGGCCGTGGCGGACATTGTCACCGTCGAGCAAATAGGTCCGCTTGCCGGCCTGATAGAGTTTCTGCTCCAGCCTGTCGGCTATCGTGGATTTGCCGGCACCCGAGAAACCGGTGAACCAGAGCGCGCAGGGCTTTTGTCCGTTGGACGTCGCCCGAAGCGCCTTGTCGACTTTCATGCCGTGCCATTCGACATTGCTCGACGTGTGAGGCGTCTGACCCTGGGGGTTCGAACCTGTGAGAGACATTCCGGCTACTCCGTTTTCAATCCGAGCCGATGACGGCGCAGGTGTTCATAGTGGGGAAGGACGTCCGCGTGAATCTCTTTCACCCGCTCGGGCGCATCCGAGATATCCACGTATTTGCGTTGCTGGGGTTTCAGGCCATCGGAGTTCCTGAGATTGGCGTGAAAAGAGCCGCCGTCCCACCAGCTGACCTCGTCGCGGGCGCCGGGTTCCCAGCTGAGCGCGTCGGCCATGAACGGGATGCCGACCGCGTCGCACCAGGCCTCGACCATGCCGTGTGGGTCTTCGAGCAGGTCGTCGCTGTCGAGCACCGGGGGCGGCGTGCCGGCGCGGTCGCAGATCCGGTCGAACAGTGCGCGCTGCTCGGCGAAGCCGACTTCCTTCTCGTGGAAGTCCGGCCACTTGTCGAACATCGACGTGATCGTCTTGGCGGGATCGCGGATCAGGAAGCTGTGCGTGAAATGGTCCAGGAACGCGTCGGTCCACATGTGGTCGATATAGTGGGGGAAGTCCTTGGAGAAGACGGGGCCGGCTTCGGCCGCCGCCTGCAGGCCGGTCCACACGCTCCCGAGCGTCAGTCCCGGCGTGCGCACGTCGCCCTCGCGGAAGCGCGGCCAGAGCGGGGTTTCGCCCTGATACCAGGCCTCGCCGAACGGCTCGTGGAAACACTGCGTGTCGCCGCGCTGGCGCATCATCCATTCGAAGGCGGTCGAGGTGGAGCGGGGCACGGCCCAGAGCGCGAGGATCTTGTGCATCGGAATATTCCCTATTCCTGGAGCGAGGAGAGCAGCCGGCCCTGCCGCGTGACCGGGGCAAGCCCGAGGGTCTTGAAGAGGCGCCAGTAAAGCGCGTTGTCGTGGCTGATCACCGGTTTGCCGAGCATGGCTTCGAGCTCGACCTCCAGATGGACCGGGCGCCGGGCGAGGCCGTCGCCTGCGCGCCGGAAGTTGCACATGCCGTTGATCAGATAGGCGTCGGCGCCGGGCGCCTTCTCCGCGACGTAGGCGAAGCTCTTTTCGGCCAGGTCGCCGTCGAAGCACCAGATGCAGGCATTGATCTCCTGCTGGCTGGAGAACCAGCCCTGGTCGTGGAAGTTGCCGGCCCACAGGACATCGAAACCCGCTTCCTCAAGAAAGCCCACGGTGCCCTGCCACCACTCGGGGTGATGGTAGGCGGCGTTGAGGGCGACCTTCTCGACGTTCTGGCTGCGCAGCGCCTCGACCATGGCGTATCCGGCCATGTGGAACGGCGTCTGGTATTTCTCGCTCAGCATCTCGCAATGAAGGCGGATGCCCTCGACCCCGAGCCCGCTGGCATGCACCCAGTTGGAACCGACCTGGCCGCAGACATCGACGCCGTTGTTCGCCATGCATTCGACGAACTCCTCGAGCAGCGAGAAGTTCTGTTTGCGCTGGTCCAGCCGGTGCTCGTAATCGGGGACGTGCAGCATGCGCCCGTGCACGCCGACGGACTCAGGACACATGCGCAGGAAATCGGACGGCGCGGCGTCGAAATCATGCGGCGGGCAGGTGAAGCCGACCTGGTGCGTGAACAGCTTGTTGGCGGGGTCGGCCCAATGCGCGGGCTTGACGTATGCAGCCACCGTCTTTCCACTCCCTCAACAAACGAGACTATCCCTCAAAACGGGTAGATTGTGCGCGCCGCCAACGCCCGTGTACACTGCCGTCTTTGAATAGAGATGATATCAGTTTTGATATGAACAAGCCGCGATATGCACTGCCTTCGACCAGCACGCTGACGGCGTTCGAAAGCGCGGCCCGGCATCTGAACTTCAGCCGCGCGGCCGAGGAACTGCACACGTCGCAGTCGGCGATCAGCCGGCATATCGCAGGCCTCGAGCAGCGGCTGAACATTCAGCTCTTCGTCCGGGCAAGACGGCGGCTGACGCTGACCGAGCAGGGCGAGCTGCTGTTCCGCGCGGTCGTGTCGGGCCTCGACAATATTCATTCAGCGCTCGCCGCGGTCGCCGCGTGGCCGCCGGAGCACGACCTGACGATCGCCTGCACGCACGAGATTTCCCATCTCTTCCTGCTGCCGCGGTTCGGCGCACTGCAGGACCATCTCGGTGAAGATGTG
Source organism: Hyphomicrobiales bacterium (assembly GCA_965275905.1). GTDB lineage: Bacteria > Pseudomonadota > Alphaproteobacteria > Rhizobiales > JAJFHC01 > CBDAQD01. The sequence goes on along the minus strand of CBDHYJ010000079.1, from coordinate 158,867 downwards.
CAGATCCGCATCCTGTCGTCGGAATACGAGGCACTTGAGACGCACCCCGATCCGCGCATCGATCTGTCGTTCAGCTACGGCAAGCCGGCGGATGCGGACGGTACCGGCTCGACCGTCCTGAAGGAGGCGATCTGCCCGGTCTGCTCGCCCGGGTTCGCCGCGGAGCATGGCGACCGGCTGTCAGGCGGCGTCGACGGCTGGGGGGACCTGCCGTTCCTGCTGCTGACCAAGCAGAACAAGGGCTGGGCCACCTGGGATGACTGGTTCGCCAGGGTCGGTGCCAAGGGGCTGTCGCCCCGGTTCACCGGCATCGACAACTACGTCTATCTGCTGGAGGCCTGCACGGCGGGCCGCGGCATTGCGCTTGGCTGGCGCGGGCTGATCGAGAGGCATCTCGAAAGCGGCGCGCTTCAGCTCTGCTGGCCCGACTTCGTGCCCATGGACCAGGCGCTGCTCGGCGTGCTTACGCCCGCCGGTCAGGCCAAGGCGTCGGCCCGAGCGTGCCTGAAGTTCCTGGAGGAACAGGCAGCGTTACGCTGCTGACTGCGGGATCTGCGCCCAGACCACCGCCCCGAGGCTGATGGCCTTGCCGACGCCCTCGCGTTCGGGCTCCGGGAGAATGTCCATGGTCGGCCACAATCCGCTTTCCAGCGCGGTAGCATATTCGGCGGACAGCCCGACCTCGCGCATCTTGCGCACCGCGGTGATGTGATCGTAGTGCAGCGGCCGGTGCTCGAACCGCACGCCGTGGATCATCGGCGTCATGACCGTGAACCAGCCGCGCGGCGTGCCGTCGTTCGCCGGCATGCCCAGGGCGCCCGTGTTGTGCCAGACGCGGCCGCCGACGTGACGGGTGAACGGGATGCCGGTATGGCCGGCGATGACGCCGTCGGTCCCGGCCTGCGCCATCTCGGTCCCGAAAACCGCGTCGCTCAGGGATGCGAACATGAACCGGTTGGTCTGGTTGATGCCGCCGTGAACCACGCGGAAGGTTCTGCCGTTCATCTCGAACGTGAGCTGATCGGGCAGGCCGGCCATCCAGTTCCTGAGCTCGCCGCCGATCTGCCGGTCCGCATAGGCGAACCACTCGACCGCCAGGGTCTGGCACTTGGAGCCGTCCTCGAAGCCGCAGGCGCAGTCCACGGCGTTCTGGCCGAGCTGTTCCTCGACATTGCCCTTGATCGCGTGGACCCCGGAAGACATCAGCAGCCTGGAGGCGGCTTCCGGATCGGCGCAATAGGCGACGACATCGCCGGTGTGAATGATGCGTTCGGGCGGCACGTTCAGGCGGTCGGCCTCTTCGAACAGAGCCTTGAGAGACTCCAGATTGCTGTACACGCCCCCGAAAATAATGACCGGGGCGTCAAACGGGCCAATGCCCACCGTGACCGTCATGCTGATTCCGCGCTTGTGTTCGATTCAGCCGCCCGTTGGTGCGGCGCCCAGATCATTCAGGCTCGGCGACTTAATGGCAAGAGAATATGGCCAGTTGACAACGGCATTGTGATTGGTCCGTGAACAGAGGGAAAGGGCGCGATCAATCGCTCTTACCGGGTCCCGCGGCCGAGCTGGATCGGCTCGCCGTGCGGTGTCGCGCGCGCCGCCCGGTCCCATTCGTCGCGCCGGGCGTCCATCTCGCCGGCGCTCAGCAGGTTCTTCTTCTGAACGAGCTTCTCCAGCGCCGTCAGCCAGTGGACATAATAGTTCTCCGCCGGATCGTCGGGCCCGGCCGCTGAAATCTCCGCGCCCAGGGCTTCGGCCCATTCGGTCCACGAGAAGCGGCCCTCCTCGTGCAGCTTGACGGTCATGGCGAAGGCCTGCGCCTGCCAGGGTTCGGCAAAGACCGGCCCGTCGTCATCCACGGGCAGGCCGGGAAGGTCAGCCGGCAGCGCGGGTTCCGTCATGTCGCTGCGGCCTCGAGATGGGACTGCCAGAGGTCGGCGTAGACGGCGTCGCCCGTTGCGGCGTCGGGGCCCCAGAGTTCATCGGCCGCGAACCGCACGCTGTAGAGCGGCTGGGGGTTCTCGCCGCGCCCGGCGGCGTTGGCGTCCGCGAACACGAAGGTGCCGTGAACGCGGTCGATGGTGCCGAAGCGTCCCTGAAGGTATCCGGGTGCGCGCGTGTGCCCAGCCGTCGTCACCGGAAGGACGCGAATGCGATCTCCAGGGCCAAATCCGGGTGGGTCCTGTTCCGGCCGCGACGCCGGGCCGCCCCGGCCAAGGGTCCTGGCGACATCCTCGGCCTCGAGTTTGCGATCAAGGACGGGCGCTGCGGAACGCCGGGGTTCGCCATCGAACTCGCCCGCCTCGACGAGACCCCGTTCGGCCAGAAGCTGCTCCAGTCCGGCAAGCCAGAGCTCGTAATAGCTCATGCGCATGTAGTCGGCCGGATGCCGGTTTTCCCGCGCATACCGGCTCATGTCCAGGTTCCACTGGCCGGTGGCCCCCATCGCCAGCGTCAGCGCGAAGCAGCGGCGCTCCCATTCGGCGTGGAACCAGGGCTCGTCCTCCTCCGGCTCGACCGGGCCGAGCCCGTGCATGCCGCCGAGATCCTGACCGCCTCTCATGATCCGCCTCCGTCGGCTTCATCGAAGGGGGAGATGGCGAGCCCGGTGCCGATCATCGAATCGCGGGTGACCAGATCGGCGAGCTGCTCGTCGTCAAGGCCGACCGTGCCGGTCGGGCGCATGGGGATCACCAGGTAGCGGATCTCCGCGGTGGAGTCCCAGACCCGGATATTGGTGCCGGGCGGCAGCGTGACGCCGAAATCGGCGAGGACGCCGCGCGGGTCGGACACGGCGCGGGCCCGGTAGGGCGGCGACTTGTACCAGACGGGCGGCAGGCCGAGCACCGGCCACGGATAACAGGAGCACAGCGTGCAGACCACCATGTTGTGGGTGTCCGGCGTATTCTCCAGCGCCACCATGTGCTCGCCCTGGCGGCCGGTGAAGCCCATCCCGGCGATGGCGGCGGAGGCGTCCTCAAGGAGGTGCTGCCTGAAGTCCGGATCGGTCCAGGCGCGGGCCACCACGCGCGCGCCGCGGCGCGGGCCGATCTTGTTCTCATAGGTGTCGATCAGCTCGTCGAGTGCTTCCGGGTCGACATAGCCGCGCTCGACGAGCAGCGACTCCAGCGTCTTCACCCGAAGCGCGATCGGAGAGAGTTCTGAACCTTCTCCGTGTTCGTGGCCATGGCCGTCAGAGCCATGATCATCGGCTGCATGATCGCTCATGCCGGTCCTTCTCCCTTGATGATGGTTGTCGGCCTGAGCGTATCACAGCCAATTCAATTGATAATGCTTTACAAGGGCGGGCTTTGGCATTTTGTTTCGATGCGGCCAACGAGAAGGAACGAACAAATGGCGGAGTCAGACTTTCACAACATCAAGGCCTGCGTGTTCGACGCCTACGGCACTCTGTTCGACGTACACTCTCCGACGGCAAAGGTCGCTGCGTCCATGGGCGGCAAGGCCGATGCGGTGTCGAAACTGTGGCGTCAGAAACAGCTTGAATACACCTGGCTGCGCAGCCTGATGCCGGCCTATGCGGACTTCTGGCAGGTAACGGGGGACGGACTCGATTATGCGCTCGAGGCGAACGGCATCGACGACGGGCCCTTGCGCGAGCAACTGATGGAGCTTTACCTGACGCTCGATGCCTATCCGGACGTGAAGCCGACACTGGAGGCGCTGCGTGCACAAGGTTTCCAGACCGGTATCCTGTCGAACGGCAACCGGCGCATGCTCGATGCCGCGGTCGAGTCGGCAGGTCTGGACGCGCTTCTCGACGCGTCGCTCTCGGTGGACGATGCCGGGGTCTACAAGCCCGATCCGAAGGTCTACCAGATGGCGGTCGACCGTTTCGGCGTCGATGACCGGTCGCAGATCTGCTTCGTCTCGACAAACGCTTGGGATGCGTCGGGCGCGGCCAATTTCGGCTTCTCGGTTGCCTGGATGAACCGCTTCGGCATGGCCCGGGAACGACTTCCCGGTGCGCTCAAGGCGATTATCGGCGGCCTTGACGAACTGCCGCCGCTGCTGGGTTAGTTCAGCGGACCGTATCCAGAACCCGGCGGCGGCGGGCGGTCGCCCGCTCCCGGGCGGCATCGCCGAAGGCCGAGAACAATTTCACCGAGTCGGGATTTTCGCTGGCCTTATACTCGGGATGCCACTGTACGCCGATTGCAAACGCCGTCGCGTTCCTCACCGAAACCGCTTCGATGGTGCCGTCCGGGGCCGTGGCCTCGACGAACAGCCCGTCGGCCAGTTTCCCGATCGCCTGCCGGTGGACCGTGTTCACCATGATCTCGCGCTGGCCCATGAGTCTGCGCAGGATGCCTCCGCTGGCGCAGCTGATGGCGTGAACGGGTCCGTAGCGGACGTCGAGATCGTCGCTCTCGGGCGCGCGGTGGTCGAGCTTGCCGGGCAGGTCCTGGACCTCCGCCTGCAAGGTGCCGCCGAGCGCCACGTTGAGTTCCTGTATGCCGCGGCAGATCGCCAGCATGGGCGTACCGGTATCGAGTGCGACGCGGATCAGATCCAGCGTGGTGGCATCACGCATGGGATCATGCGGTTCCGTCTCCGCGACGTTCGACAAACCATACCGATGCGGTTCGACGTTGGACGTCGCGCCCGTGACGACTACGCCATCGAGCCGGTCGACGAGATCCGGAAGTCTGACGAGTTTGCCGAGCGACGGGATCATCACGGGATTGGCGCCCGATACCTCGGCCACCGCCCGGACGTATTTGTCGCCGACGGCGTGAAAGGGAAGTCCGTCTTTCTCGGTCATGTCGGCCGGCAGGCCGACGACGGGGGTGATATTCGACATATTCCGCTCAGTTCCCGTTTGCAGAACCTCATGGCATTGATCGAGGCGGACACGCGCTCCCGATCCGAATCTGCGAATACCCTATTTTAGGCCCCAAATCCATCTCGGTCATCGATTCCCGGCGCTTTCGGCGGTGAATTCCCAGACGCTTCCGTCCGGATCGGAGGATCGCAGAATCCCGGTGCTGCCGCACGCATTCCGGTTGTCCGGGAGGCATTCGAATAGCGCGCAAATAAAAAGTTTCTTTGTTGGTTAACCAACATGTATGGAAACGAGTCCCATCAAACGGATTTGTTGCCGCATGTCCTTGTCATTCCGTCCGTCATGGTCTTTTATGCACGCGCGGTTCTGTATGCTGCCGGCGATTTGTGGGGAGGCAAAGCGGTTGGCGGCCCAGGCAGAACAGTAAAGTTATACAAAGACGGCTTAACCGATCTAACTGGAAGAGGGAGAATCTCATATGGATCGCCGTTCATTCATCAAGAAAGCCGGCGTCGGAGCTGGCGCAACAGCGGCAGCGACCACGCTCGCTGCACCGGCTATCGCACAGCAGCGTATCGAAATGGCTATGGTCTCGACCTGGCCGCGCGACTTCCCGGGTCTCGGCACGGGCGCCCAGCGTCTCGCCAAGCGTATCGCGGACATGACCGAGGGCCGGATTCAGGTCCAGTACTTTGCAGCAGGCGAGCGCGTCGGCGCGTTCGACTCATTCGACGAAGTGGCTTCGGGCAACGCTCAGGCGTATCACGCCGCCGACTACTACTGGAAAGGCAAGCATCTCGGCTGGGCCTACTTTACGGCTGTTCCGTTCGGCCTTACCTACACCGAAATGAACGCCTGGATCCGCTTCGGTGGCGGTCAGGAGCTCTGGGACAAACTGTCGGCCGAATTCGGACTGAAGTGCGTCATGGCCGGCAATACCGGTTGTCAGATGGGCGGTTGGTTCAACAAGGAAATCAACTCGGCTGACGACCTCAAGGGGCTGAAGATGCGTATCCCGGGCCTTGGAGGCGACGTCATGGCCAAGCTCGGCGCTTCGCCGGTCTCCCTGCCGGGTGGTCAGATCTACGAAAACCTTGTCTCCGGCGCCATTGACGCGACCGAATGGGTTGGCCCGTGGAACGACCGCTTCATGAAGTTCTACGAAGCCGCCAAGTACTATTACTATCCGGGCATGCACGAGCCGGGCTCGATGCTGGCCTTCGGCATGAATGCTTCGTGGTGGAGCAAGCTGTCGAAGACTGACCAGCTGATCATCGAAGCGGCCGCCGCCGCCGAGAACGACATCATGATGTCGGAGTACAACGCCAAGAGTGGTGAAGCACTGGCCGACCTGGTGACGAACCAGGGCGTCAAGCTGCGCCAGTTCAACGACGATGTCTACGACAGCTTCGGCGAAGCCGCCGAAGAAGTGTTCGAGACGGTTCGGGCACACAGCCCGCTGGCGAAGGAAATCGACGACAGCTTCCAGAAGGCCCGTAAGGACCTCGGCGGCTGGTCGAAGATTTCGGACCAAGCCTTTATCTCCCAGCGCAACCGCGTACTCGGAGTCTAATAAGCGACAAAACGTCCACAAGATCGAAAGCGGAGCCAACTGGCTCCGCTTTCCTGTATATTCCGGGTGAGGGGAATAGAGGGGACACCGAGACAGTGAGTGCATCTGTCAAAACGATGTGCGTACAGCAATGAGCGCATCGTCTGTCAGTGTCGAGAACGCAGAGGGAGCGGTCCCGACACCAAATACGCCGGTCGATTCAGCCTTGCGTATCATTGCGCTTGCAACTGTTGCTGGCGCGCTGGCGTTCCTGCTCAATAACTATCTGATTTTCTGGCAGAACTGGCCCGGCCTGCCGGCCTTGTTCGGACATCTCGGCTGGTTCGGTGTGGAAGCGCCGCGAGCACCGCTCACCGGATCACAGACCACGCTGGGATGGGTGCAGGTTCTGATCTACACGCTGTGCATCGTCGGCTCGATATTCCTGGTCCTGCGCACGAAAACCCGGACACTGGTCGCGGAATCCGAATCGCTGACGGCGTTCGCCGCCTTCATAGTGCGCGGCGCATTCTGGGCGGTGCTGCTGGTCGGCCTCGCCGACATGCTTATCTCGTTTCTTCGCGTCGAGGGCCTGCTTGCGCATGTCGTGGGAGAAGACCTCGCGAAGGAACTGGGTCGCTCGCGCTATCGCGGAAACGTGGTCCATTATCCGCTGATCGGGCTGTCCTTCCTGATCGCCTATTTCACGCGGGGACTCGGTTTCGTCTGGCTTGCGCTTCTTATCGTTGTGGCCGAACTCCAGATCGTCATCGCCCGCTTCGTATTCTCCTACGAACAGGCGTTCATGGCCGATCTTGTGCGTTTCTGGTATGCCGCGCTGTTCCTGTTCGCCAGCGCCTACACGCTCGTGGCCGAGGGCCATGTGCGCGTGGATATTCTCTACGCGAGTTTCAGCGAGCGCGGCAAAGCCTATACCAACTTCTTCGGCTCTCTCATACTCGGCATCCCGTTGTGCTGGCTGATTCTGATCCGAGGCATGTGGGGCAAGACCAACGTCATCAACGGACCCCTGCTCAATTTCGAGGTCACGCAGAGCGGGTTCGGCATGTACGTCAAATACCTGATGGCCGGGTTCCTCATTATCTACGCGCTTTCCATGATGATTCAGTTCATCAGCTATTGCCTGAGCAGTGCGGCCGTATTGCTGCGCGAACCGCATCCCGAGCCGGTTTCCGGCGATGAGCATCCCGGCATGTAGACCGGCGAAAGACTGAATCAATGGAACTTTTCTTTCTCGCCATCCTGATTATCACAATGGTCGCAGCGCTCGGGTCCGGTTACCCGGTGGCCTTCGCGCTGCCCGGCTCGGCAATCCTCACAATCGTTCTGGCCGCGATCGCGGGCCTGATGTTCGAAGCGGACAGCGGTGCCTATTTCGCCCAGGGCGATCCGATCCAGTGGCTCAATGCCGGCGTCACGAACTTCAGAGGCATCTACTGGGAAGCGGAGCGAGATACGCTCATAGCGATTCCGCTGTTCGTGTTCATGGGCATCATGCTCGAACGCTCAAAGATTGCCGAAGACCTGCTTATCACGATGGCTCAGCTGTTCGGTCCGATGCCGGGTGGCCTGGGTATTTCCGTCGTATTCGTCGGCGCGCTGCTGGCCGCCACGACCGGCATCGTCGGTGCCACGGTGATCGCCATGGGCCTGATCTCGCTGCCGGTCATGCTCAGGAACAATTACTCGAAGTCGCTGGCAACCGGCACAATCGCGGCGTCCGGTACGCTTGGCCAGATCATTCCGCCGTCGATCGTGCTGATCATCCTGGCCGACCAGTTGTCGAGCGCAACCGACCAGGCCGGCACCATCCGCCAGGCCGAGTTCAGGGACGCCACCGGCTCCGGCTCGATGCCTTCCGAATTCGCGCTGACGTCAACCAGTGCGGGCGACATGTTCCTCGGGGCATTTCTGCCGGGTCTGGTCCTGGTCGGCGTATACATGCTGTTCATTCTGGTGACGGCAATCATCCGGCCGAAGATGGCCCCTGCCGTGCCATACGAAGGCAAATATGACGCGAATTTCGCGGGCCGCGTTTTCCTCGTCCTGGTTCCGCCACTGGCCCTGATCGTCGCCGTTCTCGGGTCGATCATCCTTGGTATCGCGACGGTGAACCAGGCTGGCGCCATCGGCGCTATCGGCGCCATGATCATGGCGGGCTACCGTCTCAAGGAAGGTCAGCGCCGCGCCTATACGCCGGCGATCATGGCCGTCGTTTCGATCGCGGCGATCATCTTTCTGATCAACACCTACGAGATCAACGTCAAGAACATCACGACACAGGAAGACGTGACGGCTGTAACGCTTGCGGCCATCGCGGTGACCGTTCTCATGATCTCGGTCATCTGGAGCGGGTGGCGTACCTACAAGGCCGAAAACACGCTGCAATGGGTCATGGTGGAAACCGCCAAGACCAGCGCGCTTGTGTTCATCATCCTGCTCGGTGCGGCAATGCTGACGGCGGCGTTCCGGGCATTCGGCGGTGAAGAACTGGTGCGGCATTTCCTGAGCGGGCTGCCCGGTGGTTTCTGGGGCAAGTTCGTGGTCGTCATGGCCGTCATCTTCCTGCTCGGCTTCTTCCTCGACTTCATCGAAATTGCCGTCGTGGTGGTCCCGATCATCGCGCCAATCCTGCTGGCTGATACGTCCGCCAACGTGACGGCCGTCTGGCTCGGCGTCATGATCGGCGTGAACATGCAGACGTCGTTCCTTACACCGCCCTTTGGATTTGCACTATTCTACCTGCGAGGGGTGGCGCCTCCAGTGGTCAAGACCATTCAGATGTACAAGGGCGTCGTGCCGTTCATTGCGCTGCAGTTGCTGGCCCTCGTTATCGTCGGCTTATATCCGACGCTTGTGAACTACTTGCCGAACCGCGTCTATCTGACGTCGGAAACGGCGCCGCCGCCGAAGAACCCGCGACTGCAGTATTGCATCGAGGAAAACCTGTTTGCGGTCTATGACAGTGAAGGCGATGCCCTGCGCTCCAGCATCTCGACGGCGAAGGCTCTCGATGTCAGCTACCTGCCGGACAACTACAAGACTTCACTGACAGAGGGCTTTGGAGCGGCGGAATCCACCTTTGACCGCGTGGCAGCAGTGCGCGCAGCGGAGAAGGCGCTGCAGGACTATGTCCCGGACTACAGGCCGGTCCACCGCGAGGTGCGCGACATTCAGCGCAGGATGTCCGTGATCGACAGGAGGATCGAGGGACTTGAACAAACCTTCGGACGCCGGTCACGCAGCGGCGAGACGGAATCCGATCTCGCATCGCTCAAGTCACGGATCGATGCAGCCAAGGCCGACAGGGCAGCACTCGAAGCGACCATTCCGACGACCTGGGAAGACGCCCGCAAGACCTACCTGAAACTTGCCGGCGACGAGACAAAGGCCCGCCGGCAATACCGCCGCAATGTGGATGACGCCTACGAGCCCATCGTGGAGGTGCGGAAGGTTATCGCCGATGCCGACGCCCTCGGTGGCGTACGGACACCGATCGAAGGACTAAGGTCCGTCATCGCCAACGACGAGTCGAGGCCCGCGATAGACAAGATCCGGGCGGTTGAGTCCTTGTTGAGCCCGATTGCCGGGTCAAGCCCGATAAGATCGAAGCTTTCGCGGGCACGCCGGGCCTTAAGGGGAGACGAGCCGGATCGCGCCAAGGCGACGCAGGAACTCGAAGAGGCGCTGGCAATCCTGTCGACCGAAATCACCTGGCGCAGCCGCGCGGCCAGCGACCTGGCTCCAGGGCTGGCGACCTATGACAATGCGATCAAGGGAACGCTGGGCGTCAGGTTGCAGGAGAGGTTGACGCAGGAACAGGCCGAGGATGTGGCCGGCTGTCTGTCGATACACCGCGACATCTCGCTGAGCTTCTGACTCCAGCCAGGATTCCGCGATCTGGGAAAGGCGTCCCCGGTGCACCATAGCGCTCGCCTTTGTCCTTACCGTCTGGTCAAATGCTGACGGCATGGATCCACACTAGCGGAGGACGCGGTGAAGGCAGAACAGCTTTTCGACCTCACCGGGGAAGTTGCCCTTGTCACCGGGGCATCAAGCGGTCTCGGCCGTCAATTCGCACTAACACTTGCGGCACATGGCGCGAAGGTCGCCATTGCCGCGCGGCGTACGGACCGTCTGGATCAACTCAGGCGGGACATCGAATCCGCTGGCGGCGAGGCGGTTGCGGTTGCGCTTGATGTCGGCGACCCGGATCAGGTTGCGCCGGCATTCGACCAGGCGGAAGCGGCTTTCGGGACAGTGACGCTGGTCGTCAACAATGCCGGCATGGCGATCGAGAAAATGGCACTCGACATGACGCGCGAGGACTGGCGCCGGATCATGGACGTGAACCTCGACGGCGTCTGGCATGTCGCCCAGGAAGGGGCGAAACGTATGGTCGAGGCCGGAAAGGCGGGGAGCGTTATCAACATCGCTTCCCTGCTGGCGCTGCGGGTCGCAAAGAATCTCAGCGCCTATGCCGTCTCAAAGGCCGCTGTTAAACAGCTCACGGAGGCGCTCGCCCTGGAATTCGCGCGCCACGATATCCGGGTCAATGCCATCGCTCCGGGATATGTCCTCACGGAGATGAACAGGGACTTCTTCGAGACGGAGCAGGGTCGGGAATACATAAAATCGATTCCCCAGCGGCGGATCGCCGAACCGGAGGAACTTGACGGTACGCTGCTGCTCCTGGCGTCGAAGGCCTCGGGCTTCATGACCGGATCCACGATCACGATTGACGGCGGCCAGGCACTAACGCTCGGCTGACCGCGCAGAAAGGAAAGTCGTCCATGGATTTTACGCTGCCCCCGGAAATCGACGAATTGCGCCTGAAAGTCCGTGCGTTCGTTGAGGCCGAAGTCATGCCTCTGGAAGAAGACCGGGACAACTACAACGAGTTCGACAACATCCGGATGGACGTCATGGACGGGGTGCGGGAAAAGGCCCGGGCCGCCGGCCTGTGGGCGCCGCAGATGCCAGCGGAGCGCGGCGGGCTCGAGCTCCCGATGATCGGATGGGCAGCATTCTACGAAGAGGCCGGCCGCTCCATCTTCGGGCCTGCCTGCCTGAACTGCCAGGCGCCTGATGACGGCAACATGAGCGTGCTCAACAAGGTTGCCACCGATGCCCAGAAGGAGAGATGGCTCCAGCCGATCATCGACGGCAAGGTGCGTTCGTCGTTCGTCATGACCGAGCCTCATCCGGGATCCGGCTCCGATCCATCGATGATGCTGACCCGGGCGGAAAAGCAGGGCGACAACTGGGTCATCAACGGGCGCAAGTGGTTCATTTCCGGTGCTGCCGTCGCGCAGCATTTCATTCTCATGGCCCGCACGTCCGACGATACCCGGCGCGGACTGACGGCATTTCTGTTCGACCGGGAGCAGCCGGGGTGGCGCATCGTGCGGCGCATAGAGAACATGGGACCCGACGAGCACGGCGGTGTCTGCGAGCTTGAGTTCGACGGCCTCGAAATCCCCGACGAGAACCGTCTGATGGAAGTGGGCGACGGCCTGCGCCTGACCCAGATACGGCTTGGGCCTGCCCGTCTCACGCACTGCATGCGCTGGCTGGGACACGCCAAACGGTGCATGGAGATTGCCGGGGCCTATACCTCCGAACGCGAAGGTTTCGGCGTTCGCCTTGCCGATCGCGAGTCGGTGCAGACCGCGATGGGAGAACTGGCGCACGACATCCAGATCGGCCGACTGCTGGTCATGAACGCAGCCTGGAAACTCGATCAGGGTGATTACGCCCGCAAGGAGGTCTCCATGGCGAAGATTCACGTGGCGGATGTGCTGAACAAGGCAGCCGACACGTGCATCCAGCTTTGCGGGGCCAAAGGCTATTCCCGCGATACGATCCTCGAGTGGATCTACCGGTATGCCCGATGCGCCAAGCTCGTTGACGGTGCATCCGAGGTCCACAAGATGGTGCTTTCGCGCGCCTATACCAAGGAGGGCAACGACTTCTGGCGCTGGGGGAACTGAATGTCTCCTGCTGCCGGCGCGTCGGCCCGGTTTGACAGTGGTCGAAAAAATATGTCAGTATTGCTGACCTAACTTGAGTTCAATGATGCTCAGGCTATGTCTTGGGTAAGGGGAGAGAAACGGAAACCACGGGCATGACGCTGCGCGACGTAAAACTCAGTGACAAATTCGACCTGGGAAAGAAGGACATCTTCGTCAACGGAACCCAGGCGCTGGTCCGGCTGGCCATGATGCAGAAGGAACGCGACCGCGAGGCCGGCCATAATACGGCGGGGTATGTGAGCGGATATCGCGGTTCACCGCTCGGCGGTCTCGACCAGCAGTTCGGCCGGTCGGAGAAGTTTCTCCGGGACTACGACGTGAAATTCCAGCCGGGCCTCAACGAGGACCTGGCCGCGACTGCGATCTGGGGCAGCCAGCAGGCCGAAATGCGCGGCGAGGGCGCTTTCGATGGCGTGTTCGGCATGTGGTACGGCAAGGGGCCGGGTGTTGACCGCTGCGGCGACGTGTTCAGGCACGGCAACCTTGCCGGGTCGTCACCCCTCGGCGGCGTGCTCGCCCTTATGGGTGATGACCACACCTGCGAATCCTCGACCACGGCTCACCAGAGCGAGTTCGCGCTCATGGACGCCATGATGCCGATTCTGAACCCGGCGGGCGTCCAGGAGCTTCTGGATTTCGGTATCTACGGCTGGGCGATGTCGCGCTACTCCGGCTGCTGGGTCGGGCTCAAATGCGTCAAGGACACGGTGGAATCGACGGCCGTCATCGACGGCTCGACCGACCGCGTCAAGATCGTCATCCCCCAAGACTTCGAAATGCCTATGGGCGGTCTGAACATCCGGCCGAACGATACCCCGCTGGAGCAGGAAGCGAGGCTCCACGATTACAAGCGGTTTGCCGCGACCGCGTTCGCCAGAGCCAACGGGCTGGACAAGACGATCATGGCCGGGGGGCAGAACCCGAAGATCGGAATCATTTCCACCGGCAAGAGCTATCTCGATGTGCGCCAGGCGCTCGACGAACTCGGTATCGACGAGGTTGCGGCGTCAAAACTCGGCCTGCGGCTTTACAAGGTGGGCATGGTCTGGCCGCTTGAGCCCGAGGGCATCGAGAAATTCGCCAGTGGTCTGGACCTGATCATCGTGGTTGAGGAAAAGCGCTCGCTCATCGAAACCCAGATTCGCGAACAGCTCTACGGCAAGCCCGGTGCACCGGCAATCGTCGGCAAGAAAGACGAACAGGGGGAAACGCTGTTTCCCGCAAAAGCCGCCCTGGAACCGAACCAGATCGCCATCGCGATCGCCGACCGGCTCCAGTCCGTTCACCCTGACCAGCAGGTTGCCGGCGCGCTCGACGCTATCAAGGCCGCGCAGGGCAAGGTGCGGAACACGCCGGATACCGCGGTGCGCAAACCCTATTTCTGCTCGGGCTGCCCGCACAACAGTTCGACGGTGGTGCCGGAGGGCGGCCGCGCATACGCCGGCATCGGGTGTCACTGGATGGCGCAGCTCGTGGAGGGCCGAAACACCGAAGGCTACACCCATATGGGTGGCGAAGGGGCCAACTGGATCGGCGAAGCTCCGTTCTCGACACGCGATCATGTCTTCCAGAACCTGGGCGACGGAACCTACAATCACTCAGGCATTCTCGCAATCCGGGCGGCTGTTGCGTCCGGCGTGAACATCACCTTCAAGATTCTCTACAACGATGCGGTCGCCATGACCGGCGGCCAGACGCATGAGGGCGGCCTCACCGTGCCCCAGATCGCGCGTCAGGTGTCCGCGGAAGGTGCGAGGCGGATCGTCGTCGTTTCGGACGAACCGGAAAAGTATCCGGCCGATGTCGGTTTCCCGTTTGCCACCGGCGTCTACCACCGCGACGAACTCGACACGGTGCAGCGCGAACTGCAGACCGAAGACGGCGTCACGGTTCTGATATACGACCAGACGTGTGCGGCCGAGAAGCGGCGCCGGCGCAAGCGGGGCAAGTTCCCGGATCCGGCGAAACGCATCGTGATCAACGAGCTTGTCTGCGAGGGCTGCGGCGACTGCGGCATGCAGTCGAACTGCGTCGCCATAACGCCGGTCGAAACCGAGTTCGGCCGCAAGCGCCAGATCGACCAGTCCGCCTGCAACAAGGACTATTCCTGCCTGAAAGGCTTCTGTCCGAGCTTCGTAACCGTAAAGGGCGGCGAACTGCGCAAGGGTCAGGCGAAGGAAATGGCGAATACGCCGGACGCTGCGCTGTTCGAGGTGCTGCCGGAGCCGGAAATGCCGTCTTTCGACAAGACCTACAATGTCGTCGTCACCGGGGTCGGCGGGACCGGCGTCGTGACCATAGGCGCTCTCATCGGCATGGCCGCGCATCTGGAGGACAAGGGATGCGGTATCATCGACATGGCCGGTCTTGCGCAGAAGGGCGGTTCGGTTGTGGCCCATCTCAAGGTCGCCAAACGGCCGGAGGACATTCAGACCATCCGGGTCGCCGCGGGCGGAGCCGACCTCGTGCTCGGCTGCGACATGATCGTGGCGGCGTCGGAAAAGGTTCTGGCAACGATGCGGAACGGCCGTACCCGTGCCGTGGTCAACAGCCACGAAACCATGCCGGCGGATTTCACCCAGAATGCGGATTTCCAGTTTCCGGCGCATCTGATGGAACTGGCGATCGAGTCGCGTGCGGGCGACACCAACGTGGACTTTGTCGAGGCGACCGAGATCGCGACTGCGCTGATCGGCGACTCCATCGCCACCAACCTGTTCATGCTGGGCTTTGCCTTCCAGAAGGGCCTTGTTCCGGTTTCCTCGGCGTCGCTGGAGAAGGCCATCGAGCTGAATGGCGTGGCCATAGAAATGAACAAGCAGGCTTTCCTGTGGGGCCGCCGCGCGGCGCATGACCTGTCCCGGGTCGAGGACATCGTGAGGCCTGAACCGGCAGACGACGACATTCGCCACCGCTCCGAGACGCTGGAGGACATCGTCGGGCGGCGGGAGGATTTCCTCACCGCCTATCAGGATGCCGCTTATGCGGCGCGCTACAAGGCGCTGGTTGACAGTGTGCAGGCTGCGGAAACCGCGCTTGGGGCCGAGGCGGACAATGCGCTGGCCAAAGCGGTGGCACGCTATTTCTTCAAGCTGATGGCCTACAAGGACGAGTACGAGGTGGCCCGGCTTTACACGGACGGGTCGTTCGCCCGGCAGGTTGCCGAGAAGTTCACCGGCGATTATTCGCTGGAGTTCAATCTCGCGCCGCCGATGCTCGCCAAACCCGATCCGGATACCGGTCTGGTGAAAAAGATGCAGTTCGGGCCGTGGATGATGTCCGCCTTCAGGTTGCTGGCGAAGTTCAGGTTCCTGCGGGGGTCATTCATCGATCCGTTCGGCCATGCCGCCGAGCGCAAGCTGGAGCGTCAGCTCATCGCGGACTATGAAAACGTCGTCGACGAAATGCTCAAGACGCTGACGGCGGAAAACCTTGAGCTTGCAGTGGAGATCGCGTCAATTCCGGAACACATTCGTGGCTACGGCCATGTGAAGCAGCGCCATTACGAAGACGCCAAGGCGAACGAGGCGCTGCTGCTGGAGCGTTTCCGGACCGGCACGGCCCCGGCGAAGGCCGTGGCCTGAGCCGACGGGCCTGAGTCGACGGTGCGGCCTTCCATCACGCGGTGAATATGTAGCCCACCCCGCGGACCGTCTTGATGATCCGCGGCGCCTTGGGGTCATCCCCGATCTTGCGGCGCAGATTCATGATGTGAACGTCAATGCTGCGGTCGAAGGGATTGGACCGCCGGTTGCGCACGGTTTCGAGCAGGGTATCGCGGTCCAGCGCCCGGTTCGGGTTGCGTGCAAGCTCGGACAGGAGATCGAATTCCGCTGACGTCAGAACCACTTCCTCGCCCGAAGGAGAGGTCAGCCGGCGTGCGGGCAGGCTGAGCGTCCAGCCATGGAATCTCAGCTCGGACTCGTCCTTCTCCTCTGCCGCGGTGCCGGCGCGGCGGAGAATATTGCGGACCCGTGCGATGAGCTCGCGGTGTTCGAACGGCTTCGCGACGTAGTCGTCCGCACCCAGTTCCAGGCCGATAATGCGGTCGACGGGCTCGCCGCGCCCGGTCAGGATGATCACCGGGAGATTGTGCTCGCCGCGCAGTTCCCGCAGCAGTTCCAGGCCGTCCTCGCCGGCGAGCATCAGGTCGAGTATGACCAGATCGACTTTTGTCGATTTCAGGACCTCGCGCATCGCCACCCCGCTCTGGGCGCCGAGCGCATCGAACCCGACCGGTTTCAGGCAGTTGATGACCAGCGCGCAGATATCGGGTTCGTCGTCGACAACCAGGATTGTTGCTGCGGGCTGCATCGGTTCACGTACACGTTGATTGGCCGCCGAATCCCGGGAAATACCGAGGTTAATCCGATCCGGCAGTGTCAGCCCATGCTCTAGCGCGCGGCGGCCCGAGCGTCAATTCACTCTAGGGCGACGGGAACGGCCCCGTGTTGAATTCCCATCGGGCATAGCGGGCCGGTGTGCTGTTACACGCCTCGACCGACAGGACGCGCCAGCGGTCGTTCGGCGAATAGGTCCGGTCCGAGATGTCCCCGACCGCGAGGCACAGGCCCGAGCCGTCCAGTCTGACCCGGCCGTCGTTCTCGAAAGCGAAGGTCTGCAGCGGCCCGCTTTCAAAGAAGGCCGCGCGCTGCCCGCACGGGCGAAGGATGATGGAGGCGCCCGGCAGCGCCCGGCCGTTGACGCCCGCGGCCGTGATGCACAGGCGAACTTGCGGAAACTCGATCATGCCGTCCTCGCGCAGAACGACCGCGCTGTCTGGTGTCAGGCCGGGTTTGCAGTTGTGTGCGAAGATCGGAACGTCGAGGCGCAGGTTCGACCCGACGCCCAGAATGTCGAGGCAATAGCCGTCAACGGGCCGGTCGAGGCGGTCCTTGAGCCTGAGATGGCCGCGGTCGCGATCATCCGCGAATGCGGGCCCGGCTATGGCGAAACAGAGAAGTGAAATTGCGAAAAATCGGCGCATGTCGTGCTCCAGACGTTCGCCCTGCCGCAGGTGACGGGGTCGCATAGACAATATTGCTCGGAGCACCGGTAAGACAAATCCCCGCAGCAGGACGCGGGTGTCTCCCGGGACTATGCGTCGAGCGCCGCGCGCACCGCGGCGGCGAGCTGCTGCTTTTCGAACGGTTTGGGCAGGAAGGGCAGCACGCGGGCGCCCTGTTTCGAGCGCGACCGGGCCTCGTCGGGATATCCGGACATGAGCAGGATGCGGAGGCCGGGCTGGATCCGCCGGGCCTTCTCCGCGAGCTCGTAGCCGTTGGGACCGTCGACCATCACGACGTCGCTCAGGACCAGGTCGATCCCGGTGTCGTCGCGCACCAGGTCCAGCGCGGAGCCGCCGTCGCCGACCTCGAGCACATGATATTGCAGCGCGCGCAGGGCGCTCACGGTGTAGCTGCGAACCTCGTCGTCGTCCTCGACCACGAGGATGGTCTCGGTGCCGGTTTCCGGCGCCGCCGCATCGTCAGGGTCCTGGGCGGATGCAGGTTGCTCGCGGCCGGTCGAACGCGGCAGCCGGATCTCGACGGCCGTTCCCTCGCCGCGCCGGCTTCTGAGGTCTATCGTGCCGCCCGACTGCTGCACGAAACCGTAGACCATGCTGAGGCCCATGCCGTGGCCGCGGCCCAGCCCCTTGGTGGAAAAGAACGGCTCGAAGGCGCGCTCGGCGACAGCCGCGGGCATGCCCGTGCCGGTGTCGGTCACGCAGAGCCGGACCTCACCGGGCTCCGGGCCATCTTCAGGTTCGGCGGTCTCCACTTCGACGGTGAGCAGACCGCCGGACGGCATGGCGTCGCGGGCGTTGATGGCGAGGTTGAGCAGGGCGTTTTCCATCTGGTTGGGATCGGCGACGACGGGACAGGGCTGCCCGGAAATGCGGAATTCCGTGCGCACGGCGTTGCCCAGCGTGCGCTCGAACAGGTCGACCATGCCGGTCACCAGTTCGCCGGCGTCGAAGGCCTTGGGCTGCAGCGGCTGCTTCCTGCTGAAGGCCAGCAGGTGCTTCACCAGTTCCGCGCCGCGCCGTGCCGCGCCGAGGGCCGGATCGATCTGGCCCGTCGTGAACTCGTCGTCGCTCAGCTGTTCGCGAAGCAGGTTCAGATTGCCGATGACGATGGTCAGCAGATTGTTGAAGTCGTGCGCGAGCCCGCCGGTCAGCTGGCCGACGGCCTTCATCTTCTGCGCCTGCCGGAGCGCGGCTTCCGCCTGTCTGTGGTCGGTGACGTCCTGCGCCAGGATGAAATATCCCATGACCGCGCCGTCGGGGTTGAAATGCGGGATGAAGGTGGAGATCGCGTCGATGCGCTTGCCGCTCGGCAGCCGCAGCCGGAATTCGTTGGTCACCAGTTCGCCGGCGAGCGCCCGGTCCATCTGGTCGCGCAGGGTGTGGTGGATCCGTGTTCCCAGAACCTCATCCACGCTGCGGCCGAGGATCTCGTCGGGAGGATGGCCGGTCCATTCCTCGAAATGGCGGTTGGCGAACCGGTAGCGCTGATCGGCATCGACGTAGCCGATCAGGACGGGCACGCCGTCGGCGATAAGCCGTATCCATTCCTCGCTCTGCTGCAGGGCGCCATGGGCACGCTCGCGCTCGGCGACTTCCGCGACCAGCTTTGTGTTGAGTTCGGACAGCTCCCGGGTGCGTTCCTCGACACGGCGCTCCAGATCGTCACGGCTGGCGGCCAGCGCGTCCTCGGCCTTCTTGCGGTCGGTAATGTCCTTGTAGATGGTGACGAAGCCGATGCCGGGGATGGGATTGCCTCGGATCTCGAGCACCGTGCCGTTGGGCCGGATGCGCTCCATACAGTGCGACTTGAACTGGCGGGCCAGAGCCACCCGTTCCGCGACCAGGTCTTCGGCCAGTCCTGGGCCGTATTCCCCGCGCTCCGCGTTGTAGCGGATGAACGCATCGAACGGCTTGCCGAAGACTGCGAACTCGTCTTCCGGGAAGTCGAACATCTCGAAGAAGCGCGCATTCCAGGCGACCAGGTTGAGATCGAGATCGTAGACCGTGAATCCGTCGTCGAGCTGGTCGAGCGCGGCCTGGATGTAGCTCAGGCGCTGATGCCAGTCGGCTTCGCGTTCCGCATTCTGTCCGATTTGATCGACAGTCATCGTTTCGATCCGCATGCGGTTCAGGTCGGGCGAATTGCCCGTGTTTCCAACCACGATGTCCGGTTCCGGCCCGCAGGGCAAAGGGCTTTACAATTCTTTACAGAAGCCGAACAGGAATCGAACCGGGCCCATATATCGCCTTTACAACGCATGGATATAAACGATCCGGCCCGGGTCTGCAGCTACTGCGGACAGCGGGCGGGAGACAGGGATTTGGCGGATGCAGGGCATTGTTTTCCCGTCAGGAGGAAAGCCTGATGGACATTCCGGATTGTCTTGCTACCAAAATGAATTGAGGTATTCTGCCTGTCATTATCGGAGGATGAGGGAAAATTTGGCCTCCGGCGTGTAATGCAAACAACAAAAAAGTGATACAAATTCAGCGCTTCATGTGCCATTCAGTGTAACACTTTTGTTGTGACCGATCGGTGAAACCGCCCCCAAGAGGCGGACCGAATAAAGAGCGAAGGGAGACGAGCGTGGGGACTGGGACGTCGTCCGTCCGGACCGGCGAGACATTTCCAAATTTGCTGTTGCGCAATGCCAGGCAGTTTGGCGAGAGACCGGCCATCCGCGAAAAGGATCTGGGAATCTGGCAGACATGGACGTGGAGCGAGGTGCTCGACGAGGTACGCGCCTTTTCCATCGGATTGTCCAAGCTCGGGCTGGAACGCGGACAGATGCTGGCCATCGTCGGGGACAACCGGCCGCGGCTTTACTGGTCGATGTGCGCTGCGCAGGCGCTCGGTGCCATCCCGGTGCCTGTCTATCAGGACTCGGTCGCCGAAGAGATGGCCTACGTGCTGGAACATGCCGGCGTGGTCATGGCCGTGGTGGAGAACCAGGAACAGGTCGACAAGGTTCTGGAGATCGGCGAGACCTACGACGGCATCAAGAACATCATCTATGACGAAGAGCGGGGCCTGGGCAAATATGCTGTCGACGGCCTGATGTCGTTCGAAGAGGTCCAGGCGCTCGGTCGCAAGGCGATGGCCGAGGACTCCGGCGCCGAGGCGGCGTGGAAGGCCGAGATCGACAAGGGCGGCCTCGAGGACACCGCCATCATCCTTTACACCTCCGGCACGACGGGTCGCCCCAAGGGCGTCGTGCTCACCATGGCAAACTGCCTGTGGGCTGCCGATGTCGCGAACGAATTCGACAAGCTCGACGAGCGCGAGGAAACAATCGCCTACCTGCCGATGGCCTGGGTCGGGGACCACGTGTTCTCCTACGCCCAGTCGCTGGCGGCCGGCTACTGCGTCAACTGCCCGGAAAACCGGGACACGGTGACCGACGACCGCCGCGAGATCGGCACCACTTACGCTTTCGCGCCGCCGCGGGTCTACGAGGCGCTGATCACCGAAACCATGGTGCGCATGGAAGATGCGAGCCCGCTTAAGAAGAGGATGTTCGAATACTTCCTTGGGGTTGCGCGGGAATGGGGCGAGAAGATCCTCAACGGCGAGCCGGTTCCAATCGGGGCGCGGCTCAAATATTTCCTCGGCGATATTCTGGTTTACGGGCCGCTGAAGAACATTTTCGGCCTCTCCAAGGTGCGCGTCGCCTACACGGCCGGCGAGGCGATCGGTCCGGAGATCTTCCGCTTCTACCGCGCGCTCGGCATGAACCTGAAACAGCTCTACGGTCAGACCGAGGCGGCGGTTTACATCACCAACCAGCCGGACGCCGAGATCTACGCCGACACGGTCGGAAAGCCGCTGGAGGGCATCGAAATCGAGATCGCTGACTCAGGCGAGGTCATGTACCGGTCGCCGGGCGTCTTCAAGGAATACTACAAGAACCCGGAAGCCACTCAGGAGACCAAGACCGAGGACGGCTGGGTTCATTCCGGCGATGCCGGGTTCTTCGACGAACACGGCCACCTGAAGATCATCGACCGGGCGAAAGACGTCGGCAAGCTCAAGGACGACACGCTGTTCCCGCCGAAATACATCGAGAACAAGCTGAAGTTCTACCCGAATATCAAGGAAGCCGTCGCCTTCGGACACGACCGCGATTTTGTCACCTGCTTCATCAACATCGATCTGCACGCCGTGGGTTCCTGGGCGGAACGCAACAACGTTGTCTACGGAAGCTATCAGGAACTCGCCGGTCACTCCGACGTTTACAAGATGATCGAGCAGCATGTTGAAGAGGTGAACGAGGAACTGTCGCACGAAGACCGGGTGGCGGGTGCGCAGATCCACCGGTTCCTGATCCTGCACAAGGAACTCGATCCAGATGATGGCGAGATCACGCGTACGGCAAAGGTCCGGCGCTCGCTGATCAACGAGCGTTACGAACCGCTGATCGACGCGCTATACGACCACTCGAAAAAGCGCCAGACAATCAGTACCGAAGTGACGTTCGAGGACGGGCGGCGCGGCACCATCGAGGGCGACGTCGAGATTCGTGACATGAAAACCTTCGCGCCGGCCGACGCGGTAAAAGAGGCCGCTGAATGATCCGAACAGTAGAGTCAAATGTAGCGCCGGGGGATGTGCTGCTCGACGTTGCAAGCGTCTCGCTGTCTTTCGGCGGCGTAAAGGCGATCACCGATGTCAGCTTTGACATCCTGAAAGGCGAAATCCGCGCCATTATCGGTCCGAACGGCGCCGGCAAGACGTCGATGCTTAACGTCATCAACGGCTTTTACCACCCGCAAGAGGGAACGGTTTCATTTCGGGGGCATACGCGTCGCCAGATCAAGCCGCATGAAGCGGCTGCCTCTGGCATTGCGCGCACGTTCCAGAACGTTGCCCTGTTCCGCGGCATGAGCACGCTCGACAACATCATGACCGGGCGTTCGCTGAAGATGACGAAGGGCCTGTTCTGGCATCTGTTCCGGTTCGGCCCGGCCGAGCAGGAGGAGATGGAGCACCGCGAGTTTGTCGAGCATGTGATCGACTTCCTGGAGATCCAGCACATCCGCCGGACGCCGGTCGGTCGCCTGCCGTACGGTCTTCAGAAGCGGGTCGAACTGGGCCGCGCGCTCGCGATGGAACCGGAACTGCTTCTGCTCGATGAGCCGATGGCCGGCATGAACCTCGAGGAGAAAGAGGACATGTCGCGCTTCATCCTCGATGTTAACGATCAGTTCGGGACCACGATTGCCCTGATCGAGCACGACATGGGGGTGGTCATGGATCTGTCTTCCCGGGTGGTCGTGCTGGACTACGGGAAGAAGATTGCCGACGGGACCCCGGACGAAGTGAGTTCCGACCAGAACGTGATCGACGCCTATCTGGGCGTGAGTCATTAGGGGACGGTGATGGGCGAGCTGCTTTACAACATATTCCTCGATCCGTTCGTGCAGATGGTGAGTCTGCCGGACTTCTTCGTACAGGTGCTCTGGGAAGGCTTCGTCTCCGGCGTGCTCTATTCCCTGATCGCGCTGGGTTTCGTGCTGATCTTCAAGGCCTCCGGCGTCTTCAACTTCGCGCAGGGCATCATGGTGGTGTTCGGCGCGCTGTCACTCGTCGGCCTTTTTGCCGCCGGTGTTCCGGCCTATCTGGCCCTGCTGCTGTGCATCGTCATCATGTTCGCGCTGGCCTACACCGTGGAACGGGTGGTGCTGCGTCCGCTGGTGAACCAGGAAGACATCATCCTGTTCATGGCGACGATCGGGCTGAACTACTTCCTGATCGGCTTCGGCGAGCTGGTGTTCGGCGGTGAACCCAAGGTAATGATCACGAAGGAACTGTTCCTGCCGACCGGCGTATTCGATTTCAACATTCTCGGCGGTCTGGTCAGTATCCAGCAGATCGACCTGTCGGCCGCCGTCATCGCCGGCGCGATGGTCGCCGGCCTGGCCATCTTCTTCAACAAGACCCGCATCGGTCGCGCACTGCGCGCCGTTGCGGACGATCACCAGGCCGCGCTTTCGGTCGGCATCTCGCTGAACCAGATCTGGGTCATCGTGTGGTTCGCCGCGGGTATCGTGGCGCTTGCCACCGGTATCATGTGGGGCGCCAGGTCGGACGTCAGCTTCTCGCTCGCCATCGTCGCCCTGAAGGCGCTGCCGGTGCTGATCCTGGGCGGGTTCACGTCCATTCCCGGCGCCATCGTCGGCGGCCTCATCATCGGCATCGGCGAAAAGATCGGCGAGGTCTACTGGGGTCCGCTGGTGGGCGGCGGGATCGAGGGCTGGCTCGCCTATGTCATCGCGCTCGGTTTCCTGCTGTTCCGGCCGCAGGGGCTGTTCGGCGAAAAGATTATCGAGCGCGTGTAGGGAGACAGGGTCATGCTTTATCGCGAAGTCGGCCAGTTCAAGACGTCATACCGCGCGGATCAGTCGGTATTCCCGATCCTTCAGGACCGGCTCGGCATCATCGCCATTCTGGCGATCGCCTTCGGTGTGCTGCCCTGGGCGGCCAACGATTTCTGGCTCAATTCAGTCCTGATCCCGTTCCTGATTTTTGCGCTCGCCACCATAGGTCTGAATATTCTGACCGGTTATGCCGGGCAGCTTTCTCTCGGCACCGGCGGGTTCATGGGAGTGGGCGCCTACGCTTGCTACAAGCTGGTGACGATCTTCCCGGACATGAATGTGATCGTGGCAATCCTGCTGTCGGGCTTCGTGGCAGCCGCCGTCGGCATGTTCTTCGGATTGCCGTCGCTCCGGATCAAGGGGTTCTATCTGGCGGTCGCGACGCTCGCCTCGCAGTTCTTTCTGGAATGGGCGTTCGGCCGTATTGCCTGGCTTTACAACTACAACGACTCCGGCGCCATCGAGGTCCCGACACGCGAAGTGTTCAACATCGCGGTGACCGGTCCGACGGCCACGTCCCAGCACCGCTATCTCGTCGTGCTTGCGATTGTCGTCGGATTGACCTGGATCGCGTCCAACCTTGTTCGCGGGCGCTTCGGCCGGAACTGGATGGCAGTGCGCGACCGCGACATCGCCGCGGAACTGATGGGTATCCGCCTGTTGCCGGCAAAGCTCACGGCGTTCGCGATCAGCTCCTATTACTGCGGCGTCGCGGGCGCCATGATGGTGTTCCTGTGGTTGGGTGCCGCGGAGGTCGAAAGCTTCGACATCAACCACTCGTTCCTGATCCTGTTCATGGTGATTATTGGCGGCCTGGGCAGCCTTCTGGGTGCGTTCCTGGGGGCGGCTTTCATCTGGCTAATGCCGATCTTCCTGCGTGCCGCGCCCGAGATGTTCGGATTCTCGATCGCGGCTGCAACGGTCGAACATCTGAACTTCATGATCATTGGCGCACTGATCATTTTCTTCCTGATCGTCGAGCCGCACGGGTTTGCCCGGCTGTGGCAGGTGACAAAGGAAAAACTGAGACGATGGCCGTTCCCCTACTAGGCGGAAGGCGGCCCGTTTGGGGGTTAACGAATTGAAGATAGGAGGGTTTTGTCATTTGAGGGCCGGGTGCTAGGGTTTGAGCACCGTCGCGTCAGGCTGTTAACTGCGCGACCTGAAATGACGAATCGCGCCGGATAATGAGGGAGTTTTAACCGGCGCTTGTTGAAACAGTGGAGGAGACAACCAATGAGTTTCAAGAAACTCGCGATCGGTGCCGCCGCAGCGGTCTTGCTTGGCGGGTCCCTGGCGTCCGTGCCGGAGCCCGTACAGGCTGAAGACTCGATCTACGTTCCGCTTCTAACGTATCGCACCGGGCCGTTCGCCGGTTCCGGAATTCCGATTGCCGATGGTCTGCATGACTACCTGTCCATGCTCAACGAGCGTGACGGGGGCATCGGCGGCGTGAAGCTCGTCATCGAGGAATGCGAAACCGGCTACAACGCCCAGAAAGGCGTTGAGTGCTACGAAGGCACCAAAGGCAAGGGTGCCGTGGTGTACAACCCGTACTCCACGGGTATCACGCTGCAGCTGATCCCCAAGGCGCCGGTCGACAAGATTCCGGTGCTGTCCATGGGTTACGGCCTGTCAGCGGCTGCCGATGGCCGGAAGTTCCCGTGGGTCTTCAATGCCCCGGCAACCTACTGGAGCCAGGCCTCCGCTGTCGTCAAGTACATGGACGCCAATGGCGGTGTGAAGGGCAAGAAGATCGGCTTCATCTATCTCGACGTCGGTTATGGGCGTGAGCCGATTCCGCTGCTCGAGCAGCTTGCCAAGGACATGGGCTTCGAACTGCTGAAGATCCCGGTCGGCGTGAAGGAAATGCAGAACCAGTCGTCGCACTGGCTGCAGGTCCGCAAGGAACGTCCCGACTGGATGGTCATGTGGGGCTGGGGTGCCATGAACCCGACCGCGATCAAGGAAGCCGCCAAGATCCGCTTCCCGATGGACAGGTTCATCGGTGTGTGGTGGTCCGGCAGTGACGATGACGCGCGTCCGGCCGGTGACGGTGCCAAGGGCTACAAGTCGGCCAACTTCCACGGAACGGGCGCTGACTATCCGGCGCTTCAGGACATCATCAAGCATGTCATCGACAAGGGCAAAAGCCAGGTCAAGGACAAGTCCAAGGTCGGCGAGAACTTCTACAATCGCGGCGTCATGAACGCCGTGGTGATCGCCGAGGCCATCCGGACCGCGCAGAAAATCACCGGCAAGAAAGCCATTACCGGTGTGGAAATGCGTATCGGACTGGAAAACCTCGACCTGAACGCCGAGCGTCTCAAGGAAATCGGCCTGGAAGGCTTTACCAACCCGATCAAGGTGACCTGCAAGGATCACGCAGGTGCCCACCCGATCTACATCCAGCAGTGGGATGGCAAGGGCTGGACGAAGGCCTCCGACTGGATCGAGCCCATGCGTGACGTGGTTCGCCCGCTTCTGGAAGAAGCCGCGGTCAAGTACATCTCGGACAAGCCGGGATGGGAAACGCAGGAATGCAAGTAAGTCCTGGATTACAGGACAACGAGAAGGGGGAACGCCCGTGAGCGAAACCGCAGCAAATACGGTTTTGTCCGTCAACAATATCGAGGTCATCTACGATCATGTGATCCTCGTGTTGAAGGGCGTTTCCCTCCAGGTTCCCGAGGGGGGCATCGTTGCCCTCCTCGGTGCCAACGGGGCCGGAAAGACAACGACCCTGAAAGCCGTTTCCAATCTTCTTCGTGCCGAGCGCGGTGAGGTAACCAAGGGCAATATCGAGCTCAAGGGGGACCGCGTGGACGCACTTTCGCCCAACGAACTGGTGCGGCGCGGCTGCATCCAGGTGATGGAGGGGCGGCACTGCTTCGAGCATCTCACCGTCGAGGAGAACCTTCTCACCGGTGCCTATACGCGCAAGGAGGGACGGGCCGCGATCGCCCATGACCTGGAAATGGTCTACAGCTATTTCCCGCGCCTCAAGGAGCGCCAGTCGAGCCTCGCAGGCTATATTTCCGGTGGCGAACAGCAGATGACCGCGATCGGCAGAGCGTTGATGTCGCGGCCGAACACGATCCTTCTCGACGAACCGTCGATGGGCCTTGCACCGCAACTGGTCGAGGAGATCTTCGAGATCGTCCAGCGGCTCAACGAGAACGAGAAGGTGAGTTTCCTGCTTGCCGAGCAGAACACCAATATCGCCCTCAAATACGCCACCTACGGTTACATCCTCGAAAATGGACGGGTGGTGCTCGACGGTGAAGCGTCGGCGCTGCGCGAGAACGAGGACGTCAAGGAATTTTACCTGGGCGTTGCCGGAGGCGACCGCAAGTCGTTCCGCAACGTGAAACACTATAAGCGGCGCAAACGCTGGCTTGCCTGATTGCCGCTGACGTTATTTCAGATCGACATGGTGTGATTATGAGTGACAGCCGTTATTTTGACGCGCTTGAAACGCGCGATCCCGAGATTCGGGAGAACGATCTTTTCTCGGCTCTGCCCGCCTTTCTTCGAGACGCAACCGGGAAGGCTTCCGGCTGGGCTGAACATCTGGCTGGTATCGATCCGGATTCCGTCACGTCGCGTGAAGCGCTTGCCGCGCTGCCCGTGCTGCGCAAGTCGGAGCTTCTGGAGCGGCAGAGCACGAACCGTCCGTTCGGCAATCTTACGACGGTTCCAGCGGGCGAACTCGGGCGCCTGTTCATGTCCCCCGGCCCGATCTTTGACCCGGAAGGCAAGGGCAAGGACTGGTGGCGTGTCGGCCGAGCGCTCTATGCGGCGGGAGTGCGCCCGGGAGACATCATTCACAACTCCTTCGCCTATCATCTGACGCCCGCAGGACACATGTTCGAAAGCGGTGCGCATGCCATCGGATGTGCCGTCATCCCGGCCGGTATCGGCAACACGGAAATGCAGATACAGGCTATTCAGGCCCTTCAGCCGACCGGCTATGCCGGTACGCCGGATTACCTGAAGGTGCTGCTGGACGCCGCCGCCGAAGCGGGCACGGATTCATCGAGCCTCAAGAAGGGGCTGGTTTCCGGTGCCGCGCTGCCGCCGTCCCTGCGCAGTGAACTCTCCGATCGCGGCGTCGACGTGGTGCAGTGTTACGGGACCGCCGACCTGGGGATCGTCGCCTACGAGTCGGAGGCCAAGGAGGGCATGATTGTCGACGAGAAGATCGTCGTCGAGATCGTGACGCCCGGCACCGGCGATCCCGTTGCGCCGGGCGATGTCGGGGAGGTCGTGGTCACGAGCCTCAATCCGGACTACCCGATGATCCGTTTCGCCACCGGCGACATGTCGGCCATTCTCGAAGGGGCCAGCCCTTGCGGGCGGACCAACATGCGCATCAAGGGCTGGATGGGCCGTGCCGATCAGGCCGCCAAGGTGAAGGGCATGTTCGTTCGGCCAGAGCAGATTGCCGACATCGCGAAGAAGCATCCGGAACTCGGACGCCTGCGGCTTGTCGTCGGCCGCGAGGGCGAGCAGGACGTGATGACGCTTCGCGCGGAATCCTCCGACGGCGGCGATGACGTGTCGGCCCGTATCGCCGAGACAGTGCAGTCCGTCTGCAAGGTACGCGGTGCGGTCGAACTGGTCTCGCCCGGCTCACTGCCGAATGACGGCGTGGTCATCGCCGACGAGCGCTCTTACGACTGATCTCTGTCTGTATCCGCGAGTCGATGCGCCGGCGTGTTGGTGAGCCGGCGTAACGGTCCGCGCGCGCGTGTCACCACCCTCGATGAGAGAATTTACCTTTTCTGAAATGAGAATAATTCGCAATTGACGGTCTTGCGAATGATTCTTAGTATAATTCCCGGCTGTCCAAATCCACGCCGTTCCTGCCGCGTAGGAAGAGGGACATCGTGATTTTTCGCGGGAACTGCTGCGGACCGAAGCCTGATCCCCTGAACCAAATCGGGAGCTGGTCTGTGCCGGATCCGGGAACAGCGCTGGATGAGACAGCCCTAAGGTGCAGAACGCTGCGATTGCATGCCTGCGGGGGCATCAAGCGCGCGCGGCCTTGTCCAAAGGCGGCCTCAACGAACAGTCGGAAAGGGACCCGTTCAGTGAGAGTGATACAAAGATTAGGCCGCATGGCGGCGGTCTGCCTGGCAATGATGTTCATGGTCTCCGTCTCAGCGACGGCCGATGCGAAGAAGTTCAAGGCCGTGACGACGTTTACGGTCATTGCCGACATGGCGCGCAACGTGGCCGGTGACGCGGCGATCGTCGAGTCCATCACCAAACCCGGTTCCGAGATCCACGGCTACCAGCCGACTCCGAAGGACATCCTGAAGGCGCAAGGGGCCGATCTGGTCTTGTGGAACGGGCTGAATCTGGAGCTGTGGTTCGAACAGTTCTTCCGCAACCTGCGTGACGTGCCGGGCGTCGTCCTGACCGAAGGTGTCGAGCCGATGGGTATCGCCGACGGACCCTATACCGGCAAACCCAATCCCCATGCCTGGATGTCCCTCGACTCCGCCCTGATCTATGTCGACAACATCCGGGATGCGTTCGTGAAGTACGATCCGGAGAATGCCGAGACCTACAGGATGAACGCGGAAGTCTACAAGGAGAGGATTACCGAAGCGATCGGCCCGTTGAGGGACCTGATCGCGGCAATCCCGGAGGAGCAGCGCTGGCTGGTCTCCAGTGAGGGCGCGTTCAGCTATCTGGCCCGCGATTTCGGCATGAAGGAACTTTATCTCTGGCCCATCAATTCAGACCAGCAGGGTACGCCCCAGCAGGTGCGCAAGGTGATCGACACGGTCAGGAAGCACAATATCAAGGTCGTGTTCAGCGAAAGCACCGTGTCCGCGAGCCCCGCCGAGCAGGTTGCGCGGGAGACCGGTGCTAAATACGGCGGCATACTCTATGTCGACTCCCTGAGCGAGCCCGATGGCGCCGTTCCGACCTATATCGACCTGCTCCGGGTTACGGCCAACACGATCGCCGAAGGGCTCACGAAGTGAACAGCCCCGGCACCCGGCCGAGCCGCGGAGACCCGTCGAGCCCAAGGGGAAGACATGTTTGACGGCAACATGCCGGGACTTGTGGTCGAAGACGTCACGGTCACTTACAGGAACGGCCACACGGCGCTGAGTCACACATCGTTCGAAATCCCGACCGGAACGATCACGGCGCTTGTCGGCGTGAACGGTTCCGGCAAGTCGACACTGTTCAAGTCGATCATGGGCTTCCTTCCGCTGGCGGCCGGCAGGATCACAATCCTCGGCAAGTCGGTCGACGAGGCGCTGAAGAAGAACATCGTGGCCTACGTGCCTCAGGCCGAGGAGGTTGACTGGAGCTTCCCGGTGCTCGTCGAGGACGTGGTCATGATGGGCCGCTACGGGCACATGAACTTCATGCGCATACCGAGTGCCGCCGACCGGGAGGCCGTCGACACCGCGCTGGAGCGCGTCGGCATGGCCGACTACCGGGGGCGCCAGATCGGCGAGCTTTCGGGCGGCCAGAAGAAGCGGGTGTTCCTTGCCCGCTCGCTGGCCCAGGACGGCCGGGTGATCCTGCTGGACGAGCCGTTCACCGGCGTTGACGTCCAAGACCGAAGAGGCAATCATCGAACTCCTGCGGCGGCTGCGCGAGGAAGGCCGCGTCATGCTGGTGTCGACGCACAACCTCGGTAGCGTGCCGGTTTTCTGCGACCGCACCGTGCTGATCAAGGGAACGGTGCTGGCCTACGGCCCGACTGCCGAAGTGTTCACGCAGGGCAATCTCGAGCATGCCTTCGGCGGTGTCCTTCGCCGGTTCGTGCTCGGCGGTGCCGATCTGCACGACGACGACGACGCGCGCCAGGTCACGGTCATCAGCGACGACGAACGGCCTTTCGTTGTCTACGACGACAAGGAAGACGGCGCCGGGTGATGGAAACGCTGCTGCAGCCCTTCGATTACAGCTACATGATCAACGCGATGTGGGTCAGTGCGCTGGTCGGGGCGGTTTGCGCGTTCCTGTCCGCCTATCTCATGCTCAAGGGCTGGTCGCTGATCGGCGACGCCCTGAGCCATTCCATCGTTCCGGGCGTGGCCGGCGCCTATATGCTCGGGCTTCCCTTCGCCATCGGCGCGTTCTTCTCCGGCGGGCTCGCGGCGGCGGCCATGCTGTTCCTCAATCAGCGGACCGGCCTCAAGGAAGACGCCATTATCGGCCTTATCTTCACGTCGTTCTTCGGCCTCGGCCTGTTCATGGTGTCGCTGTCGCCGACATCGGTGGACATCAAGACGATCACGCTCGGCAATATCCTGGCGATCACGCCGGAGGACACGCTTCAGCTCGTAATCATCGGCGGCGTGTCGCTGACCGTGCTGCTGCTGAAGTGGAAGGACCTGATGGTGACCTTCTTCGACGAGGCGCATGCCCGCTCGATCGGGCTGAATCCGGACTGGCTCAAGGTCGTCTTCTTCATGCTGCTGTCGGCTTCGACCGTGGCGGCGCTCCAGACCGTGGGCGCCTTCCTCGTTATCGCGATGGTGGTCACGCCGGGCGCGACCGCCTATCTGCTCACCGACCGGTTCCCCCGGCTGCTCGTGACGAGCGTCGCGATCGGCGCGGGGACCAGTTTCGCCGGCGCCTATATCAGCTTCTTTCTCGACGGGGCCACGGGCGGCGTCATCGTCACGCTGCAGACGCTGCTGTTTCTGATGGCGTTCGTGTTCGCACCCAAGCACGGCAAGCTGGCCAGCCGCCGACGCGCTGCGGAAGCGCTGGAGACGGGCGCATGACCGTGGTCGACACCCTGCTGCTGCCGTTCCAGTTTCCGTTCATGCAGAACGCTCTGGTGATCTCCCTGATCATCGCCGTGCCGACGGCGCTGCTGTCCTGTTACCTGGTGCTCAAGGGCTGGTCGCTGATGGGCGACGCCATCAGCCATGCGGTGCTGCCGGGCGTGGTCGTCGCCTATATCGTCAATATCCCGCTTGTCATCGGCGCATTCGTGGCCGGCATGATCTGCGCACTGGCCACCGGTTACCTGAAGGACAACAGCCGGGTCAAGCAGGACACGGTCATGGGTGTCGTGTTTTCCGGCATGTTCGGGATCGGCATCGTGCTCTACACCAAGATCGAGTCCGACGTTCACCTGGATCACATTCTGTTCGGGAACATGCTCGGCGTCGGCTGGCAGGACATCCTGACAAGCACGGTCATTGCCCTGTCCGTCACCGCGGTCATCGCGATCAAGTGGCGCGATATACTGCTGCACGCCTTCGACCCGGCGCAGGCCAAGGCTATCGGGCTTCCGGTGGGCATTATCCACTACGGTCTGCTGTCGATGCTGTCGCTGACCATCGTGGCGACCCTGAAGGCGGTCGGCATAATCCTCGCGATCGCATTGCTCATCGCTCCGGGCGCGGTGGCGTTCCTCCTGACAAAGCGGTTTGTACTAATGCTCTTGATTGCGGTCGCGACGGCAGTGACCTCGTCCTTGCTCGGCGTGTATCTGAGCTTCCACATCGACAGCGCGCCGGCCCCCACGATCGTGCTGATCATGACCGCACTGTTCATCTGCGCGTTCATTGTGTCGGTGGCCCGGGCGAAGCGGATGTCAGACAGGACGGATGTCAGGCAGCCGGAATTCCGCGACGCGAGAGCCGAGGGAGCCGATCGCCCGACAAGTGCCTGATTCCGGAGACACATTGGTCACTGGACTCGCGTTTGCTTTGGTGTATTTCATCACTGGGTAAACACCAATGATCAGGATGGGCCGGCAAAGCGGTTCAGATACCTTGAGGGGAACAGGAGAAGGTATGGAACGTGCCGTTCTGCCGGAGGGGCATCCGGAAGTCCTTTACGGGCGCGTCGGTGTGCTGGTCATCAACCTGGGCACGCCCGACGGGACCGACTACTGGTCGATGCGCCGCTACCTCAAGGAATTCCTGAGCGACCGGCGCGTCATCGAGACTAACCGCCTGTTGTGGTGGCCGCTGCTCAACGGGATCATCCTGACGACGCGGCCGAGCAAGAGCGGCGAAGCCTACGCCTCGATCTGGAACAAGGAACTGGATGAGTCACCCCTGCGCACGATCACGCGCAGCCAGAGCGAGAAAGTCGCCGAGGCGATCGGTGCGCGTTTTCCGAATGTCATCGTCGACTGGGCCATGCGTTACGGCCAGCCGTCAATTGCCGATCGCCTGCAGGCCCTGAAGGATCAGGGATGCGACCGGATCCTGCTGTTCGCGCTGTATCCGCAGTACAGCGCGGCAACATCGGCCACTGTCTTCGACAAGGCCTTCGATGCCCTGAAGCAGATGCGCTGGCAGCCCGCGATCCGCACCAATCCGCCCTATCATGACGACCCGGCCTATATTGACGCCGTGGCGCAATCGCTCAAGGCGAGCGTGGCGCAACTGGATTGGGAGCCCGAGGTCGTGATCGCGTCCTACCACGGTCTGCCGAAGGAGTATTTCGACAAGGGCGATCCCTATCACTGCCATTGCCACAAGACGACGCGCCTGCTGCGCGAGGCGCTGGGCTGGGACGAAAACCGGCTCAAGCTGACCTTTCAGTCCCGGTTCGGCAAGGCGGAATGGCTGCAGCCTTATACCGACAAGACTGTCGAAGCGCTGGCGCAGAGCGGCGTCCGGAATCTCGCCATCATCACGCCGGGTTTCGCGTCGGACTGTGTCGAGACGCTGGAGGAAATCGCCATGGAGGTCGGCGAGATATTCCACGAGAATGGCGGTGAGAACTTCGCGGCGATCCCGTGCCTCAACGATTCCGACGCAAGCATCGCCATGCTGGACACGCTGCTCACGCGCGAACTGCAGGGTTGGGTGTAGCTCGTACCGCTTGGTTTCGGGCCGACACTGCGGTGGCCCGCCGCGACCCACTGCTTGCAAGGCAGGACAGCGGCGAAATCGAGAATCAGCTAAGTTGTTCCCCGATTGACGGTCCGTCCCCAGGTGCGGATGGCCCGATACTGACCACTGGAGGTTGTCATGTTCAATGATCCCGATGTCATAGGTTCCGGCGTATTTGTCATTGTCCTGCTGGTCCTGTTCATCGTCATCGTCTTTCAGGCGATCAGGGTCGTGCCGCAGGGGTTCAATTACACGGTCGAGCGGTTCGGCCGGTATACGCGGACCCTGCCGCCGGGGCTGGGCATCCTTGTTCCGTTCATCGACCGTGTCGGCACGAAGATGAACATGATGGAGCAGGTGCTCAACGTGCCGAGCCAGGAGGTCATCACAAAGGACAATGCGATGGTGACCGTTGACGGCGTTGCGTTCTTTCAGGTTCTGGATGCACCGAAGGCTTCCTACGAGGTCAATGACCTCGAGCTCGCCATCGTCAACCTGACAATGACGAACACCCGTACGGTGATGGGCAGCATGGACCTCGACGAGCTGCTGTCACAGCGCGACAAGATCAACGCCAGTCTCCTGCAGGTGGTCGACCATGCGACCACGCCCTGGGGCATCAAGGTGACGCGTATCGAGATCAAGGACATCAATCCGCCGCGCGATCTCGTGGACGCAATGGCACGGCAGATGAAAGCGGAGCGCGAGAAGCGCGCATCGATCCTTGAGGCGGAAGGCCTCCGGCAGGCTGAAATTCTCCAGGCGGACGGTGAAAAGCAGGCACAGATCCTGGCGGCGGAAGGCCGCAAGGAGGCCGCGTTCCGGGACGCCGAGGCCCGAGAGCGCGAGGCGGAGGCGGAAGCCAAGGCGACGGCCATGGTCAGCGACGCGATCGCGAACGGGGATGTGCAGGCGGTCAACTATTTCGTGGCGACCAAATATGTCGAAGCGCTGGGTTCGCTCGCCAGCGCGCGGAACCAGAAGGTGCTCATGCTTCCCGTCGAGGCGGCGTCGGTTATCGGTTCGATCGGCGGCATCACCGAGATTGCGCGCGAGGCCTTCGGCAAGGGAACGCCGCCAGCCGGTGACGACAGTGCGACGGTGCCGTCTGCGGGTTCCCGGGACTAGAGGGCTGACGTCATGGAGTTTCTGATCGAAACCATCAAGGCGATCGGCGTCTGGACCTGGTGGGTCGTCGCCGGCATCCTGTTTCTGTTTGAGCTTCTGGCGCCGGGGTTCTTCTTCCTGTGGCTCGGCGTTGCCGCCATCATCGTCGCGGTTGCCGTGCTGTTCGTTGACATCTCGTGGCAGATACAGATCGCGTCCTTCGCCATTCTCTCGGTCGTCACCCTCGTTGCTTCCAGAAAGTTCTTCGCGCCCAACGCGATGGAGTCGGACCAGCCGAACCTCAACAAGCGGGTGATGCAGTACGTCGGCAAGACCTATGTGCTGGATGAGGCGATCGTGAACGGATCGGGCTCGCTCAAGATCGGCGATTCGATGTGGCGGGTGACCGGCCCGGACCTCACCGCAGGCACGCGCGTCGAGGTGACCGGCGCGGAAGGGTCGACGCTGACCGTGGTGGCGTCGGAGGACGCGGGCGCCTGACCCGGATTCACTCTAGAGTTTGTGGTCGAGGGGGAGTGGCGGGGCTTCCCGCATGATCACAATGCTGATGCGCCGGTTGGCGGCCAGGAACGTATCGTCCGGGAACAGCGGTTCCGTATCCGCCTTGCCGATGACCGCAAAGAACCGGTCATCCGCGACACCTGACTGATTCAGCACCTTGCGCGCCGCGTTGGCGCGGTCCGCGGTGAGTTCCCACAGACTGTAGCCGTTGGCCTTGTAGAGTTTCGTGGCGTCCGAGTGTCCGGTGATCTTGATCCGGTTCGGCATCCGCTTCAGGACGGGCGCCATCTTCTCCAGAAGCCGGTGCGTGTGGTCATAGAATTCGGCCGAGTTGGGCGCGAACATGGCCCGGCCTTCCTGGTCGATCAACTGGATTTCGAGTCCTTCCTCGGTCTCCTGGATCGCGATGTTCTCGGAAAGGGACGTAATCTCCGGCAGTTCCTGCCAGGCCTGGCGCAGCGAGTCACTTGCCATGGCGAAGCTGTTGGGCTTCCGGATGTCGGCCTTCTTGTAGGCGTGCGTGTCGGCTTCCGGACCCTGCTTCGGGTTCTGATCGTGCGCCTTGTCGGAGTAATCCGTGTCGCGCTCGCTTTCCATCAGCGCCATCTTCTTCACGTAGTCGCGAACCGGCGTGCCGTCGATTTCGATCATGCCGGCCTTGCTCACGACGGACTTGACGCCAAACGCATCACGCAGCGAGCCGGCGACGACCTGCAGCTTCTCCTTGTCCTGAATGGAAAAGGAGATAATGAGGACGAAGAAGCACACAAGCAGCGACATTAGATCGGCAAATGTGACGATCCATTCAGGCGCGCCTTGCATTACTGGTGCTTTTTTCTTCTTGCTCATGGCTTGTCCTCATCCACCGGAAAGTGCGGCCGTGGCCTTACGCGGCCTCCTGGACCAGGTCGTCACGCTGCTTTTCGGGCAGGTACGACACGAGGATTTCCTTGATCAGGTCTGGGCTCTTGTTGTCCCGGATCTGCATCACGCCGTCGATCGCCAGCGTCAGATTGACTTCCTCGACCTTGAACTTGGAGTCGAGCTTGTCCGCGATCGGAAGACAGATCATGTTGGCGATGATCGCGCCGTACAAAGTCGTAAGCAGCGCCACCGCCATCGACGGGCCGATGGTGGACGGGTCGTCCATGGTGGAGAGCATCTGTACGAGGCCAACCAGGGTCCCGATCATGCCGAAGGCCGGTGCAGAGTCGCCCATAGCCTTGAAGAAGCGTTTGCCTTCACCCAGGCGCTCGAGCCGCAGGTCGCGTTCGCGTTCCAGGGATTCTGAAATGAATTCGCCTTCGTAGCCGTCAGCGATGTACTGCACGCCTTTCGACAGGAACTCATCCTCGATCGGTACGCCCTCGAGGCCGAGCGGGCCGTTCTTGCGGATAATCTCGGCAAGGCGCGCGATCTCATCGATCATCTCGCGCGGGTTCGAGGCCTTCGTCGTGAAAGCGATCTTGCTGCCGAGGATGAGCGAATGGCCGACCGTCGAAAGCTGAAACCGCAGAACGGTCGCGGCGATGGCACCGCCGACAACGATCAGAACGGAGGGAACGTTGACGAACGTCAGAAAGTCGCCGCCGATATAGATGGCCGCGCCGACGATCGCCGACCCGAGCACAATACCAATGATAGTAGCGAGATCCATTTTATCCCCCAGGCCCAAACCAGCCAGTTATTGCTACAGCGGGCACGTGGCTCCCCGTCCACGGCTTCACGCTCGGGCATACTAGGGGACGAGTCCTAATTATTCTTAAATATAAAACTCAATATATAAGCAAAATCCGGCATTTATGTCTGATTTACCTTGTTTTTTCTCTGAATCAATTTGAGTAAATCTCACCTAATATCTATTTAACGCAAGAAAAAATACGGTTTATTTTGTGTTGATTCAGCCATATAGGCGGAATCCCGGCTGATCAACGGCATGAGTAACCCGTTGAATACGTCATAGTCCGAGTTGATATCTTGATCTCCGGTGTCCCGGTCGCGGCGTGCTCAAGTTCGCCGCAGCCCGTTACAACAAGGCAGCTGCAAAGTATCATCAGGAAAGTGCCGTCCCTGGAAATGCTCCACAATCACGCTTTCGTGTGTCTGCCACTCCATTTCAAGTGTCACTCCCGGTCGCTTAAATTCTCAAGCGAGCCTCTGGACAGCGAAATGCTGACGCCGGTGGCAGAAGGCCTGATCCGGGTTTGCGGCCCATACTCAAACGCACTCCAGAACACAAAGCGTCCGTGTTCCGTGGTGCGTGAGCTGGCTCATTCATTCCCGGATTCAGCCAGGTAAAGCCGCAAATTCCTCTCGTCTGAACCGTCTACACCGGATGCCGCCTGCATGTCCGGCAGCTCGTGCGCGATACCCTTGTGGCAGTCGATGCAGGTCTTGGCGCCGTCCACAAGGAAGCGCTGGTGCGCATCTGCCGCGCGTTTGCTCTGGCGGGTGAAATCCATGGCCTTCTCAGAATGGCAGTTGCGGCATTCAAGACTGTCATTGGCCTTGAATCGGTGCCATTCACGCTGTGCGAGTTCCAAACGTTTGGCCTGGAATTTCTCACGCGTGCTGATCGTGCCGAAGATCTTGCCCCAGACCTCCTTTGAAGCGGCCATTTTGCGGGCAACCTTGTCCGTCCAGTTGTGAGGCACGTGGCAATCGGAACACTTCGCCCTGACCCCGGACCGGTTTGTGAAGTGTATGGTCCGTTTCATCTCCGCGTAGACATTGTCCCGCATCTCGTGGCAGCCCGTGCAAAAGCGTTCGGTGTTCGTGAATTCCATGGCGGTGTTGAACCCGCCCCAGAATATGATACCGGCCAGAAACCCGCCGACGGTCAGGAAACCCAGACTGAAATAGGCACTTGGTCTCCGGAGTACGGTCCAGATCCGCTTGATCTTTTCCAACATGGCACCACTCACTTCTTCATCTTCAGAAGCGTGTCGATGTCGACGAACTCGTTCTTGATCCAGAGCTTCGCATCGTGCTGGGAGACATGACACTGGTTGCAGAAGTAGCGCCGGGGTGAGATTGAGGCGAGGAACTGGCCGTCTCTGTCCATGAAGTGCGTGATGGACACCATCGGCGCCTGGCTTTCCTCAACCGCTGTACGGCTGTGACAGTCCATGCATTGATTGACCCTCAGATCAACCTGATAGTCCTCCGTCTTGTGCGGGATAACAGGAGGCTGCTCGGGGTAGTTGCGCACCTGCCTCAGGTCGGTATTTGACTGCGGAGTCATCCGCGGTGCAGGTGGGGCTTCCGCCAGCGGTGCCTGCCGGAGATTGGCGATTTCGGGCTCCGCCGCATGTGCGATCAGGACCAGACCGGAAATCAGCACGACGGCTGCAAAAAAACTCCGCATGATCAGACCCTCTCGATCTTGACTGCACACTTCTTGAAGTCTGTCTGTTTGGACAGCGGGTCCGTGGCGTCCAGTGTGACCTTGTTGATCAGTTGGCTGGCATCGAACCAGGGCACGAATACGAGCCCTCTGGGCGGCTTGTTGCGTCCGCGCGTCTCCACCCGCGTGACGATGTGACCGCGGCGTGAGGCGACCTTGACCTGATCGCCGCGCCGCAACCCCATTTCTTCCGCATCGTTGGGGTGCATGAAGCAGAGCGCATCCGGAAATGCCTTGTAGAGCTCCGGAACCCGCTGCGTCATGGAGCCTGAATGCCAGTGCTCAAGCACGCGGCCCGTCGTCAGCCAGAACGGATAGTCGGCGTCGGGGCTTTCCGCCGGCGGTTCATACGGGAGCGCAAAGACAACCGCTTTGCCGTCGGGCTTGCCGTAGAAGTCAAATCCGGAGCCCGGCCGCGCATAGGGGTCGGCGCCTTCGCGGAACCGCCACTTCGTTTCCTTGCCATCGACGACGGGCCAGCGCAGCCCCCGACTGTTGTGATAGGTGTCGAAGTCGGCGAGATCATGTGCCTTGCCGCGGCCGAAGGTTGCATATTCCTCGAACAGGCCTTTCTGAATATAGAAGCCGAAATCCTCTGCTTCAT
Organism: Hyphomicrobiales bacterium; assembly: GCA_965275905.1. GTDB lineage: Bacteria > Pseudomonadota > Alphaproteobacteria > Rhizobiales > JAJFHC01 > CBDAQD01. The sequence continues at coordinate 119,558 of CBDHYJ010000079.1, read as the reverse complement.
GGTTGCGATAGCCGGCTTCGATGTCTGTGTTCGGAAACTTGTCTACCTCTCCGTTGGCGAAAAGCACCTCATAGAGCGTCTTGCCTTTGTACTCCGGTTTCTTGTCGAGCAGGTCGGCCGGCCAGACCTCTTCGGTCTTGAAGCGTTTGGAAAACTGCACGGTCTGCCAGAGATCAGACTTGGCCTCGCCCGGCGCCTCCACCAGTTGGTGCCACATCTGCGTGCGCCTCTCGGCGTTGCCGTAGGCACCTTCTTTCTCCACCCACATGGCAGTCGGCAGAATTAGGTCGGCCGCTTGGGCGGTAACTGTCGGATACGCCTCCGAAACCACAATGAAATTGTCCGGGTTTCGGTATCCGGGCAGGCCTTCCTCCAACATGTTGGGAGCGGCCTGCATGTTGTTGTTTACCTGAACCCAGTAGGCGTTGAGCTTGCCGTCCTTGAGCATGCGGTTCTGCTGCACCGCGTGGTAGCCGGGCTTTGGAGGGATAGTGCCTTCCGGCAGTTTCCAGATCTTCTCGGCCAATGCCCGATGCTTGGGGTTCTTGACCACCATGTCCGCAGGCAGCCTGTGGGCGAAGGTTCCGACTTCTCGCGCCGTGCCGCAGGCGGACGGCTGACCGGTCAGCGAGAACGGACTGTTGCCGGGCTGAGAGATTTTACCGGTCAGGAGATGGATGTTGTAGATCAGGTTGTTGGTCCAGACGCCGCGCGTGTGCTGGTTCACGCCCATGGTCCAGAGCGACATGACCTTGGTCTTGGGGTCGGCGTAAATCTCGGCCAGTTCCTGGAGCCGGTTCTTGGGGACGCCGGACATCTCATGGGCCTTGTCCAACGTGTATTCCGAGACAAAGTCCGCAAACTCGTCGAATGTCGCCGCCTTGGAGCCGCCGGCCTTCTTCGCGTTCTTGGCCGCCTTTTCCAGCGGATGATCGGGTCGCAGGCCGTATCCGATATCCGTGTTGCCAATCCTGAAGTTGACGTGCTTGCCAACGAAATCCTCGTTGACATTGCCGGACTGGATGATGTGGTTGGCAATGTAGTTCAGAATCACCAGATCGGTGTGCGGGGCAAACACCATCGGAATGTCCGCCAGATCGAAGCAGCGGTGCTCGAAGGTCGAGAGTACAGCCACCTTCACATGCTGTTCACTCAGGCGGCGGTCTGTCAGGCGGGTCCAGAGGACGGGATGCATTTCCGCCATGTTTGCGCCCCACAGCACAAACGCATCCGCATGCTCGAAGTCGTCGTAACATCCCATCGGCTCGTCGATGCCGAAGGTCCGCATGAAACCGCCGACGGCCGATGCCATGCAGTGACGGGCGTTTGGATCGATGTTGTTTGAGCGGAACCCTGCCTTGTAGAGTTTTGCGGCCGCGTAGCCCTCCCAGACAGTCCACTGGCCGGAACCGAACATGCCCACCGCGGAGGGTCCTTTCTCCCGCAGCGCCGCCTTGAACTTCTCGGCCATGATGTCGAAAGCTTCGTCCCACGAGACCTCCTCGAACGCGCCGTTCTTGTCGAACTTGCCGTCCTTCTTTCGCAGAAGCGGTTTGGTCAGGCGGTCTTCGCCGTACATTATTTTCGAAAGGAAATAGCCCTTCACGCAGTTGAGGCCACGATTGACCGGTGAGAGCACATCGCCGTGCGAAGCAACGATTCTGCCGTCCTTCGTGCCGAGCATGACCGAGCATCCCGTACCGCAGAACCGGCAGGCCGCCTTGTCCCACTTCAGCCCGATCTTGTCAGCCTGGGTGATCACATTGCCCGCTTCGGCCGGCGGGACCAGACCTGCGGCTGCTGCGGCGGTCACCGCGGCACTTGCTTTGATGTAGTCTCTACGGGTCAAACTCATGGCGTAAGCCTCCTTCGAGGTCTGCTTCAGACTGGCGGAGTTGAAGGCTGAACCGGCTGATCGAGCAGCTCGGCGTCTTCAATCTGGTGGTAGACAAGTGTGACGTTCACGACGTCCGGCAGTTTGCGGATGGCGTCCACGCGACCGGTCACATCGTTACGACTGGCTGTTTCCAGCAGAATGACGAGCTTGCCGCTGTCTTCTGCGCGATGCACTTCGGTGTCGGGCATGGCGTCCAGTCGCGTTGCGACATCCCCGACGCGATCGGGCCTTGACTGAACGACGAGGCTGGAAATGTGCACCTCGCGCGCCGGGGGGATGGAAAAATCCGAGCTAGGCATTCCTCCGGTCCTGTACGATTTCGATCGAGCCCGCAGGACAAATTGGCTCGCACGCACCGCATTCCGTGCAAAGTGATGCGTCGATTTCAGGGGTGAAAATACCGCCGGGTCGAGGCCTGAAGCGCAATGCGCGCGGCTCGCAGACGTCCTCGCATGACCGGCAACTGATGCCATGACGGGCCAGGCAACTGGCGCCTATCGTGATGCTCGACCCGCCGTTCTCAGGCGCAGCCGGCTTCAGCGCCGACCGAAGAAAGTCGCGTCTCGAAATCGCGCGATCATCCACCTTGCTTGCCGTCACTGACATGCTCAGACCCCGGGAGGTCCCAATATGAGGTGGGACATCCAAACGATGAACCCGTACCCGCCAACGAAGATCACGGCGAGCACGGGAGCAAGCACGACAGTGAGAAAGAGAAATGCTCTTAATTCATCTGACTTTGACGGAGTTTCATCCGCACGGTCAGATACATCCGAAGACGCCCCGGGCATCGTGTTCCCCTCCACCTGAGTCCTTTTTTGTCGGTCAGCCTTGATTGGCTTTGAAGGGAGGATAGGCCTAAACTCACGGCCGAACCTTGATTTATGTCAACATAAACAGGAAGAGATGGGGCAGCCGCAAAAGCTCTCAAACGACGATCGGAAGCTTCTGCGGGACCAGCCAATGTTCGCCGAAGTGTCGGACGAGATGTTCGACGGCATCCTGAAATCTTCGCGCGCGCTCGGCCTCGACAAGAACGAGGTGGTGTTTCATGCCGGAGAACGGGCAGACAGTTTCTATGTCATTTCGCAGGGCGTCGTCCGCCTTTTCAGGCCGGATGTGGACGGCAAGGAGGCCACGGTCAATCTGTTCCGCTCTGGCCAGAGTTTCGGCGAGGCAGCAATGTTTCTGGAGCGCGCCTTTCCCGTGACCGCCCAGGCGATAGAACCCAGCCGGGTGTTGAGGATCAACGCGCAGCATATTTTCGACGGCATTCGGGAAGAACCGCGTCTTGCCTTTGGCTTGCTCGCCTCCATGTCCGTTCACCTGAAGCTGCTTGTTGAGGAGATCACCTTGCTGCGTACGCCCACCGCGCAACTCAGGCTGGCAGCATTTCTACTGCGTCAGGCGCCTGGAGCCAGCGGACCGGTCCGCATTCGTCTGCCTTACAGCAAGCTCAATATTGCCAAACGCCTCGGCGTGTCCCCGGAAGTCCTGTCCCGGGCTTTCGCCAATCTCAAATGCCGCGGGGTCAAGGTCGAGCGTGGAACGGTAGAGATTGAGGACATTTCACAATTGCGCGAAATGTTCACCGACTGAGCGCGCACAAGATTTGCCGGACCGAGTGAACGGCAAAGCGTGAACCGTCTTCCGGACGCTGTGTTCTAAATCACGCCCACGCGCAGGAGATCGTGGATGTGAACGATCCCGACCGGCTTGCCGTTATCCGTGACGAAAAGGCTCGTGATCGAGGAATTGTTGATGATTTCGAGCGCGGCTGACGCCAGCTCGTCCGGCGTGACGACAATCGGATCCCGCGTCATGATATCCGACGTCATCCTGCCGATGAGGTCGGGCGCCATGTTGCGGCGCAGGTCGCCGTCGGTAATGACTCCAATCAGCCTTCCGTCGCCGTCCGTCACGCCGAGGCAGCCGAAGCTCTTTTCGGTCATCGTCACCAGCGCATCCGACATCGATACCTCGGCGTCGACGAGCGGGAGCCTGGCGCCCGAATGCATGATGTCGCGGACGAAGGTGAGAGCGGCGCCCAGCTTTCCGCCCGGATGAAGGGTCTTGAAGTCCCGTTTCGTGAAACCGCGGTCCTCCAGCAGCGCAATCGCGATCGCATCGCCGAGAACCAGCTGCATGGTCGTGGACGTGGTCGGCGCGAGCCCGTTCGGGCAGGCTTCCTCGTGGGTCGGCAACTCGAGAACCACATCGGCGGATTGCGCCAGCGTGCTGTTGCGGTGAGATGTGATTGCGACGAGGGGAACGCGGAACCGCCGGGAATAGGCGACAATATCCTTGAGTTCTTCGGTTTCGCCGGACCAGGACAGAATGACAATTGCGTCCGCGCCCGTGATCATGCCCAGATCGCCATGGCTGGCTTCGCTGGGATGGATGAACATGGCCGGCGTTCCCGTCGAGGCCAGCGTGGATGCAATCTTGCGGCTGACATGCCCGCTCTTGCCCATCCCGGAGAGAATGACCCGGCCGGTCGCAGCCTTCAGAAGGTTGACTGCCGCCAAGAAGCTGAAACCGAGATCTCCCTCAAGCTGCTCGGACAAACGCCGGATTGCAGCCGCTTCGATTTCCGCCGTACGGCGTGCCACGTCGATCAATCTGTCGCGAGGGTCGCCGGTGTCCGTCACGGCCAAATCTGTCATCAAAATCTCCCCGAACCGTGCCACAAAGCAGGGATCCATTCCCTTTGCGGCAGCGAAGGCCCCTTTGTCGATGCCCGACCGCGCTGAAACACCGCTACACGTCTTATTAACCACAAATACGTAGTGTTTGCCACCGGCGCCGCGCCGCGAAGCAACACAATCTATGTCTGTTGCAAAGCGAAGGCAAACGGCCGGTAAAGCGCGCTGACAATAGTGTGAGAGTTCTGGGTTTGACGGCGTTTCGCATCTTTCCGGTAGTGGTTGCAGCCGGCCTCGTGTGCTGCATTTCCGCGCCTGTCCGAGCGCAGCAGACGCAGGATTCCGCTCAAGATACAGGCGTCGGGACCGCGTCCGAATTGCCGGCTCTCCGGGGCAGGCTGTCCGAAGACGAAGACCGCCGCCTTGAGCGTCTTGTCGAAAGACCCCGCTATACGCCCTCGGCGCTGCGCCCGGCGTCGCCAAACAGTCCCGAGACTACGGCGGCCTCCGGCAGCCTGGGGCTTGCGATCCCGGAACAGGTGACGCTCGAGCCGCCGGTGGAGCGGCCCGAGCCGCTGCCGGTAGATCCGACGGACCCGGAATCGCGGACCGGGTTTCAGCCGCTCGGGCTGAGAGTCGGAACCTTTATTGTCTATCCGTCGGTCGAAACGGGCATCGAATACACCGACAATGCCCTGCTCGCGAACAGGGGACGGCGGGATGACTTCATCTATACTGTCCAACCGGAACTGCGGGTCGAGAGCGACTGGTCGCGGCATTCGACGTCGCTGTCCTTCGCCAGCAATCACGAGTTCTATGACGAGAACACGACGGAGGATGCCGACGAAATCGAAGCGTCGGGCCGCATCCGGATCGATGTCACCCGGGCGACAAATTTCAACCTGCGCGCCGGTTATGCGTTGTCTCAGGAACGACGGGGCACGGCCGATGTGCCGGATAATGCAGCCGAAGAGCCGGATGAGACGACATGGGATCTCGCCGCCTCGATCAATCACCGGTTCAACCGGTTGACCGCAAGGCTGCAGGGCGACGCGGAGATCAACGAGTTCGGCGATGTGGACACGGTCGGCGGCGGCACGACGAGCAACAGCGATCGCGACTACTACGAAGTCGGCGGAACGCTGCGCCTCGGTTACGAAGTCTCACCGGCGATCCAGCCGTTCGTTGAGGGCGGATACAGCGTGCGCCGCCATGATGACGAAGTCGACGACGACGGATTCCGCCGCGACTCGGACGGGTATGAGGTCGCCGCCGGCGTTGAGATCGACACCGGGCCGATCCTCAGGGGCGAAATCTCCGTCGGTTACGAAAGGCGGGATTTCGACGACTCGCGCCTCGACCCCATCGATGGCCTGACCGTGGACGCCAACCTGACCTGGTCGCCGACGCGGCTCACGGCGATAAGGTTTTCGGCGGCCACCGACATCGAGGAAACCTCGGTCGCGGGCGCTTCGGGTTCGATCGAGCGTTCGCTGGGGCTGAATCTGGCGCATTCCCTGTCGTACAACCTGACCGGGGAGATTGGCGTCACCTATGTCAACTCGACATTCGAAGGCTCGTCCCTCGAGGAGGACACTTACGAGATTTCCGCCGGCCTCGACTACCTGCTCAACCGCAACGTCGTGCTGCGCGCGCGTTACGAGTACGAGAATTTCGACACCACCACCCCCGGCAGCGACTACGACGTGCAGACTTTCCGCGTCGGCGTGAAGCTCCAGCACTAGAGTGAATTTGGTTCAGCTTTCTTTCAGCAACGTTTCGAGTTCACGGCGGAACTGTTCCGAAAGATCAGGCCGGTCGAGGGCGAAGGCGACATTGGCGGTCAGGAAGCCGACCTTGTCGCCGCAGTCATACGTGCGGCCGCTAAACCGCACGCCCGAAAACCGCTGCGTGGCCATGAGCCGGATCATGGCGTCGGTGAGCTGAATTTCACCGCCGGATCCCGTTTCCTGGTTTTCGAGCAGATCGAAGATCTCGGGCTGAAGGATGTAGCGTCCGATGATCATGAGATTGGACGGTGCTGTCCCCGCCGGCGGCTTTTCGACCATTTCCGTGATCTCAAAGACGCTTCCGGCCTCCTCGCCAACACCGACGATGCCGTAACGGTGGGTGTGTTCCGGGAGCACTTCCTCGACCGCGAGCAGGTTTCCGCCGGATGCCCCGTAGGCTGCCATCATCTGTGCCAGGCAACTCGGCCGGGCGTGCACGAGCATGTCCGGCAGCAGCAGTGCGAACGGTTCGTCGCCGACCAGTTCGCGGGCGCACCAGACGGCATGGCCGAGACCCAGCGGCTCCTGCTGACGGGTGAAACTCGTCTGGCCCGCACCGGGAAGGTCGCTGTCGAGCAGGGTTAGCTCGGCGGTCTTGCCGCGGGACCGCAATGTGGCTTCCAGTTCGAACTGCTTGTCGAAATGGTCCTCGATCACGGCCTTGTTGCGCCCGGTGACGAAGATGAAATGCTCGATTCCCGCCTCGCGGGCCTCGTCGACCGCCATCTGGATCACGGGCCTGTCGACAATGGTCAGCATCTCCTTGGGCACGGCCTTTGTCGCCGGCAGGAACCGCGTGCCGAGCCCTGCGACGGGAAAGACGGCTTTCTTAATCGGTGACGCCATGTATTTGTCTCCGGCAGAATGACTGTTTGGACCTGGATTTGGTTACCAGTCAGAAATATTTACCATTTAGATTTCTTCAACGGGTTAAGGGCCCGCAGGCTAGGGAATCATCGAGGTTATTATGAGCATTCTTGTCACAGGCGGCGCAGGATATATCGGCAGTCACATGGTCGTCGAGCTTATCGATGCCGGTGAGCAGGTCGTCGTGATTGATAACCTGTCGACCGGATTCCGCTGGGCCGTGCCGGACCAGGCCGCCTTCGTGGAAGGCGATATCGGCGATCAGGCTCTGGTCGAGAGCGTCATCTCGGAACACAAGGTCGAGGCGGTCATTCATTTCGCCGGTTCGGTTGTCGTGCCGGATTCGGTCGTCGATCCGCTGGGCTACTACAGCAACAACACGGTGAAGTCGCGAACCCTGATTGAATCAGCGGTTGTCTTTGGCGTGCGCCACTTCATCTTTTCGTCAACTGCAGCGGTCTATGGCATTCCCGAGATCAACCCGGTCTCGGAGGATGCGCCGCTGAATCCGATTTCACCCTACGGCGCATCGAAGCTCATGACCGAATGGATGCTGCGCGACGTGGCGCGTGCGCACCATGAACTTGGCTACGTGACCCTGCGCTATTTCAACGTCGCCGGCGCTGATCCCAAGGGCCGCACCGGCCAGTCGACCGAACGGGCGACCCACCTGATCAAGGTGGCGTCGCAGGTGGCTCTCGGCGACCGCACCCACCTCGAGGTGTACGGGCGCGACTATGACACCGCGGACGGGACCTGCATTCGCGATTACATCCACGTCACCGACCTCGCGCGGGCGCATCTTCAGGCACTGGACTATCTGCGGGCGGGGGGGCAGAGCGCGGTGTTCAACTGCGGGTATGGCCACGGCACATCCGTGCTCGAGGTGATCGACTCCGTCGAGCGCGCGATCGGCACCAAGCTCAATGCACGGGATGCCGCGCGCAGGGCGGGTGATCCGCCGGCACTCGTCGCCGGCGCCGACCGGATCCGTCAGGTACTGGGCTGGCTGCCGGAGCACGACGACATCGATGAAATTGTTGCCAGCGCGCTCGGATGGGAGCGGCGGCTCAGGGAGAGGAGTTCCGCCGCCTGATGTCCGGCGGAGCGGAAGTCTATCAGACACGCGATCGGTCACCTCTGTTTTTGCGGCTCCAAATCTGCTATCCGGGACTGCGATGATTCGTAACCATGCCCCGTCAGATACACGTTTCCGCCGAATCCGGATGCAAACGGAATTCTGCAGACCGATCTTCAGAATTGCGCTGATTGCCGTTCTGGCCGGCGGTTTCTGGATTTCCGCCGATGTCCAGGGACCGGCGATGGCGGAAACCGCTGCGCCCACGGACGACGCCTTTAACCGGTGGGTGAATTCCCTGTGGCCCAGCGCGCGGCGCGCGGGCGTCTCCAGTGCCACGTTCCGCAAGGCGTTCAAGGGCGTGCGTCCGAACGAGAAGGTGTTCGAGCGGGCCAACAACCAGCCCGAGTTCGTCCGGCCTGTCTGGAGTTATCTCGACAGCGCGCTGTCAGACAAGCGCATTGAAGGCGGCAAGGAGAAGCTCGCCGAGTGGCAGAAGTCGCTGGCTCAGATCGAGCGCACTTACGGCGTCGATCGGCACACGCTGGTCGCCATATGGGGCATGGAGAGCGCGTACGGCACCTTCAAGGGCAATGACTACGTCATCCAGGCGCTTGCTACGCTCGGCTACCGCGGCAGCAGGCGCAAGTTCGGCAGGCAGCAGGTGATCGCTGCGCTGAAGATCCTGCAGCGCGGCGACATTACACCAGAGCGGATGCTGGGGTCCTGGGCCGGTGCCATGGGGCATACCCAGTTCATTCCCACGACCTATAATGCCTATGCCGTCGACTTCAACCGCGACGGCCGGCGCGACATCTGGAACACGGAAGTCGACGCGCTGGCCTCGGCGGCCAATTATCTGCGGAAATCGGGCTGGCGCTCCGGCGAACCCGCCTTCCACGAAATCGTGCTGCCGCGCGGCTTTGACTACCGGCTGGCGACGCGCGCGGTGAAAAAGCAGACCGCAGAATGGGTCGCGCTGGGCATCAAGCGGGCCAACAGGCGGAAGTTCGGCGCCTGGGCACGGGAGGGATCAATCGTGCTTCCGGCCGGCGCCAACGGGCCGGCCTTCATGGTCTATCAGAACTTCCGCGCCATCATGCGATACAACAACTCGGTCTCATATGCTCTCGCAATTGCGCTGCTTGCCGAGCGTTTCCGCGGGCGGGGGACACTGGTGCAATCCTGGCCGCTTGACGACAGCCCTCTGTCGCGCAGCCAGAAGAAGGAACTGCAGCGTCTGCTGGCGGGCAAACGGCTTTATCGCGGCCGTGTTGACGGCCGAATTGGCAGGGGCACGCAGGCGGCCATCAGGACCTTCCAGGGCAAGATCGGGGTCGCCCAGGACGGCTATCCCAGCGCCAGCCTGCTCAAGCGCCTGCGCCGCGGCGGCTGACTCCGCGACTATCCTGCGCATCCGATTGCCGCATTTGCGGGGCAGGCTTCTCTGTGAGACAGTTGGCGCGTCTTAACCTCAGGAGTCAGGGCGCATGACACCCGCCGATCGTATCGCTTCGATTTTCCGCAGGATCACAGCCGTTCCCGCGGTTGCAGGACTTGCCGTCGTGGCCATGGTGGCCTTTGCTCTGCCGGCGACGGCGCAATCGACCGACGGCGATCTTGCCGTCGCGCCCGCGCCTGACGGTGCTCCGGAGCTTGTGAAGGGCGGCAAGAAGCAGAAGCGTACCGGGCGGCGCATTCAAGTGTACGTGTTCGGCGACTCGCTTGGCGACGGCATGGCCTACGGTCTGCGCATCGCCTTCAAGGGCGACAAGGCCGTCAAGGTCGTCCGCCGATCGCGCGCATCGACCGGTTTTGTCCGGCAGGACTTCTACAACTGGAATGCCGCCGTGAAGGACATTCTGGACAAAGAAGAGATGGACATTGCCGTTGTCATGATCGGCGCCAACGACCGCCAGCGCATGCGCAAGTCGGACGGGCGGCACCGGTTCGGAACGCCGGAGTTCATCGAGATCTATACGAAGCGAGTCGACGAGTTCATGAAGTCGTTCGCGGGCCGCGGCATAGCGGTCTACTGGATCGGCATGCCCGTGATGCGCGGACCGAAGCACTCGGCCGCCATGCAGGTCCTCAACAAGATTTACGAGGAGCGGGCGAAGGCCAACAACATCACCTATGTGCCGACGTGGGAAGAGTTCCTCGGCGAGAATGGAAAATACAAGAAGAGGGGGCCGGACATTACCGGCCGGATCCGGAACATTCGCGCAGGTGACGGCGTGCATTTCACGCGCCGCGGATACCGCAAGATGGCGGCTCTCATCGAACGGCCGATCCGGGACTTTCTGGTTGCCGGCCCGGTGGTCAAGGGCGAGCGCATGATCGCGGCACCGAACCTGAATGCCGACGGGGTCGCCGAAGAAGGGCAGGAGGCCTCGACGGCAGCGGCTGATCCGTTTGCAAATGCCTATACCGAGGCCCAGGACATCGCCTCAGGCCGTTCTGCTTCAGGGAGTGACACGTCAGCGAGCGCAGCGGCGGAAACCGGCGACGGGCAGACCCGGTATCCCGAACAGTCCGCCGCGCATACCGTCCTGACCCTGGGCGGCCGCGTTGCGCCGAAACCCGGCCGGGGAGACGACTTTTCCTGGCAGCAGTGAATAGCTAAAACGCTATCGCGGCAGCACACTCTCGCCCATGAGAAAGTTGTCGATGGACCGTGCGGCCTGACGGCCTTCGCGGATAGCCCAGACAACGAGCGACTGACCGCGCCGCATGTCACCTGCGGCGAAGATCTTGTCACGACTGGTCCGGTAGCTCTCCGTATCCGCCTGGACGTTGCCGCGCGCGTCGAGGTCCAGACCGATCTCCTTGATCATGCCTTCGTGCACGGGATGCACGAAACCCATGGCAAGCAGGACAAGGTCTGCCTGAATCTCGAATTCCGAGCCCGGGACGGTCTCCATGTGATCGTCGACGCGGACGCAGTGCAGATTCCGGACCCGGCCTTCCTTGCCGGTAATGCGCGTCGTCATGACACTGAAGTCTCGCTTGGCACCTTCTGCCTGGCTTGAAGAGGTCCGGAACTTGAGCGGCCAGTGCGGCCAGGTCAGGGCCTTGTTCTCGCGCATCGGCGGTGTCGGCATGATTTCGAGCTGCGTGACCGAAAGCGCGCCCTGACGGAACGAGGTTCCGATGCAGTCGGAACCGGTGTCGCCGCCACCGATGACGACGACATGCTTGCCGGACGCCATGATCGGCCGTTCGGAACCCACGGGCTCCCCGCCAACACGGCGGTTCTGCTGCGGCAGGAAATCCATCGCAAAGTGCACGCCGTCGAGTTCACGGCCCTCGATCGGAAGGTCGCGCGGGTGTTCGGCTCCGCCGCTGAGCAGGATCGCATCGTGCTCGGCCTCGAGGTCGCTCAGTGTCCGGTCGACGCCAACATGGACGCCGTAGTGGAAGGTGACCCCCTCGGCCTCCATCTGCTTGACCCGGCGGTCGATCAGATGTTTTTCCATCTTGAAGTCAGGGATGCCGTAGCGCAGCAGGCCACCGGCCTTGGCGTGCTTCTCGTAGAGATGCACGTCGTGGCCGACACGGGCGAGTTGCTGCGCTGCCGCCAGCCCCGCGGGGCCGGACCCGATGATGCCCACCGACTTGCCGGTCTTGTGTTCCGGGACCTGCGGGCTGACCCAGCCTTCTTCCCAGGCCTTGTCGACGATCGTGCATTCGATCGTCTTGATGGTGACAGGGTTGTCGTCGATGTTCAGGGTACAGGACGCTTCGCACGGGGCAGGGCAGATCCGGCCCGTGAATTCCGGGAAGTTGTTGGTCGAGTGCAGGTTGCGCGACGCCTCTTCCCAGTCCTTGTTGTAGACCAGATCGTTCCAGTCCGGGATCTGGTTGTTGACCGGACATCCGCTGTGGCAATAGGGGATGCCGCAGTCCATGCACCGCGCCGCCTGACGCTCCACGTCCCGGTCTTCCAGCGGAATCAGGAATTCCCTGAAGTTGCGGATCCTGTCGCCGGCCGGCTTGTATTTCCGGTCCTGGCGATCGATTTCCATAAAGCCTGTGACTTTGCCCATCACTTACCTCCCGCCGCCAAGGCCGATCGCCATGTCGCCGCTGCCCTGAGCCTGTTCCATCTCGCGCAGCGCGCGGCGGTACTCCACCGGCATGATTTTCACGAACTTGGACTGATAGCTGTCCCAGTTTTCCAGGATTTCCTTTGCTTTGGTCGATGCCGTGTACCGGGCGTGATTCTCGATCAGCTGATAGAGACGCTCGGCATCGAAGCGCGTCATGTCATTCCTGACATCGACCATCCCGTGGCTTTCGAGGTCGCCGCCCTGGTGCGCAAGGCTCTCGAACTTCTCGTCCTCCGCCTCGACCGGTTCGAGGTCGACCATGGCCAAGTTGCAACGGCGCTCGAAATCGCCTTCTTCGTCGAGCACGTAAGCGATGCCGCCGCTCATGCCCGCCGCAAAGTTCCGGCCCGTCGTTCCGATGACGACAACAACGCCGCCGGTCATGTATTCGCAGCCGTGATCGCCGGTGCCCTCGACGACGGCAATGGCGCCTGAGTTGCGAACGGCGAAGCGTTCACCCGCCACGCCGCGGAAGTAACATTCGCCCGTGATGGCGCCGTAGAGCACCGTATTGCCGACGATGATGCTTTCTTCCGGGACGATGCCCGAGTCTTCCGGCGGCCTGACTACCAGCCTGCCACCCGACAGGCCCTTGCCGACATAGTCGTTGGCTTCACCGATCAGATCGAGCGTGACGCCGTGAGTCGCAAAAGCGCCGAAACTCTGGCCGGCCGTGCCACGGAGGGTGACGCTGATCGTGTCTTCCGGTAGGCCTTCGTGACCATAGCGCTTCGCCACTTCTCCGGAGAGCATCGCGCCGGTCGTGCGGTCCGTATTCCGTATCCCGGTCTCGATCCTGACCGGCACGCCTTCCTCGAGCGCCTGCCGGGACTCGTTGATCAGCTTCCGGTCGAGAATGTCGTCGATCAGATGGTGCTGGCGCTCTGAGTTGTAGATCGCGATCTCCGGCCCGACCTCCGGCTTGGCGAACAGCTTGGTGAAATCGAGGCCGCGCGCCTTCCAGTGGTCAATCGCCTTTTCCTTGTCGAGGCAGTCGGTCTGGCCGACCAGCTCGTCGAATGTCCGGAAGCCCATCTCGGCCATGTGTTCGCGCACTTCTTCGGCGACGAAGAAGAAATAGTTGACCACGTGCTCCGGCAGTCCGGTGAACTTGCGGCGCAATTCCGGGTCCTGGGTCGCGACACCGACGGGGCAGGTGTTGAGATGGCATTTGCGCATCATGATGCAGCCGGCCGCGATCAGCGGTGCCGTGGCGAATCCCATTTCGTCGGCGCCGAGCAGGCCCGCCACGACAACATCGCGTCCGGTCCGCATTCCACCGTCCGCCTGTACGGCAATGCGCCCGCGCAGGTTGTTCAGAACAAGCGTCTGCTGCGTCTCTGCCAGACCGACTTCCCAGGGACTGCCGGCATGCTTGATGGAGGTAAGCGGGCTGGCGCCAGTGCCGCCCTCGAATCCGGAAATCGTCACATGGTCGGCACGTGCCTTGGCCACGCCCGCGGCGACTGTTCCGACGCCGACTTCAGAGACGAGCTTCACGGAAATATCTGCCGCGGGATTGGCGTTTTTCAGATCGTAGATGAGCTGGGCCAGATCCTCGATCGAATAGATGTCGTGGTGCGGCGGCGGCGAAATCAGGCCGACGCCAGGGGTCGAATACCTCACCTTGGCGATGACCGCATCGACCTTGTGGCCGGGCAACTGGCCGCCTTCGCCGGGCTTGGCACCCTGGGCCATCTTGATCTGGATCATGTCCGAGTTGACGAGGTATTCGGTCGTCACGCCAAACCGGCCGGATGCGACCTGCTTGATGGCTGACCGCATGGAGTCGCCATTGGACATGGGCTTGAAGCGGTCCGGTTCCTCGCCGCCTTCGCCGGTGTTCGATTTCCCGCCGATCCGGTTCATGGCGATGGCGAGCGTCGTATGGGCCTCACGGCTGATCGAGCCGAAAGACATGGCACCCGTTGCAAAGCGCTTGACGATTTCAGCGGCGGGCTCGACCTCTTCCAGTGGAACGGGCTTGCGGCCCATCTCTTCGGCGCTTCGCAGCCTGAACATGCCGCGCAGGGTCATCAACTGCTCGTTCTGAACGTTGATCTGCTCGGCGAACGACCGGTACTTCTCCTGGCTGTCGCCGCGCACGGCGTGCTGCAGGTCCGAGACCGACTCGGGCGTCCACATGTGCTTCTCGCCCCGGATCCGGAATGCGTACTCGCCGCCGACATCGAGCGCGTTCTGGTAGATCGGATTGTCCCCGAAGGCATCCTTGTGGCGCTGAACGGTTTCCCGGGCGATTTCTTCGAGGCCAATGCCCTCGACCTGGGTATTGGTGCCGTAGAAATACTGATCGACGAATTCGCTGCGCAAGCCGACCGCGTCGAAGATCTGTGCGCCGCAATAGGACTGGTAGGTGGAAATGCCCATCTTCGACATGACCTTGAGAATGCCCTTGTCGATGGCCTTGATGTAGCGCTTGAACAGCTGGCGCGTGTCCGCACCGTCCTCAAGCAGGTCGTCCATGGACTCAAGCGTTTCGAAGGCGAGATACGGGTTGATCGCCTCCGCGCCATAGCCTGCGAGCGTGCAGAACTGGTGGACCTCCCGGGCCTCGCCGGTTTCGACGACCAGGCCGACCGAGGTGCGAAGGCCCTTGCGGATGAGGTGATGGTGGACCGCCGATGTCGCGAGCAGGGACGGGATCGGGATCCGTTCCGGGCCGACGAGGCGATCCGACAGCACGATGATGTTGTAGCCGTCACTGACGGCCTTTTCGGCGCGCTCGCAGAGCCTGTCCAGAGAGGGTTTTAGGCCTTCCGCGCCCTTTTCGGCATGATAGGTGATATCCAGCGACAGGGTCTGGAAATGGTTGTCCGCGATGTCGCCGATGGTCCTGATCTTCTCCAGATCCTCATTGGTCAGGATCGGCTGCTTGACCTCAAGTCTCTTGAGCGACGATGTTCCTTCCAGATCGAGAAGGTTCGGACGCGGGCCGATGAACGACACCAGCGACATCACGAGCTCCTCGCGGATCGGGTCAATCGGCGGGTTGGTGACCTGTGCGAACAGCTGCTTGAAGTAGGTGTGCAGGAGTTTCGGTCTGGAGGACAGCGCCGAAATAGGCGTGTCCGTCCCCATGGAGCCGACCGCTTCCTGGCCGACATGCGCCATCGGCGCCATCAGGAACTTGAGATCCTCCTGGGTGTAGCCGAAGGCCTGCTGACGATCGAGCAGACTGACATTGGTCGCCGGGGCGCGGCCGAGAAACGGTGGCAGATCCTTGAGCCTGATCTGGGTGCGGTCGAGCCATTCGCGATAGGGGTGCGATGTCGATATGTCCGCTTTCAACTCTTCGTCGGAAATGATCCGGCCTTCTTCGAGGTCGATCAGCAGCATCTTGCCGGGTTGCAGGCGCCACTTGGTCACGATGCTGGATTCCTCGACCGGCAGCACGCCCATCTCGGATGACATGATGACGAGGCCGTCCTTGGTGACCAGATAGCGTGCCGGACGCAGGCCGTTCCGGTCGAGGGTGGCGCCAATCTGGCGGCCGTCCGTGAAGGCTACTGCCGCCGGCCCGTCCCACGGCTCCATGAGGGCTGCGTGATATTCGTAAAACGCCCGACGCTGCTCATCCATAAGCGGATTGCCGGCCCAGGCCTCCGGGATCAGCATCATCATGGCATGCGACATGGAGTAGCCCGCGAAGTAGAGCAGTTCCAGCGCATTGTCGAAACACGCCGAATCCGACTGGCCTTCGTAGCTGATGGGCCAAAGCTTCGCCATGTCCTCGCCGTAGACGTCGGACTGCATGGTCGCGTAACGCGCCGCCATCCAGTTGTTGTTGCCGCGCAAGGTATTGATCTCGCCATTGTGGCAGATCATCCGGTAGGGATGGGCAAGGCTCCACGCCGGGAAGGTGTTGGTTGAGAAGCGCTGGTGGACGAGGGCGAGGGCGCTGACAACGCGTTCGTCTAGAAGGTCGGGATAGTACTGACCGAGGCCTTCCGCGAGAAGCAGGCCCTTGTAAACGATGGTGCGTGATGAGAATGACGTCACGTAGTAGCCGCCGCTCTCGATATCTTCCCGCGCGATCACCGCGTTGGAGACCTCCTTGCGGATCACATAGAGCTTGCGCTCGAACGTGTCCTGATCGGGACAGTCTTCTCCGCGACCGACAAACACCTGCATATGCGCCGGTTCGGTCGGCTTTACCGTTTCGCCCAGGACGCTACTGTCGACCGGGACATCGCGCCAGCCGAGAACGTGCTGTCCTTCCGCCGTAACGTATCGCTCGACCTCTTCGCGGATGCCGGCCTGACCGGCAGCGTCTTTCGGTGCAAAGATGTAGCCGACACCGTATTCGCCGGGTTCGGGCAGCGAGAAGCCGAGGCGCTCGGCCTCGGCGGCGAAGAAAGCGTGGGGAATCTGCATCAGCAGTCCGGCGCCGTCGCCGGCTTTCGGATCCGCGCCGACCGCGCCTCGATGTTCGATATTCGCCAGGATCTGAAGACCCTGCCTGATGATGTCGTGACTCTTGCGGTTGTGAATGTCGGCAACGAATCCGACGCCACAGGCGTCGTGTTCATTGCGAGGGTCATAAAGTCCCTGTGGTTCGGGCAGGCCGGAGGGTTTTCGCGCAGGGATTCTCCATTCGCGACAATGCGAATCGCCGTGGTCGTGGCCCTGCGGAGTTCCCTTCCGAGTCATACCATCTGCCCTCTTCATTACCGTCAATCATCCCTCTGTCCCGACCGGTCCGCAGCGTAGAGCGCCTTGTCGGCGATCGCTCATTCCGCGGTTGCCGGCACGGTCGTATCGGGGCGCCCTTCAGGCGTCACACGACACTTTTTCATGCCAAATTGGCCGGTTGGATGGCACATGGCCACCGGCGAAGCGGGGCCGTCGCCGCTTTTGCGGCATTGGTCTGCCCCTTGCGCGAAAACATGGCTGGTTCGAGGAACCCACCGCAATCCGTTCCGCGTTTTCCGACCTTTGTTCCGTTTTAAACGGATGTCACCCCGGGAATGCAAGCCCCGTGTGTGCGGTCGAACAAAAAAGACAACAACACTGTCCTTTTTCAAGCTAGGAAAATGCCAGAAATGGGGGAATCGCACAAGTCATTGATTGATTTTTTCGTATTTGACCGGCGCTGCGACATATCGTTGCGCAGGGCCACTTCTCCGGGATTGTTCCGTGGCGGCGACGTTTGGCGAATTGCACCGGCTGACGTCTTTCGGTGCGGGTATTTCTGTGCCATCACTGCGAAACTCTTTCCTGTTTCGGGAGCAGTCTGAAGATGCCCACGACACAAATGCCCTACGGCACATGGCCATCCAGCCTTTCGGTTGATGTCGTGGCGGGCAAAACCCTGCGTTTCGGCCAGGTCCAGACCGATGGTGCCCTGCTGTACTGGACAGAATCACATCCGCTCGAAGCCGGACGCGGCGTCATCGTCCGGCGTGAACGCGACGGGACAATGTCGGATGTCATCCCGGAACCGTATTCGGCCCGTTCAAGAATCCATGAATATGGCGGCGGCGAGTTTCTTGCGGCATCGGGATCGGTCTATTTTGTCAATGCACCCGACCAGGACATCTATTCCGTCGACGCCGACGGCAACATCGTCAGGCTGACGGATGCTCCCGATATGCGGTTCGGCAACATGATCCTGGATCTGCGCCGAAACCGCCTGATCGCCGTCGCCGAGCGGCATTCCGGTTCGCATGACCCGATGCCACAGAACCTGCTGGCGGCGGTTCCGCTGCTCGACCGCGCCGAACCTGCAAGCGCCGAAACCATCGCCGTGCTTGCTTCGGGAAACGACTTCTACAGCTCACCGGCAATGGACAAGGACTTGTCGAGGCTGGCGTGGCTTGAATGGTCGCTGCCCTCGATGCCCTGGGAAGGCGCGGCGTTGCGCGTGGCCACACTGGATGACAACGGTCTGCCGGCAGATACCCAGCCGCTCGCCGGTGGCGACGGCAGCGCGGTCTTTCAACCGGAGTGGCTGGCCGACGGTTCCCTGGTGTTCGTCTGGAACCGGTCCGGCTGGGGCAATCTGCACCGGTGGGACGGCCGGTCGATCGAAACGGTCATTGCCCGCGAAGCAGAGTTCGGACAGCCGCAGTGGGCACTCGGCATGCGTTCCTATGCGGTCGGCGCTGGTGGTTCGATCTTTGCCAGTTTCTTCGAAGACGGCCTGATCAAATGCGGCGAGATTTCAGTGGCTGACGGCACGCTGAACATCCTCGAATGCGATGCACGGAGTTTCTATGCCGTGGCACCCCTCGACGATCGATTTGCTGCGGTCGCCACGTTCGATGACCGGCCACCGGCCATAGCCATTATCGATCCGTCGCCCGAATCTGCAGAGACCGTTCTGCCGGTGAAGCTGAGTGCTGCCATGGATATCGAGGCGGCTGACGTCTCGACGGGCCGGCCCGTGACCTTTGAAGGACCGGACGGACGGCCCGTGCATGCGATTCACTATGCCCCCGCCAGCGCCGACTTTGAAGGTCCGGCAGGCGAGACGCCGCCCGCTGTCGTGCTGATACATGGCGGGCCGACCGGATTTGCCGATCGAGGCCTCAAGCCGAAAATTCAATACTGGACGAGCCGCGGGTTCGCAGTGATCGATGTCGATTTCACCGGGAGTTTCGGCTATGGACGCGCCTACCGGGAAGCGCTGAACGGTGCGTGGGGCAAACTGGACGCCGCCGATGCCGCGGCCGCGGCGGAATGGCTTGTCAGGGAACGCCTGGCCGATCCTGGTGCCATTGCCATTTCCGGTGGCAGTTCTGGCGGCTACACCGCCCTGTGTGCGCTGACCAACCACGATGTGTTTGCCGCTGCCGCGGTTTATTACGGCATCTCCGATGTCGCCCTGCTGGCTGACTCGACGCACAAGTTTGAATCCGGCTATGTCTCGACGCTGACGGACTTGCCGCAGGATGCGCCGGCGGATGCCTATCGGGACATTTCTCCGCTCTACAGTGCCGACCGTATCTCGAGCCCGGTCATTCTGTTCCAGGGGCTCGACGACAAGGTGGTGCCGCCCGACCAGTCACAGGCGATCGTCGAGGAGTTGAAACAGCGCGGCGTGCCGGTCTGTTATCTGGAGTTCGAGGGTGAGGCCCACGGCTTTCGCGACGCCGAGACCCTGATGACGGCGATACGCAGCGAGCATGCCTTTTTTCGCGCGTGTCATGGGACTTGAGCCGTCCGACGAATTGCCGAAACTCGACATACACAATCTGGAGTCACCGGAATGAGATTTGCGAGCGACAACGCCTTCGGGATGCCCGAACAGATCCTCAAGGCGCTTGCGGACGCCAATGGAGGTGTAGCCAAAGCCTATGGCGCGGACGACCTGACGACCGCCGTCGAACAGCGTCTGAAAGACGTGTTCGAATGTGATCTGACGGCATTCCTGGTCTCGACCGGGACGGCAGCCAATGCGCTTTCGCTCAGCGTGATCACGCCGCCTTACGGTGCGATCCTGTGCCATCCTGAAAGTCACATCATGGTGGATGAGTGCGGCGCGCCCGAGTTCTATTCCGGTGGTGCCAAAATGATCGGCGTGCCGGGCGAGGACGGCAAGATTGACCCCGCCGCGTTCCGGAATGCGCTGGACGGTCTGATCGCCGGCAACCAGCATCAGGTGCAGCCGGCGTCCGTAAGCCTGACGCAGGCAACGGAGGCCGGCACGGTCTATTCACCGGACGAGCTTGCGACACTTGCGGAGATCGCGCGGTCCAGATCGATGAAAGTGCACATGGACGGCGCCCGTTTCGCCAATGCGGTCGTATCCGGCGCCGGCACGCCGGCCGAACTCACATGGAAATCGGGCGTCGACATCCTGTCGTTCGGGGCGACGAAAAACGGGGCGATCGCGGCCGAGGCCGTGGTGTCGTTCGATACCGGCCTTGCGGACGAACTCATGTACCGGCGCAAACGCGGCGGCCACCTGATCTCCAAGAGCCGGTTTATCGCCGCCCAGTTCGATGCCTATCTGAAGGACGACCTGTGGCTCGATCTGGCGCGTCATGCCAATGCGATGGCCAGCCGACTGGGTGAAGGGATTGCCGCATCGAACTGTGCGCGGCTTGCCTATCCCGTGCAGGCCAACGAGGTTTTCGCGATACTGCCCGACGCAACGCATGCCGGAATGCAGGATGCGGGCGCAATTTACTACGAATGGCCGGGCGAAGGCCCCCGGGACGAGCGCGCGCTTGGCGACGGCGAAATGCTTGCGCGTCTCGTTACATCATTCGAGACGCCCGAGAGCGATGTCGACGGTTTTCTCGATCTGCTCAGAGCGCAGTCGGCCTGATCGCAGATCAAAAACAAAAAGGGCGCCCCCCGTCCGGGGGCGCCCGCTCATGCGTCTGATTGAAGGTCTGTTGCCTTAAGCTGCCTTCTGCTCGATCGTCTTGGTCTTTTTCGAGCCCTTGCCGGCCGAAATGGCGATCGTCCGGGGCTTCATTGCCTCAGGCAGTTCGCGCTTCAGATCGATATGAAGCAGACCGTTCTCGAGCTTGGCGCCAGCGACCTCGACGAAGTCGGCGAGCTGAAAGCGGCGCTCGAAGCTGCGTCCGGCGATGCCCTGATGCAGGAACTGGCCCTCGGCCTTGTCCTGAGACTTCTCGCCGGTGACGGTCAGGGCGTTTTCCTTGACTTCGATGTTGAGGTCTTCCTCACCGAAGCCGGCGACCGCCATGGTGATGCGGTACTCGTTTTCGCCCGTGCGCTCGATGTTGTAAGGCGGATAGCCGTTGCTGCCGTTCTCGATGCTGTTGATGGTGTCGAGAAGCCGCGCGAAACGGTCAAATCCAACGGTGGTCTTGTAAAGGGGGGTAAGGTCGAAGTGCATTCTACACATCCTCCTGGAAGCGATATGTTTGTCATGATCCGCCAGTTTGGCCGGATCGGGTTCAAGCTGCGGGCCCGTCAGACGGCGCCCACGCAGATGCATATAAGAAGCGGTTTCCGGTCTTTCAAGACCCGCGCGACAGATTTTATGTCATTGATCTGAATGGGATTTTCGAACCCGGCGCCAAGCGGGCGAGACGCTGTCGCCTGCCCGTTCATGAAGATGAACAGGACATTAACAACGCCTTCCTGCTTCGTTCAGGGACGGAACGGCATAGTGCGGACGATGCCTTGTGCATTGAGTTCTGCCTAACGCCCCTCTGGCAGACCAAGCTGGAGACGATGTCTCCTCGAAACGTCCCGGACGCTGAGTAACCGTCCGGGACGTTTTGTTTTTGCGTACCGCTGCCGGTGCCGCGACAGGTGACACGTGTTGCCGCGGGTGGCATGCTCCTCTATGACTTCTGTTTGATCCAGCCGCCGATGATTTCGGAGGATCGGTAAGACCATCCGGGCGCGGCGGCAAATGCGGTGGATCACAGCGTTGCGGGGCTTGGACGTGCTGCTATACGACATCCCTGAAAACCCGATTCCCGAAGGGGCCGAATCGGGTTTTCTTGAACTGCCCAGAGACATCAGACTGCGGTATGCCTGCTGGCGGCCGGAATCGGGCCAGCCCAACGGCACGGTGTGTCTGCTGCAGGGCCGGGGTGAATACATCGAGAAGTACTTCGAGACCATCGAGGACCTGAGGCGCCGGAACTTCGCGGTCGCGGCGCTCGACTGGCGCGGGCAGGGCGGTTCCACCAGGCTCCTGCGCAATCCCAGGAAGGGGCATATCCGCAGCTTCGCGCAGTATGACGAGGATCTCGTGCGTTTCATACAGGACGTGGTGCTGCCGGACTGTCCGCCGCCCTATTATGCGCTGGCGCATTCCATGGGCGGCACCGTGGCGCTGCGTTCACTCAAGATCTACAACTGGTTCGACCGTGTTGTCTGTACCGCGCCGATGATCGGACTGAGACGGTTTTTCCTGCCCTGGCCGTTCATCCGGGGCCTTGCCGAAGGGCTGACCTGGCTCGGCGCCGGCAGCCTCTACGTGCCCGGAGGCGGCGATCTGGCCAGCGACCTGAAGCCGTTTGAAACCAGTCCGCTGACCACCGACCGGGAACGGTACGAGCGCAACCGCAAGATGATCGAAACCCATCCCGAGCTCGGCACGGGCTCGCCGACGATCGGCTGGCTGGCGGCGGCGAAGGCCGCCATGGCGGAGCTGAGGGAGGCGGACTTCCGCGTCGAGGTGAAGATTCCGGTGCTGATCGTCCAGGCCGGTTACGACCAGGTCGTGTCGAACGAGGCCACCGGAGCGCTTTCGGGCGACCTGCCGGCCGGCGCCAACATCTTCATCGATGCCGCGCGGCACGAAATCCTGATGGAGCGCAGGCTGATCAGGGAACAGTTCTGGGCGGCCTTCGACGCTTTCGTGCCGGGCACGATCGTTCCTCACCGGGCGTTGAGGCAATCCAACGCGTACTGGTGAAGGTCCGTGTTCGCGGCGGCCACGATTTGTCCGCCATCGGCCGCGCTGCCACCGTCCCATGTCGTCACTATGCCGCCGGCGCCTTCCACGATCGGGATCAGCGCCACGATGTCATATGCGTTGAGCCCGGCCTCGACGACGAGATCGACCTGGCCGGCGGCGAGCATGCAGTAGGCATAACAGTCACCGCCGTAACGGGTCATGCGGCATGCGCCGCTGACCCTCTCGAAAGCCTCCATTTCCGCTCCTGCCGAGAACATTTCCGGGTGGGTCGATGCCAGGAGTGCGCTCTCGAGGCTGGAAGTGTCCCGGGTCGCGAGGACCGTTTCCTCGCCGCCGCGGCGACAGATTGCCTGCTCCGCCGATCCGACGAAGCGTTCGCCCGTGAACGGCTGGTTCATCGTGCCAGCGACTGGAATGCCGTCCTCGAGCGTGCCGATCAGCGTGCCCCACAGCGGCATGCCCATGATGAAGGCGCGGGTGCCGTCGATCGGGTCGAGCACCCAGGTGTGGGCCGAGGACGCCGGTTTGCTGCCGAACTCCTCGCCGACAATGCCGTGGTCCGGATGCTCCGCTTCGATCAGTTCCCGCATCACCCGCTCGGCCTCGCGGTCGGCGATGGTGACCGGATCGAACTTGCCCATGCCGGGCTTGTCGTCGACGGCCGTGTTCTGCCGGAAATGGGGAAGGATGGCCGCGGCCGATGCATCGGCCAGCCGATCAGCGAAGGCGATCAGATCTGCAGCGTGCGAGGAGGAGAGAACAGTCATGCGGCTGGCTTCCGAAGGTGGGCGAAAACACGGCTATCGGTATGCCAATCCGGGACGACACTCAAGCGTTTCGGCTGCTTTGCTAACGCCGGATGCCCCTGACCTCGATGTCGAACTTCACTTCGTCGCTGACAACGTCCTGAACCGAATTTATTCCAAAATCGCTTCTGTTGAATGTGCCGTTGGCGCTGAACCTGGTGACGAACCGGTTTCTGGCGTTCGGGTCGCGGCCGGCGGTGTGGAAAGTCACGTTGAGGTTTACCGGCCGCGTCACGCCCTTCACGGTGAGCCTGCCCGTGACCTGCGCCGTGGCTGGTCCGGTGCGGCGAACGCTGGTCGACCTGAACCGGATTTTCGGGTGCCGCCCGGCATCGAGCAGATCGGGCCCGCGCATGAATTTCTGCACCTTCTTGTCGAGATGCGTCACGCTGCCCGCGGCGATCTCGACATCGACGCGGCTGCGTCCGGGATTGCTGGGGTTCAGCGAGAACCGGCCCTTCACGGACTTGAACTTGCCTGTCACGGTCGCGAAGCCGAATTGCAGTACGCGGAATTGGGCCTTGATGTTTTCCGGTTTTATGACGTAGTTGCCGCCGGCCCTGGCGATGAGATCCTGCTTGGCCGCCGCGGCCGGCAGGCCTAAGGACCATGCTACTGCGAGACCAAGTGCCATTGCCCCTGTGAGGGGCCAGATCGGTGAAGCGTAACCCGGCATCGGACACGTCTCCTTGTGAGCGCACAAACGGCAGTCGGGATTGCGAGATGTGATGTTTGAGCGCCGGCGGGACGATAATGAGACTGGAATTCGGTCATTCGCTGACATTTGAGAAGGCGTTGCGAATGATCGGCGGAAGCGTGAGTGGAACCCATGAGCGGAAAGGCTGAAGACCTCTCGGCGGCCGGCATCAACCGGACCCTGCTGATTGCCGGGCTTTGCGGCGGGTTCATCGTCAGCCAGTTCCTGCGCAATGCCATGGGCGTGATCGCGCCGGACCTTGCGACCGACGTCGGCCTGGACGCGGACGAGCTGGGTGTTCTGGGCGGGGCATTCTTCTTCAGCTTCGCGGTCGCCCAGATTCCGCTCGGTGTTGCCATCGACCGTTACGGGCCGCGGGCCGTCATGGTGGCGATGTATGCCCTGGTCATCGCCGGATGCATCGTGATCGCGGTGGCGGAATCGCTGTCACACCTGATCCTGTCGCGTGTGCTCATGGGCCTGGGTTGCGCCTGCCTGTTCATGGGGCCCCTCACCGTGGTCAGCCGGTGGTTCCCGTCCGGCGTCTATGCCGGATATGTCAGCCTGCTGCTCGCCATCGGGAATATCGGCACGCTCGGCGCGACCGCACCGCTCGGCTGGGCCAGTTCGACGTTCGGCTGGCGCGCCGCCTTCGTGCTGGTTGCGGTGCTGGCTGTTGGTGCCGCGGCGGCGGCGGCAGCGTGGGTCAGGGACGCGCCGCCCGGCCATGCCTTTCACGACCGGCCGCGCGAAACCCTGAGACAGAGCATCGCCGGCGTCGGGGAAGCTTTGCGCCAGCGGGATGTGGTGCCCGTCTTCATGATGAACCTGGCGGTCTATGGCGTTTTCGCCAGCATGCTGGGACTCTGGGGCGGGCCCTATCTCAACGACGTCTATGGACTGGACAGTACGGCCCGGGGCACGGTGCTGTTCGTCATGGCAGCCAGCCAGCTCGTCGGTCTCGCCGTCTGGGCGCGCATGGACAGACTGACCAACAGCCGCAAATGGCCGGTCGTCGTAGGTTCCATCCTGACGATGTCGCTGCTGTGCGTATTCGTTTTCGGACCGAAGCTGCCTCCGGCAGGGCTCTATGCCCTGTTCGGCGCATTCGGAATGGTCTGCGCCTATGTGCCGGTTCTGATGGCACACGGGCGCGCGCTGTTCGAGGACCGTCTCGTGGGGCGGGGCATCACGCTTCTCAACACCGCCGTCATGACAGGCGTTTTTGCAATGCAGGTCGCGACGGGGTTTGCCATCGAGTTCGTTTCCGGCGGCACGGACGCCCCTGCGGGCCTGAGCGCCTACCGCGCCTGCTTTGGCGTCATGCTGGCCGGGCTGGCACTGGCTACCGCCGCCTATCTCTTTTCCGGCGACCGCAAACCGGAGTAAATTTGAGCAGGAATGGTGAATTTATGTGCAATGCAACAAATATTCTATTAAACCGATTGAAATGGCTGAATTTCAGGAGCTGAGATTCTCCCAAGCAGAACGCCGAAATTTGTGCACGTCGATGCGTGTTGAAAATTTGTGTCATAAATACAACTGGTTAGAGGTAAATACGATTTTTTGCGCCGTCACAAATTTTTCATGCGATTGCCCTTGATATTTGTGCGATGCGATGCGATATTAATGCAGCGCAGCAAAGCGACTTTGTCGTGATGCTCGCAGCCCTTCCTGGGCGTTTCCTCCCTAGACTTGGGCCGTTCCCTAATCCGGAACGGCCCTTTTTCTTTGCATAGAGTGAGTTTCGGAATGCCGGCCGGGCGTTACTCGGCCGCTGCCTGACCCGGATAAATCATCGAGGGCAAGGCATTGACGAGTTCGTCAGAAAGCGTGTGCAGCCTGTCCACCAGACGATCGAACCCGGCATGCTTTTCCAGCGTTTCCTCGTCGATGTAGAGCGCGCGGTTGATCTCGATCTGCAGGGTGTGAATGCCCCTGTGCGGGCGGCCGTAGGTCTGGGTGATGTAGCCACCGGCATAGGGCTTGTTGCGCACGACGGAGTAGCCAAGCCGGGTCAGCAGCGCTTCGACGAAATCGGTGATCGTCCTTGAGCATGCGGCGCCATAGCGGTCGCCGAGCACGAAATCCGGACGGCTGCCGGAACGGCGTGCCGGGCTGGAGCTGACCGAAGACGGCATGGAATGGCAGTCGACCATGAGCATCGCGCCGAAGCGCTCCCGTGTTGCCGCGAGCAGCGACCGCAGCCTGGTGTGGTAGGGAATGTACAGCGACGTGATGCGCCGCTGTGCCTCCGCGAAGGGTAGCGGGGCCTCATAGATTTCAGCCGCCTCGCTGACGATGCGGGCCACCGTTCCGAGCCCGCCGGCCGCGCGGACGGAACGCGTATTCACGTAGTCCGGCAGATCGTCGGAGAACATCAGGGGGTCGAGTTCGTACGGCTCGCGATTCAGATCGAGATAGGCGCGCGGAAACTTCGCGTGCATCAGCGGCGCGCCGATCCGGACTACCCCGTGAAACAGTTCGTCCACATAGCAGTCTTCGGACTTCCGCAGGCTGTGGGCGTCGAGCTGCGAGGATTCCAGAAAGGACTCGGGGTAGATGCGGCCGCTGTGCGGTGAATTGAAGAGCAGCGGCGCGGCCTGGTTTTCCGGCGGGATCACCTCGAAAGGCGGCACAAAAAGGGAGGCCGGGTCTTCCATCTGGAGCTTGTTTCCTGTTCTGAGCAACGATACCCGACCACCCCGACGGGAGGAGAAGCTTGCCAGTATCCCGTTCACGAGTCCATCGCTAAGGGTCGGCGCGCCGGCCCGGGCGGCACCGCTGAAAAAGCCGTCTGGCCGCGCTTTCACCGGCTATTTACCTATGCCAATATAAAGTGTAGTCAATACTTGGGGATCATCCTGAAGCTGGTTGTGTAGCGGACGTAGCAATGGCGAAGATTCTGCTTGCCGAAGACGACGAGGACATGCGCCGATTCCTCGTCAGGGCGCTCGAAAACGCGGGCCACGAGGTCGTGTCCTACGGAGAGGGTATGAGCGCCTATGAACGCGTGAAATCGGAGAGTTTTGAGCTTCTGCTGACCGATATCGTCATGCCTGAAATGGACGGTATCGAGCTGGCCCGGCGGGCTGCCGAGCTGGATCCGGCCATGAAGATCATGTTCATAACCGGCTTTGCCGCGGTGGCGCTCAATCCGGACAATGAGGCTCCCAAGGATGCCAAGGTCCTGTCCAAGCCGTTCCACCTGCGCGAACTGGTGAACGAAGTCGACCGGCTGATCGCCGCCTGACACGGCCCGCAGTCGCGGCCGCAACCGAATTCCTCAAAACTTGACGCGGCAGGGCTTGCGCGGGGCGGGCAATCCCGATATATGGTCGCCGGGTGACCGGCAGACGGTCGCTCAAGGGCGTGTAGCTCAGCGGGAGAGCACTTCGTTGACATCGAAGGGGTCACTGGTTCAATCCCAGTCACGCCCACCATTTCCTTCCCCGACAATCTGAATTCATCGGCGGCTTGCCCGGCAGTCACGTGTTGACGCTCGTGTCCATGCCTTGCATCTCGGCTGCCTCATCCTCTTCCCGCCAGCGCAGCGCGACCGTGTTGAGGCCTTTCAGCACCGTCTTGAGCTCGTGTCCGCGCGCGGTGAGCGAATAGGTGACGGCGGGCGGGATGGTCGGCTGGTAGTCGCGGTGGACAAGTCCCGCCGCTTCCAGATGGCGCAGCCTGTCGGTCAGGACTTTCGACGAAATCTTCGGCATATGGGCCTTGAGCGCGCCGAAGCGCTGAGGGCCCTCGGACTCGAGGATCCACAGGATGTACGTCGTCCAGGGCCCCATGATCAGCCGCAGAATCGCGTCCATCGGGCATTTGCCGGGCAGGTGTTCGATTGCCATGGGAGCCGGCCTTTCGTTCCTCTTGAGTGCTTTAGTTACCATATAGTGCCTACTTTTAAAAAGTAACTATAGATATTACCTAGTTCCCTGAAGGCGGGACAGGCGGCATGGCCATGCCCGCGCACTCGTGAGAATTAACGGAATGAAGGAGCAGGTCGTGGCGAATGTCGGCATCGTGTTTTTCAGCGGTTACGGACACACCAAAAAGCAGGCGGAAGCCGTCCGCGACGGAGCAGACTCCGTCGACGGCGTGACGGTTACGGTTTTCGAGATCGGCGAAGACGGCGGTCTGCCGGACGAAAGCTGGGAAACTCTCGGTGCCCAGGACGCCATCATCTACGGCAGCCCGACCTATATGGGCGGGCCCGCGTGGCAGTTCAAAAAATTCGCCGACCAGAGTTCCAAACCGTGGTTCACGTCCGCATGGAAGGACAAGATCGCCGGCGGTTTCACCAATTCGGCGTCCGTGAACGGTGACAAGGGCTCGACCATCAACTACTTTTTCACGCTCTCCCAGCAGCACAGCCAGATATGGGTCGGGACGGGTCTGATGCCGGCCAATACCAAGGCGCATGGGCCCGACGACGTCAACTGGACGGCCGGATTCGCGGGTGCGCTGGCAATTTCGCCATCCGATGCCTCGCCGGAAGAAGCACCGCGCAGCGGTGATCTTGAAACCGCACGCCTGCTCGGCCAGCGCATCGCGAACTATGCGGTCAAGATGACGGATTGACGGGAGTGTGGGCGGGGGGCGTCTTCGGGTTCTTTCCGTCTAGGTCCCCCACCTGCCTGAGTTCGGCGAGCAGCCTAGCTAGGGCGTTCCGGTTACCCTACTTCCGCGCATTCAGTGTTCCGTGGTGGAAGCTGGCTGAACGCTGCGGTCGTGGCGAAAGCACGTTTCGGCGATGGGCTGATGGCGCTGTCGCAGCGATCCATTTGGAGTTCTGTTCGTGACTACGATTTGCTGTCACGATCCCTCTTGGCGATATCCTTCAATTTTGCTTCCGGTAACTGGGAGTACATTTCCTGGACGTGTTTTGGCTGTGAAATCCTGATCTCAACAATAAGATTTACGAGGCTGAACAACCGTTCTGCTGTCTCTCTATCATCCTTGAG
Organism: Hyphomicrobiales bacterium; assembly: GCA_965275905.1. Classification (GTDB taxonomy): domain Bacteria; phylum Pseudomonadota; class Alphaproteobacteria; order Rhizobiales; family JAJFHC01; genus CBDAQD01. Next base: position 90,315 of record CBDHYJ010000079.1, on the reverse strand, counting down.
ATCCATGGTACCTGGGTGAACCGATTCATTTCCTATGACACGGACGATATCAAGGGCCTGTTGAACCTGTTCGGGCAACCCCTTCTTCACTAACGAAGCGATGTCATCGTTGATGTTTTTGCCTTTTTCTCCCAAATGTTTACAGAGTTTCTGGATCGCCAGCCTGAGGAGTGCAGCAGAACCGCGAGGGGAAAGGTCTAGGATGGAACTCGCTTCCTGATAATCCAACCGAACATCGTCGGGCATATCTTTGTTGGCCAGTGGGGCTTTCCCGTGAAGTGGCCAAACCATTCGATTAAAGATCCATATGGCAACCTGCTTACATTCGTGACATTGCGACAACCACATATGCTTCGCATTGAGTTGAGCACGCCAGTTCTCCACTGCTTCTAACTTAGGTGGGAACAGCGTCTGATCCTTGCCAATTGACTTTTCTCCACCAGCATCGTCAGCCGAGAACATGCCCACCGCCGCGAGGGTGGCTTCGTGTCGGTTGTTCGTAATACTCGGCGTAATGTCGGGTTTTTCGCGAGTGCAGAGAACGTAGTGCCAATACTGAGTTGTCAATACATCGCAATGGGGGCAATTGAATGCGGTGACATTTACCGACGGAGAAACGTATTTCATAGGGGCAAAAGACTTTAGAATTCGGGTATTTGCGTACCCATTTTTACATACACGCAATCTACGAATTCAAACTCAGTTTGACAATTGTCATGAATGTTCGACGTATTCCCGAAATCTTCGTAGATTGGCCTAGCGCGCCCGGTCCGCCAGCGAGTCGATGACGTAGTCGACAAGAGTGGCTTCCAGCGGGTCCGGCGTTGCGCTCACGGGCCATCTTCTTCTCGCGCTGTTCTCTCTTCACGTCGGACAAGAATGCCCGCGCTTCGACGGGCATGACGAAAGCAAGTGCCTGTCATCCTCCATTTGGAGGATGAAACGCGGCATGGCGGATCACTAAATCCCGATCAGGAGGGCGATTCGCCATGACACGACTGCACGCGATTCCGGTCATTCTGCTGATCGTACTTTCGGCACTCTCAATCCGTCCGGCAGAGACCGCGGAACAGAACATCACTGATGCCTTTGCCGCGATGCTCGAGGAAAACATCAAGGCGGCGGACCTCGTTGCTCATGTCGAGGTCACAGGGGTCAGCGAACAAAACCGCAGCGGAGATCATGTCCGGTACCGTATCGACGCCAGGACACTAAAACACTTCAAGGGGCCTTCCACCGACAGACCTGTCTTTTACTGGTGGGTCGGGGAGAAGCTGAAGGATGACCTGGTCGGCGCGGGCATTATCGTGACGCTGCTGAAGAACCCGGTCGATCAGCAATATTACATTCCGGACAACGGTTACTCCTTTCCGGCGAGTCCCGCGTTGCTGCGCGTCGCAAACAGCGCCGTGCGGAAAAACTGAGACGTGCGGCTGTCGTACCTGATGACAATGGATGGGGCATGGGACGGATTTTCGTATCGGTGATCCTGGTTGCGGCCGGAGTTCTGACCGGAGCGTTTCTGATCAATATTCCGGGCCTGTATCTGGAACAGGGCCTTCCGCTGCTGCCGGCGGTCCTTTCGGCAGAGGCCTCCCTGATGGCAGTCTCGTTGTGCGGGTATGGCCTCTATCGGACCTGGGTGCCGGACAAGCGGAAGCCGGACCGGCCGGATCCATTCACGGCGGACGGCCGGCCGTGGCTGGCCAATCCGTCCTGGGCGAAGGGCCGGGTTACGCATTCCCCCAGAAGCATCGCCCTGTTCCTTTGGTTCTTCGCGGCGCACTGGTGGGCCGCGATCGGCTTCATGGTTGCCGACCGCAAGGACGCGATCCTCGAAGAGGGCGGACCGGTGCTTTTCCTGGCAGCCGCTTTGATCCTGATCGGTGTCATCACGGTCTGGGCGGCACTCAAAAGGACCGTGCACTGGCTTTCATACGGCCGCTCGACCCTGATCATCCAGACACTGCCGGGCCGGCCCGGCAGCGTGTTCGAGAGCATCGTAGAGACCAAGTTCAAAACGAAGCCAAAGAAGGCTTTTCTGATTCAACTGACCGGTTTCGAACGCCACTGGACGACGGCCGATCACGTCGGAACGGACGATCTCCGGCGGCGTCATTCGGTCCAGGACCAGCTCCCGTTTTTTGAAGAATCGACACGGGTTCCCCCGTCGAAAATGACGCTGAACGATGGCTGCGTTCACGTGCCGGTAGAATTCGACATTCCCGGTGACGTACCGCAAAGCGGTTATGCCGACGCCGACGTCGAGGTGATCTGGAAAATCAGTGTCCGCAAGACCGGCCGCGACGACCCGGAATACGAGTCGGAATTCGAAGTTCCGATATTCGCGGCGCTATGAGCGCACGGCGGTACGAAAGGGGATGACGACATGTTCCGGCATTTTCTGCCGCAGACGCCGGTTTTCGCTGCCGTTCTTCCGGTTCCGGGTCAGGTCTTGGCGCCGACGAGACGCAAAATGCGGTTCCGCTGGAGCAGCCGAGAAGCAGGGAAAGCAGATTTTTGCGACGGTAACGCTTGTGGAACGCAGTCCGACTGCCGATATGGAAGATATGCTCGATGATGGCGCCAAGACGTTCCAGGCGGAAACAGGGGATATCCGTGGCCGGCGTATGCCGGATGGCGGTCGCCGGAAGACGGCGCACTTTACCATTTTCAGAGCATTGCACGTCTGGAGCACGTGGCGGGCAGCATCATGAACTAGACCGTAGTTGCGTTTGAACTGAACTGGCGGGCAGGGGAGAGATTCGCAGTGACGGAAGAGAACATGCAGGCGCAGGATGCGAGGGGCATTCTGAATTCGGGGACGATGATCATTCTGGCGGCTGTAACGGTATCGGCAGGGGCAGTTGCCGTCGGATCGCTCTACGGTTCATTTTCGCGCCAGGAGCAGCAGATGATGGCATTCTGCTCGGATATGAAGACGGGCACCGCCGTCGACCTCGCACGGCGCAAGGCGCGTGATCTGGGCTTTTCCGTGATGATCAGGGGAGCCCGATACGGGATGCCGGCCTATCTGTCGGTAAGCGCCACCAAGGGGATGGTCCCCGCCGCCAGCTTCTGCACTGTCGGCCATGACGGCCTTCGGGTCACATCCGTTTCCTACAATCCCTGGTACCATTAGCGAGGCAGCGCAGCAGGAGTTCACCGGGCCTTGATCGGACGCCTCATCCTGCTTGCGGTGCTGTTGATTATCGGACTGGCGTTCTACACCTGCAGCCTTGCGTTCGACGAAAACGCCGAATACCGGCGCGGCAGCCCTTTCTACTATCTGCTGGTTGCGGGGCAGATCAGGGATTTGCCCCCTCCCGACGATCACACGGAACTGAGGTACAGGGCCTTTCCCGGCGACGGTCCGGCGCAGCCCTTCACAGAACTGCGCTACACGGTGCCTGCGGCGAAAGCCGATGACAGCCTCGCCCTCTACAGGCGGCACCTGTCGGAGCGAAATTGCGACTATGCCGGCGAAAAAACGAAATCCGGATCAGTGACGGCCGAATGGCGATGTCAGGGCGGGCATTTCAGGTTTTCCTCGAGTCCCGACTTCAGGAGGGGTGGCGACGGCCGTTACGTGCCGTCGGGCAGGGTCAGCATCAGCGTTGCGTATTTCGATCCACACGTCCTGTAGAACGTTCGATACGGATTCAGGCGGCGCCGGCTTCCTCTTCCTTGTGTTCCTTTCGGCGTTCCGGGCCCCTGTAATCCGGATTGGGGAAGGGTGCGCGCCTGCGGCACGGCCCGACATACTTCCTCGACTGGATGAACGGCCTTGGCCGCTCAATCACGGCGACAATGCGACGATAAAGATCGATAGCCGCGATGGGCTTGGTCAGCAATTCCGTCACGCCCGCGTCCCGGGCCGCCTCGATATTGGCGCGTTCGGTGTAGGCCGTCACCATGATGATCGGAACCTGCGGGTTCGGGCTGTCCGATGCGGTCCTCACGAGACGCGTGAACTCCAGACCGTCGAATGACGGCATCATGTAGTCGAGCAGGATGATGTCGGAACGCGCATTGCGGAAAACCTCGAAGGCGGCCATCCCGTCGGTCGCCTCGGTGATCCTCTTCACGCCGAAGCCCCGCAGCAATGTCTTGATAATGGACACCATGTGGTGGTTGTCGTCGATGACGAGTGCTGAAAGCGCTGAAAGATCGTAGGTCTTGGCCATTGTGCCGCCGCAGTCCGCCGATGGCGGGCGCTTCACTGATTGAGTTCGGTTGACTGAAACTTACTCTGCGGCTCGTTGACAATCTGTTAACCGTAATTTTCGCCTGCGGTCACGGCAATCCTCCCATCCGTCCGACGTGCGGAGAACCTGTGACGATGCTGACCAAATGCGCCAGCGCGATGACAACGCCGAGCATGCAGATGAACAGAACCGGCGTTGTCGGAACGAGTCTGGGTGTGCCGGGTGGTCTCTGTCGCTTTTCGAGCACGATCATCCAGGCTGCGACCGCGAGAAAGGCCGTCATGGCGCCAAGCGTTACGGCGAGGTCAACGCTGATCTGCATTCAGAAAGGCCTTTAAGGGTTTCGAAGCCTGGAATGAGCGAGTATGGCAGCACTGTATACGTGCGTCACGGTTGACAGTGACCGGTCACAAGCTTATGTTCCGCGCCGAATTGAGGCTCGGCGCCACGCGGCCGCTTTGCCAAAAAAGGTGAATACCATGAAGATCCGCAATTCTCTCAAGTCGCTTCAGAAGCGGCATCGCGACAATCGTGTCGTGCGCCGGCGCGGGCGGCTTTATGTGATCAACAAAACGAACAGGCGCTTCAAGGCCCGCCAGGGCTGACCGCCTGCGCAAAGCATCCCCGGCGGGGATGAACGATGCCGCGTACACGCCGTGCGCGGCGTTTTGCGTTTTTGGCGTGTCGAAGAGCACTTCATCCGCGCCCTCACAAATTCGCGATGCGACGATTGTGTTTTTGACCGGCCTTTGCACAGCGCGCTACACTTCCGGTCATGCAGTATCCAATACGAGCGATTCTTCTGGCGGGCCTCGTGTTCGCCGTGTTTGCTCCGGCGCCGGCCGGGGCAAAGCCCTCCAGCGGCCCTCATCTCGAAAAGAAGATCAGCCCCGCCGAAAAGGCGGAAAACGAAGAGAATCTGCTCGATTCCCTGCTCGACAGGCTGGCGAAGGCGGAAGACGAAGACTCGGCAAAGACCCTGTCCGAGGCCGTCTGGAAGGTCTGGCTGCGGTCAGGCAGTCCGACGATCGATCTACTGATGCAGCAGGCGGTCGAAGCCATGAGCGGCAAGAAAAACGATGTTGCGCTCAAACTGCTCGACGCGATCGTGGATCTCGCGCCCGACTATGCGGAAGGCTGGAACAAGCGTGCCACGGTCTACTATCTGCAGGACGAGCACCACAAATCGGCGCTCGACATCAAGAAGGTGCTTGAGATCGAACCGCGCCACTACGGTGCACTGTCCGGCCTGGGCATGATCATGCGGGATCTGGGTGATGAACGCGGCGCGCTTTCAGCATTCCGCGAGGCCCTGAAGTATCATCCCTATCTCAAGGGCGCCCTCGATGCCGTCAAATCGCTCAGCGTGAATGTCGAGGGCCGCGGCATCTGACGGTTCCCGATGCGATCCAGGTGCAGGATCGGCCCGTATTACCTGGTTGTCAGCCAACTCCCCGTTGAAAAAGAGATATGTGGCGAGTGATGGTCTATATCACCGTTTTTGTTGCGGTCTTCCTGTCCGTTGCGGCGACCTATACCGCGATGCGGTCGCGGGCGATCGAAACGGCCTTTCCCGCGACCGGCAGCTATGTGGAGGCCGACGGGGTCCGGCTCCACTATGTCGATCAGGGGCCCAGAGACAACGGAAAACCAACCATTGTCGTGGTGCACGGCGCCAGCAGCAATCTTCGCGATCTGAGGCTGGGCGTTGCCGACATGCTCGCGCAGGATTACCGGGTGGTCGCCTTCGACCGGCCCGGCTTCGGCTGGAGTGACCGTCCGGCGGACGCGGATGCGCTTGATCCCGCAGCGCAGGCCCGGCTTCTCGCCAAGGCGGTCGGGAAACTCGGGATCGGCGAGCATCTGATTGTCGGGCATTCCTGGGCGGGTTCCCTCATCCTGAGCTATGCCCTTGAGCACCCTGATCGATTGAAGGGCGTTCTGGCGCTTGCTCCGGCCAGTCACCCCTGGCCCGGCGGGATCGACTGGTATTACACGCTGACCGCCACGCCCCTGATCGGTGAGCTGTTCGCCCGGACGATCGTTCTGCCCCTTGCCGAACTCCGCATGGCGGGCGGTACGCGGTCGGTCTTCAAGCCGCAGACACCTCCGGAAGGCTATGTCGAGCGGGCCGCAATCCCGCTGATCCTTCGCCCGGCGTCGTTCCGGGCCAATGCCATCGATGTGGCGGGACTGTACGACTTTGTTGTCCGCCAGTCGCCGCGCTACAGGAATATCAAGGTGCCGCTGACCATCATCACCGGCCGCGACGACAAGACCGTGTGGCCGACAATCCACTCGACGTCGCTTGAGCGAGAGGTGCCGGGCGCCCGCCTGATCCTGCTGGACGGTGTCGGCCACATGCCGCACTACGCCAGACCTGACCTGGTGAAACAGGAAATCGACCGGCTCGCCGGGACACACTGAGTGGGGAAGTGCCCGGCGACCACCATGCCGGTCGATTCCTGAGGAGACCTGGAGTGTGTGGGGGTTCCGTTACGCGGCCTCTGACCGCGGTTCCAGGTCGTTGGCGGCCGGACTGGCCGTGAGCTTCGTGCCCACCATGACCATGCGCATGGCGTCCTCGGCGGCGCGTTCCAGGAACTTCTCGCCCTTGTCGATGGCTTCCTCGAGCGTGCACGGGCGCTTGATGATGGAGGCGAAGGCGTCGATGCCGTTGTCGAACGTCTCCGTGACACCCTTGCCGATGGTCCCGGCGATGGCGATCGTGGGAACGCCTTTGGCGCGGGCCCGGCGGGCGACCTCGCAGGGAACCTTGCCGTAGGGGCTCTGACCGTCGAGCGATCCTTCAGCGGTAATCACGAGATCGGCATCGTGAAGCAGCTCGTCGAATGCCAGATACTTCATGACGATGTCGTATCGCGGATGAAGCGCGGCGCCGGCGAAGGCCACCAGACCGGCGCCGAGACCGCCTGACGCGCCGGAACCGTTGCTCAGGCCAATGTCGAGACCGGTCGCGTGGAAAATGCACTCCGCGTAGTTCCTGAGGCCGGCCTCGAGCAATTCGACCTGCTCGGGCGTGGCGCCCTTTTGAGGCCCGAACACCCGGGCAACGCCCTTCGGGCCAAGCAGAACGTTGTGCCAGTTGACGGCAACGTCGATCCGGACGCCGGCAAGCCGCGGGTCGACTGTGTTCATGTCGAGCATTGCGAGCCTGCGCAACTCGGCACCGCCATTGCCGATCGGCTTCCCTGCCTTGTCCAGCAGTCTCGCGCCAAGGGCCTGCGCCATGCCGGCGCCGCCGTCATTGATGCCGCTGTCGCCGCATCCGATCAGAATCCGGTTCGCGCCCGCATCGAGCGCGGCCATGATCAGCTCGCCGACACCGCGGCTGGTCGTCTGCGTCGGATCGCGCATTTCGCGCGGCACGAGGCGCAAGCCGGCCGCCGCAGCCATTTCGATGATTGCGGTCTTGCCGTGCTCGCGACCCATCATGCCGAAGAAGGATTCGACCTTGCGGCCGACCGGGCCGGTGACATCGAGGGAGTGAATCGTGCCGCCGGTGGCCTCGACGATCGCCTTGGTGAACCCTTCGCCGCCGTCCACCATCGGCGCCTGCAGGATGCGCGCCTCGGGCAGGACCCGGCGCACACCCGACGTGATCGCGGATGTGACGTCTTCGACGTCGATCGACTCCTTGAAGCCGGACGGGGCAACCAGAATCGTGAAGCTCATTCTTTCAACTCCTCGCAAGCGGATACTGTTGCGCGGACAACAGACAGGGCGTGGAGTTATTCCCGATCTGGATACGAAAACTTTCAGCCCTAACACTGAAAAGAGCCTCCGCCCGTGACAGGAGGAGGCTCTTCCAAGTTTATGGAAAGGTTTGATTATTCGCCGCCTACAGAACCGGGATCAGAACCGGCCAGACATAGAGCGCGAAGCCGACAAGCAGCGCAAATATCAGCGGCGCCAGAGACAGAGAGAGGCGGAACAGGTCCGGCTGGCCGAACGTTTCGCGTTCGAGATTGCCGTAGAGCAGCACAGGTTTCGCGCTGGCCATAAGGGTCTGGCAGAAGCCGGTGCCGAGTACGGTGAGAAGCACCACGACCTGGAGGTCGAGACCGAAGCCGGCCATCGGGATCGCGAGTGCAGGAATGAGAATTGCAGCGCGCGCGGTTCTCGAGTTGACGACGACATGGGCAGCGATCGCCACCGCGGCCGTCACTGCAACAAGTGCTGCGGCAGATGTGGTCGCAGCGGGCGGCAGGACGTCGAGCAGGCCTGCGACGAGCCACTTGTCCGCACTGGTCGTCACGATGGCGCCAGCGATGACCGACGTCGCGGCGATGAAGACAATGAGCTCGATCTCCACACTCTTGAACGCGTCCTTCGCATTGATGCTCGAGAAGTTGCCGGCAAGCAGGAGGGCCGCGCCTGCCACCGCGACGAGCGCAATGTTGAAGCCGTGCAGAGGTGTGGTCATCCAGAGGCCGATGACGCCGAGAACGATCGCGCCGATCTGTTTCTGCTGTGCCGTCAGGGGGGCGGTATCGCGGCGAACTGCCGGAGCGGCTCCGCGACGCAGTTCCCCGGGAACGAATAGGCGGATGATGAGCCAGGTCGCCGCAAAGCAGCAGAGGATTGCAAACGGGAAGGCAAGCAGCATCCACTCGGCAAAGCCGATGGTCCCGCCACCGGCGCGCCGGATGGTGTCGATCGCGATGAAATGCGCGCCGGCGCCGATCAGCGAGCCACCCGCGGAAAGCAGGATGACGCTCGGGAACAGCAGCGCAAGAGGGCGAAGCAGGCGTCTGTCAGGCAGGTTGTCGGCAAGCGCCATGAAGATCGGCAGCATCAGAGCGGCGCGGCCGGACGTCGAGGGCACGACAAAGGCTGTCATCGCGATAATCCCCGTCAGGCCGTAGAACAGGCCCGTCACGGTCGAGAATGGCCGTATGGCCGTAAAGACGGTCCGTTCGAGCAGGCCGCTCGATTTCAGGATCGCGGCGATCACAAAGGCCGCCAGCAGCAGCCACACAAGTTCGTGGCCGAGTGCCGCGAACAATGCGGTGTCCGGGATCACGCCCAGCCCGACCAGCATGATCGCGCCGGTCATGGCGACAACCGAGTCACGGACGGGCGTCATCGTCCAGCCGATCACGCAGAACGCAGTGACGCCGAGCGCCATCCGCCCGGCTGCCGGCAACTCTGTCGGGAAGTACCAGAGCGCAAGGCTGACGGCCATCGCGCAGATTAGTGAAATGATCGGCCAAGTCTTTGAATTCGGGTTGGTTTCAGAGTTGAGATTTCGGATCAGCGAAATTGGTTTAACCGGATAGGGCGCCGGAACAATGGCTGTCTGGCTCCTGCGGATGAGCATCGTGACCTCCTGGCGAAGACGGATCTGGGACCTTCTGATCACGATGAAAACAGGCGGGAAACCGGTTTATTCCCGAACAATATGACAGCCATGTAAACGCCTGTTCGAGATGCCTGTCGCGGAAATGGCGCCCGTATCGCAGCCTGGTTCAGTGCTATCCGGTGTGGCGGATGGTGTCCGTGACGAGCCGGTAACGCTGGCGGTATCGGCCGGGAGTCACGCCTGCCAGACGTTTGAAGAGCCGGCGGAAGGACGTTGTGTCTTCATAGCCGACTTGCCGGGCAATGCTGTCGATACTGTCCGATGTCATTTCCAGCATCTGCTTGGCCTCCTCGATCCGCAGACGCTGGATATAGTCAACCGGGGCCAGGCCGGTCGCTTTTCTGAACCGGCGTTTGAACGTCCGTTCCGGAAGCGTGGACTGGCTGACCATGGCGCTCACAGGGTTTGCCACGGCATAGTTCTCAGCGACCCACTCCTGGCTCGCGGCGATGACCGCGTCACCATGCGGCTCCGGCCTCGGCATGGTCGTATAGGGCAACTGTCCTTCGCTCCGGTCGCCGAACAGGAACAGTTTGGATGCCTTGATGGCAGCCGCTTCGCCGTGAAACCGTCCGATCAGATAGAGAGCGAGATCCTGCCACGATGTCAGTCCGCCCCCGGTCACGAGACGCTGATCCGGGCCGGCGCTCACGAGTATCCGCTCGCCTTCCGGCCGTATGTCCGGATAGAAGCGGCGCATGTGGTCGACGAAGCCCCAGTGTGTCGTTGCGCTGTGGCCGTCCAGCAGCCCGGTATTGGCGACCAGGATCGCGCCGGAACAGACCGAGCAGATCATGCCGCCGGCATCGTGGATGCGGCGCAGCCAGCGGATGACCTCCGGCCAGCGCGAACGATGGTCGGCAGACGGGTCGATGCCGAGATCGGAGACGATGACGGCGTCGGCACGGTCAATGTCCTCAATGGATGCATCGGGTGTGACAGTAATGCCGCCCGTGCAGGTGAGGTTTGTCCCGGTTTCGGAAACGATCCGGACATCGAACCCTGCGCAGAATTCAGTCTCGCCGGTCAATTCGATCCAGCCCGGCTCAAGGACCGAGAACACTTCGTGCAGGCCGAAGAGCGTGCCCGGGGAACTCTCCTCCGTTGCAAGCAGGCAAATCATCGGCCGGCGCTCGGCCGTGTCATTTTTCGATCTCATAGCCGATAAATGGCACGTCTGACCTGTTTTTGTCCAATTTCACTCTAATCGCTCCTGATCCGACCGCCTAAGTGTGCCGGTATCGATCTCAATCTTGAGCATTCAGGAGATTTCAAATGACCGCTGAAACCGTTACCTACGACAATTCCGATGCCGCGGCGGAAGCCTTTCTCGACCGGACCTGCGAGATAATCGATGCCGGGGCCCAGAGCGTCATGATCTCGATCGGTCACCGGACAGGCCTGTTCGACACACTCGCGGATCGCGGGCCTTCGACCAGTCAGGAGATTGCCGATGCCGCCGGACTGGCTGAGCGCTATGTGCGCGAATGGCTGGCCGCCCTGGTAACCGCCGGGATCCTTGTCTACGGCGCTTCAGACAGGACCTACTACCTGCCGAAGGCGCACGCGGCGTCGCTGACGCGAGGCGGCGCGCTCGGCAACATGGCGGTCTACGCGCAGCATGTCGCGCTGATGGGGGCCGTTCAGGAGAATGTCCTGCAGTGCTTCAGGACCGGCGAGGGGACGTCTTACGGCGACTATCCCTGTTTCCATCAGATGATGGCGGAAGACAGCGACATGACGGTTGTCGACTCGCTGTTCGAAGACGTGCTTGCGCTGGTCTGCGGCATCGAGGACCGGCTTGTTGCCGGCATCGACGTGCTCGACGCTGGATGCGGAAGCGGTCATGCACTGATCGCGATGGCGGAACGGTTCCCGGCGAGCCGGTTCACCGGGTACGACCTGTCGCCGGATGCCGTCGCCGATGCCCGCGAAACGGCCGTGAAGAAGGAACTGTCCAACGTCCGGTTCGAGGCCAAGGACATGTCAGACTTTGATGAGCCCGAGAGTTTCGATTTCATCACGACATTCGATGCGGTGCATGACCAGAAAGATCCGCAAGGCTTGCTGACGGGGATCTACGGTGCCTTGCGGCCGGGTGGCGTCTACCTGATGCAGGACGTCGGCGGGTCGGCCCATCTCGAGAGCAATCTCGATTTCCCGATGGCGTCATTTCTCTACGCAGTTTCCCTTACGCACTGCACACCAGTCTCGATCGGGCAGGGCGGACCGGGGCTCGGCACCATGTGGGGCTGGGAAACGGCCCAGGCAATGCTTGAGGCGGCAGGGTTCAGAAGGCCTGAATTGAACCGGTTGCCGCACGATCCGATGAATGTGTGGTTCGTGTCGAGGAAGTAGCAGTCGAAATAAACGCCCGCGTGCGGCGTGCTCACGACGACATGGAACCGTCGCACGCGGGGCTCTGTCCGGTCTCAGCAACCGGACAGCGGGGGCTGATTAGCGATTACGACTTCGGCAGCAGCACGGTGTCGATGACGTGGATGACGCCGTTTGACTGCTTGACGTCGGCAATGGTCACCTTGGCGACGTTGCCCTTGCCGTCCTTGATCGAGATGACGCCGTCCTTCTGCATTGCCGTGAACTCACAGCCGCCGACGGTCTTGATCGTGTGGGCACCGCCGTCGTCGCTTATCATCTTGTTGATCATCTTCGACGTGGCGTCCGCGCCAACCACATGACAGGTCAGGATCTTGACCAGCGTGTCCTTGTTTTCCGGCTTCAGCAGCGTGTCGACCGTGCCCTCGGGCAGCGCATCGAACGCGGAGTTGGTCGGTGCGAACACCGTGAACGGGCCATTGCCCTGAAGGGTTTTCACAAGCCCCGCCGCCTTGACGGCTGCGACAAGCGTGGTGTGGTCCTTCGAGTTCACGGCATTCTCGATGATGTTCTTGGTGGCGAACATCGGTGCGCCGCCGACCTTGGGATTGCCGGCGAGGGCTACGCCCGTGCCGATGGCTGCGATGGTTGCCGACAGGGCCAGTGTGCGAAGAGTCTTAAGCATGGATTTTGCTCCGTTGGATTGAATTGACTGTCCCGTCTTGGCGCGGGACAGGGGCAGTAACGGAGCGGGTTTCGGAAGAGTTGCAGGGGGTGACTAAATTTTTTTCACCGACCCCAGAGCGATGACCGGACCGGTCGGTGCGCCGGTGGTTGAACCGCCCAGCGGTTCGAGGCTGACGGCGAGCGTGACGCCTTCGCTGAAGTCGGTCTTGAGCGCGTCGGCAAGCTTCGGTGCGCGGTCGCCGGCGGCACCGACCAGCCCCAGGGATACCGGCGCCTTCTGGCCGGCGATCAGCCAGAGCTCGAAGTCGCGGTCGGACGGTTTTTCGCCGGCTGTTGCCGTGATGCTCAACGTCTCCTTCGCAGTGTCGTAGATGGCGACAAACTGCGCGGACCTGTCCTCGCTGCTGAGCGAGGCGACAAGCGTTTCGCCGGCCGGACGTTCGTCAGGGGTCGTGAAGACGACGATGGCAAGCGCCGCAAGCCCGGCGAGCGCCATGCCGGAGATGCCGCGCCAGAACGCCAGACTCGACCACAGGGATGCCTTTTCGGCGGCCGGCGCCTCGCCGAACAGGCGGTCGTCGATCGCGGTCTTGACGGCAGGTGGCGGCGTGACTTCGGCGAACCCGGTATTCATGTCCGCCAGCCGGCTTTCCCAATCCACCACAAGCCGCGCAAAGGCGAGGTCCTGCTCGATGCGCGCAGCCGCGCGCGCCCGGTCCTCGGCGCCCAGGACACCCAGCACGTATTCGGCCGCGAGGAGGTCGTCCTCGTCCTTCGGCTCACTCGGCATTTGGGCGTCTTCGCTCATTCTTCCAGGCATTCTTTCAGTTTGATCAGGCTGCGGCGCAACCAGCTTCGCATCGTATTGAGCGGCACCTCGAACCTTTCGGCCAGTTCCTGGTATGAATAGCCCTCCAGGTATGCGCTCTTCACCGCCTCTGCCCGGTCAGGTTCGAGCCTGTCGAGGCAGTCATGGATTTTCCCCCTCTCGGAGCCTGCGACCGCACTCTCTTCGGGTGTCGGCCCGGCGTCGGCAATATCGTGCGCCGAGTCGATGTCTTCATGGCCCTTGCGGCGGGCGCGGATACGGTCGATCGCGTGGTTGCGCGCGATCGCTGCCAGCCATGAGATGGGGCTGGACTGCGAAACGGCGTAACGGTCGGCCCGCTGCCAGATCTTTACATAGATGTCCTGTATGGCGTCCTCAGCTTCTGCCCGATCCTTCAAGATACGAAGCACGACGCCGAAAAGTTTCGCTGACGTCTGCGCATAGAGCAAATCGAACGCTTGCCGGTCCCGCATGGCAACGCGGATTATCAACTGCGCAATGTCCTGTGACGTCTCCAAGTTCCCCGGTCCCGCAGGAATAAGTGCCCCGCTTCCGTCCGTAATCGGAAGAGTCATGACATAGGGGGCGATCGGATTCCAATTCTATCTCGGATGCACATGTATGCCCAATCGCGGGCAGAAGAATATTTGCCGTCTGCCTGTGCAACTTTCGTCCCGCCGTGCCCGTTCAGGCAGGGAGTGTTCAGCAATCCGCGAAGTGGAACGGGAGATTTGTCATGGCTTCGAAGACCGGAATACAGAAACCGGAACGGGGCAGACTGGTGTATCGCCAGTCGGTCTGGACCCGGGCGACACACTGGATCTGGGCGATATGCCTGTTCTTTCTGCTGCTGACGGGCTTGCAGATCTTCAATGCCCACCCGGTCCTCTATGTGGGAGAAGAATCCGGGTTTCAGTATGACAACGCTGTCCTAACGATCGGATCCGAAAACACGGACAGAGGACCCCGGGGCTATGCGGAAGTGCTCGGCAGGCGGTTCGATACCACCGGTGTCTTGGGCGTGTCCGGCACCGAGGAGCGGCCAAGATTGCAGGCCTTTCCGTCCTCCGTGACGATCCCGTCCACCACGGACCTTGCAACGGGGCGCGTCATCCATTTCTTCTTAGCCTGGGTTCTCGTGGCGACGCTCCTGATCTGGCTGGTGGCGAGCCTGATCAACGGGCATCTGCGCCGGGACCTGCTGCCGACTCTTGCGGACTTCAGGTCACTGCCGCGCGACATTCTCGATCATGCGCGTTTTCGGATCCATCGCACGGCACGATACGGCGTGCTGCAGAAACTCGCTTATGCCGGCGTGCTGCTTGTCCTTCTGCCGCTGATGATCTTCACGGGTCTCGCCATGTCGCCGGGCTTCAATGCGGCGGCGCCGTTTCTTACCGACCTGTTCGGCGGACGGCAGACCGCGCGCACCATCCACTTTGTCGTGATGCTGCTGCTGGTCGGATTCTTCGTCGTACACATGGCGATGATTCTCGCGGCAGGTCCGCTCAACGAACTGCGATCCATCATCACGGGCTGGTACCGCACCGATCCGGCTTCCGAACCAGAAAGGGACCACCGCCATGAGTAAGCCCATACTTTCCCGACGCAAACTGCTTCGTGGTCTCGGCGTCACCGCCGGAGGGGTCGCCCTTTCCGGCTGCAATGTCCTTGACGGTCTGACCGCCCATGATCACCCGGTCCGCAACTTCATGGAAGGTGCGGAAGACGTCACGTTCCATGTCCAGCGCATGCTGCTTGGCCGTGACGCGCTGGCCCGCGAATTCGACAGATCCGAAGTCCGGCAGCCGCAGCGGCCCAATGGCGTGACGTCTCCGCCCGACGAGGATTACCGGGCGCTGGCTGCAGGTGCATTTGCCGACTATCGTCTGTCGGTAGGCGGGCTGGTGGAGAAGCCGCTGTCTCTCAGCCGCGAAACGCTGATGGCCATGCCGTCGCGAACACAGATCACGCGACACGACTGCGTCGAAGGCTGGAGCTGCATCGCGGAGTGGACGGGTGTTCCCCTGTCAGTGGTCCTCGACGAGACGCGGCCGAAACCGGGGGCGAAGTATGTGCTGTTCCGTTGTTTCGATACGATCGAGCGCGGCCTGTCGGGTGCGTTCAAGTATTACGAGACCATCGACATGGTCGACGCGCACCACCCGCAGACTATTCTCGCCTACGGCATGAACGGCAATCCGCTGCCGGTCGGGAATGGTGCGCCGCTCAGGCTACGGGTCGAGCGCCAGCTTGGCTATAAGATGGCGAAATACATTCGGTCAATTGAGCTGATTTCCTCATTTGCCGATATCGAGGGTGGCAAGGGAGGTTATTGGGAAGACCGGGGTTACGAATGGTATGCGGGCATCTGACGGCTCGCATGGTCAACGGTTGTTCTGCCGCCAGACCGAAGGCGCTACGCCGTAGACCCTCTTGAAAGCACGGCTGAACGCGGCTTCCGATCCGTAGCCCACGGAATCTGCAATTTCGATCAGCGGTGCCGCAGTCAGTGCGAGTTCGCGTGCCGCCAACCGAAGCCTGTGCTGCGTCAGAAACTCCATCGGAGCACAGCCCGTGTAACGCACGAACCTGTCGGCCAGTGCCGATCGTGACGTTGCCGTCACTCTGGCAAGTTGCTCTACGGTCCAGGCGCGCGCGGGGTCTGCATGCAATTCGGCCAAGGCCCGACTCATTGTCCTGTCCTTAAACGCTCCGATCCAGCCATCGGTGCTTTCGGCCAATGACTCGATGTGGTCACGGACTGCTTCGACGAACAGCAGTTCCGACAGGCGCGCCAGCATCGCATCTGTTCCCTCGCGCGCATTCGCAATTTCTTCCGCAGCGTATTCCAGCGACGCCCTGACGACGGGGCCGCTTCGCGCTGACGCGCAGTCATAAATCAGAAGATCCGGCAGTGCCGTGAACAAGGGGTCGCCGGCCAGCGCCGGTCCGCCCAGGAATCCACACATGATCCGGGTCGGCGCACCGCCCCCGCCATGTTCGATCATCATCAGATCTTCCGGTCCGGGGATGCGGTTTGCATCGAGTGCGGAGACGGGTGCCGCCGGTTCTCTGCCGGACATGGTGTGCGGGTCATTTCTCGGCAGGATCGCAACCTGACCGGGTCGGAAAGTTACCGGCGGCCCTGCATCGGTCGTGATCGTCAGGGCTCCCTCAATGACGTAGTGGTAGAGAATCAGATGGTCGGCGGACCCGAGATAGCGGCTGCAGTCACCTGCGGTGACGGCGGAGGACAGACACCAGGGTTCGGTGAAATCTCCCTTGAGAAAGACACCGCCCGACAGCCGCGCCGACCGCAGAACTTCCGACAAGGCATCCAATACTCAGCTCCGATCCATGGTTTCGCCAAAGGCATGAGTGTCTGCATCTTATCCTGCGGGTCAATTCGATGCTGCCTCGACTACTGTGATTTCTCGGGAACCCGTGCAACAGCGCCGTCCAGCCCTCCGAAGCATGCTTTGATCCAGTCGATCACTGCACGTGTAGCGGTATCGTGCTTGAGGTGGGACTGTACGAGCAGCCAGACGCTGCGGTTCTGGGGCAGCCTGGAAATCCGGAATCGCGGATCGTCCAGAAGATCGAGACACATGTAGCTCGCCAGGATGGCAGTACATCGGCCTGATTGAAGGAGCTGCTTTTGAACCAGAAGGTTCTTGGTGAAGCAGCGCGCCTGTCTCTTCAATCCGATGCTGGCGAGATGCTGGGACTCCGGCGTCAGGTCAAGGTCTTCGGGATAGGCGCAGACAAACTGGTCGGATGGCGCGGTCGTATCGGCCGGCTCGATCAGGAGCAAGTCGATGTCGGCCAGCTTGGAAATGACAAAGTCGCCTTTGTCCGGGCGCTGGAACCGGACCGCGATGTCGGCTTCCCAGCGTGAGAAATCAACATTCTCTGTCGACGCAAGAAACTCGATGGAGAGCCCGGGAAAGGTCGCAAGAAGAGATGCGAGGCCGGGCGCGAGCACTTCCGTCGCGATCGAGTCGGTCGTTGCGATCCTTCTGGTGCCGACCGGTCCCGACTGCGCCTTGCCGATCATGGCTATGCGGCCGGCCTGATCCGACATTTTCCCCGCAATCGCGACGATTTCCTCGCATTGCTGTGTCGGTTTCCTCGTGCCGTCCCGGGCTTCGAAGAGCATGACGCCAAGGTCATCTTCAAACCGGGCAAGCCGGCGGGCAACGGTCGTCTCGTTGATGCGCAGACGGGTCGCCGCGGCGGCATAGCTTCCGCTCTGATAGACCGCCTGGACAATCCTCAGGTCATCCCAGTTCATATTCTCAATATTGGCTCTTCCTGCAAAAACGCAACCCTCCATTGCGTACTCGCTGCGTGATTGCAGGTCGATGATCGACTATCTGCAGAGTCGCGAGCCACCGCGAACAGTTGCTCAGGCGGCGCCGTCGGAAATGGCGTCACGATCAAGTCTCCCGGCGTTGCGATCATTCATGTGACGCGGCGCTGCGACTAGATACGCCAGCACCAGTGGTTCGGAATACTCATGCCGCTGAAAACTCTTTTGGGTCGGCGGCACCGGATCCACGCCAAATGACCGGGTCATCGGCGACGAGGCGGGATGCGGCTGGAGACAACCAACCAACTCTTGAAAGGATATCACCCATGGTATGCGATTTTGTCCGCGGCGCTGTGCTCTGGTTTGCCCTTGGCACCGCGTCCATGCCGGCCTTTGCAGCGAACGGCGACTATCCCAACGGCACTCTTCTGAAATCCGTTGGACAACTGGTCGATGTGATCGGCTATCAGGACGCCCAGGCCGAACTGGGCGGTCCGGAAACGCTGCGCATTATCGACGTTCGCCCGGCTGAGGCTTTCGAGAAGGGCCATGTGCCCAACGCGATCAACATTCCGGCGGATTTGCTCAGCGACGCGCATGCACCGGCGAAGGGGTCGCTGAGGCCTAATTCCGAACTGGCAGATATACTGGGCCGGCGCGGTGTCGGCGCGGAAAACGAGATCGTCATCTACGACGATCAGGGCGGGTTCCATGCCGCGCAGCTCTTCTGGATTCTGGAATATTTCGGACACAGGCAGGTGAGCCTGCTGGACGGCGGCATCCAGGCCTGGACGAAAGCCGGGCACGCACTGAAGAAACCGCGTGTCATAACAATGGCCGATGTGGCGCGCGGCGATGGTCCTTATCCCGTGACGACGTATTCCCCCAGCCTTTTGCCGCGACGCTACGCCAGTGCGGACTGGATCCTTGAACACAGGGACGACCGGAACACGGTCGTGGTCGACGTTCGGCCAGAGGAGGCCTATGCCGAGGGCCACATCCCCTGGGCAATCAGCATCCCCTGGGCGGCGAACCTGAAATCCGACGGTACGATGAAACCGGCGCATGCGTTGCGCGCACACTTCGAAGCGCACGGCATCACACCTGACCGGAACATTGTCGTTCATTGCGAGAACGGAAAGGCCTCCTCGCATTCCTACTTCGCTCTGCGGCTGCTCGGCTATCCGCGCGTGCGGACCTATCACAGGTCCTGGGCGGAATGGGGCTCGTCCAGCGATCTGCCGAAGACGCAGTCGACGTCCGGCTAAGACCAGCGCTCAGGATCGGCACCGAACAATGCCCGTGATGCCACGAAAACACCCCCTGCCGCGGATGCGTTCGCGGCAGGCCCCCAATGACACGGCGGGCCGGCAGCCAGAGCCAGCCGCCGTCTACCGGAAAGACCATGACAATGAACACGATCACTCATGATGACAGCTTCAGGGCTGCCGATACGTACGATGCGGCGGCGAAAGACTTCGATGCCGTGCCTTTCGCATTCTGGGACCGTTTCGGAAAGAAGACGGTCGAGCACGCTTCGCTCCGCATTGGCAGCAGGGTTCTTGATGTGGGCTGCGGCACCGGGGCGTCAGCGATACCCGCCGCGATCGAGGTCGGCTCCGAGGGATATGTGACAGGTGTCGACATTGCCGACGGCATGCTCCAGGAAGCGCGCAACAAGGCGTTCGCGGCGCGCGTCGACAATATCAGTTTCGAGAAATGGGACATGACACGGCTGCCCTTCGACGAATGCTCTTTCGACGCCGTGATCAGCGTGTTTTCAATCTTCTTCGTTGAGGACATGGTCACAACGCTTAACGGTCTATGGCGGCTGATCCGGCCCGGCGGTACGCTCGCGGTAACTGTCTGGGCGGAGGGCGCGTTCGAGCCGGCCGGCGGTTTGTTTCTGGAAGAGGTTCGGCGGGTCCGGCCGGAACTGCCGGAGCCGAACCGCCCCTGGCAGCGCCTCACGGAAGCAAGCGCCATTCACGACCTGTTTCAGGGTGCCATTGGTCTTGAACCGGAACTGAAAGTGGAGCCTTTCCGGCCTGATGTTTCGGATCCGGCGGACTGGTGGGGTCTCGTTCTCGGATCGGGATACCGGTGGTTTGTCCAGCGACTGAAGCCGTCGGAACGAGACAAAGTGAAAGTGCGTTACATCGAACGGATGTGTCAGGAAAGCGCTCAGAAGATCGAACTCGGTGCCGTAGTGTGCATCGTCCGCAAACCGTAATGCAGTTCATGACGGTGCCCGGAACCGAAAAAGGCTCCCGGAAGGTTACCGGAGGTTACTCCGGATCGTTCTGGTCTCCGACGAAGGCGATGCGGAGCATATTGGTGGCGCCGGGTGTGCGCAGCGGAATGCCTGCGGAGATGATAATGCGCTGACCGGCTGCTGCGATGCCTTCCTGAAAGGCAATCCGGCAGGCCCGGTCGACCATGTCGTCCAAGTCGGATGCATCGGGCGTCAGGACGCAGTGCAGGCCCCATGCGAGCGCCAGGCGCCTGCCGGTCGCGGCATTCGGTGTCAGGGCAATGATCTGCTTCTGCGGCCGCTCACGCGACGCGCGTTGGCCTGTCGTGCCGGAAGAGGTGTAACAGACGATCGCCGCCAGGTTCAGGGTGTCCGCTATGGTCCGGGCCGCCGCGCTGATGGCATCCGCGCTGGTCGGCTCCGGCTCGGTGCGCTGGGCGTGGATGATGTTCGAATAAAGCGGATCGCGTTCCACCTCGCGCGCGATCTTGTCCATAGTGGCGATGGCGTCGTCCGGATATTCGCCGACGGCTGATTCCGCCGACAGCATGATTGCGTCTGCGCCTTCGAACACGGCGGTAGCGACATCGGAAACTTCCGCCCGCGTCGGAATGGGCGTGTGGATCATCGATTCCAGCATCTGGGTGGCAACGACCACCGGCTTGCCGGCGCGCCGGGCAGCGCGAATCATCTGCTTCTGCCGGCCGGGAACCTGTTCCAGGGGAAGTTCGACACCGAGATCGCCACGCGCGACCATGATTCCGTCCGCCATCTCCAGGATGTCGTCCAGCCAGCGCAGCGCTGAAGGCTTCTCGATCTTGACCATGACGGCCGTGCGCCCGCCGGTCAGCTTGCGCGCTTCAGCGACATCGTCCGGCCGCTGGACAAAAGAGAGGGCGAGCCAGTCTATTCCCAGCTCGATCGTATAGGCGAGATCGTCGCGGTCCTTTTTGGTCATCGCCGACAGCGGGATGACGGTATCGGGCAGGCTGACCCCCTTGCGGTCGGACAGCGTGCCGCCGTGTATCACCTCGGCTTCGATCTTGTCGGCCGTGCATTCTGCCACTTTCAGCCGGATCTTGCCGTCGTCCAGCAACATGACGTGCCCCGGCTCGATGGCGGAGAAGATCTCGGGATGCGGCAGATAGACTCTGTCGGTCGTACCGGGCGTATCGGTAAGGTCGAGACGGAAGGATGAGCCTTCCTCGAGCTCGACAGAACCGTCGGCGAAGGAGCCGACGCGGAGTTTCGGGCCTTGCAGATCGACGAGGATACCGATCGGCCGGTCACGCTCGGCCTCGATTTCACGAATAGTCTCGACCAAACGCCGGGCCTCGGTGTGAGGCGTGTGGCTCATGTTGACGCGGAATACATCAGCGCCTGCGTCGAACAGCCTGGCGATCATTTCCTTTGAAGAGGATGCCGGACCAAGAGTGGCCACAATCTTGACCCGGCGATCTCGTTTCATTGGGCTGCAGCCTCGTTTGTCTTTTCTCCGGACAGACTGACCGTCCAGTCCGATTCCTCGCCCGTATCAACCTCAAAGAAACCGGTCTTCTGATAGCCGCGTTCCTCGCAGCGATCCAGGCCGCGAATCGTGAACAGCTTGTCGCGGGTGCACATGAATGCCTTGCCGCCCCACGATCCGCCCTTATCGTAATCTATGGCGTAGATGTAGTAATAGCGCGCAATCAGATTGCCCGTCAGCAGCACCTCGCACCCTTTGGGGTCGATGTTCCACCACCCTTCGCTGGCCCAGCCGTTCTTGTCCTTGTATCCCAAAGCAACGCCAACACGGCTCGGCGTGTTGTTGCAGAGTTTGAGATCGGCTGATGCCGGCCGGTCGCTGAATCCGAACATCACCAGCGCGGCCAGAACTGAAAACACACACCGCGTCATGTGAATTGATTTGCCCTCCTTGCTCCCCGGCGTTCCGCCACTCGTCGAGTAAGTGTTGCGAAAATAACATCCTTCTCGGTCAGCGCCAGCCACTTTTCTGTCAGTACAGGTCTGTTTTTTCGATCCTTTTCGCCGTCACGATGCATCGCTGCGCCGGAACAACGCCGTTTGCCTCCTCGATCCGTGTGGTCACCGATATTTCCTTGTTATTTTTCAGCCGTTCGCACTTCTATCGTATGGCGCTTGAGGGCGCACCGCTCTATATTGCGCCGCATGCTTCGAAGAGCGGACCAGGAACCCGCGCCGATCGCGCTCGGCCGGCAGGATGACCTTGAGCCTTATCGCATTGTCGACGGCGATTTCGGCGCAGGTCTGGTGGTTGTTTGCGATCACGCGACCAATGCCATACCGGCCGAATACGGTGACCTTGGCGTCGGCGAAATCGATATGTCCCGGCATATCGCCTACGACATCGGCGTGGCCGGAGTAACGGAAGGCATTGCCGAACGGCTCGGCGTTCCCGCCGTGCTGTGCGGGTTTTCCCGCCTGCTCATCGATCCGAACCGCGGCCGGGACGACCCGACTCTGGTGATGCGACTCTCGGACGGCGCCGTCGTTCCGGGTAATGCACGGATCGACGAAAGCGAGATTGAGAACAGGGTCGCTCGATACTACGACCCCTATCATGACGCTGTTACGCAGGTTATCGACCGTTGCATCGATACTGGCCGGCCGCCGGTTCTGTTTTCGATTCACAGCTTCACGCCGGTCTGGCGCGGTAGCTCCCGGCCATGGCATGCCGGTGTGCTCTGGGACAAGGACCCCCGGTTTGCCGTGCCGCTGATCAGAGCACTCGAGGACGAGGGCGACCTGGTCGTCGGCGATAACGAACCCTATCGCGGATTTCTCAAGGGAGACTGCATGTACCGTCACGGCACCGGCCGAGGGCTTGCACATGCGCTCATTGAAGTCCGCCAGGACCTGATCAAGGATATCGACGGAATTTCGGAATGGGTCGAGAGACTTGTCCGCATCCTGCCCAAGGCGATGACGGACGAAGACGCTCATCTCATCCGCCACTACGGTTCACACTCCGACTGAGTTCCCGTAGCACCCGTCAATCACGGAGACCAATCATGGACGAAAAGACAAAGACCGAGCTTGAGGCAGCCGCTTTCCGGCGGCTCGTATCGCATTTGCGCGAGCGCACCGACGTGCAGAACATCGACCTGATGAACCTTTCCGGATTCTGCCGGAACTGCCTGTCGAACTGGTATCGCGAAGCGGCGGAAGAGCGCGGTATCGGGTTGAGCAAGGACGATTCACGCGAGATTGTCTACGGCATGCCCTATGCGGACTGGAAGTCGCAGCACCAGACCGAGGCGACGCCGGAGCAGGCCGAGGCCTTCGCAAAGGCCCACAAGGACCACAACTGAGTTTGAATTCCCGCGGTCGCCGCGGGGAAAGATCATCCGGTGCGGCATCAGCGATACCGCACCCCCATATCTGAAACGAAAGGGAAGCGGCATGGATGGAGCGGCCAGCATCGCTCAGGGACAATTGCGGTCAATCGTCGAGCGTATCGAACGTCTGGAAGAAGAGAAGGCGGCGTTAGCGGCGGATATCAAGGAAGTGTATGCCGAAGCGAAAGGCAACGGGTTCGACACGAAGATCCTGAGAAAGGTCGTGCGGCTGCGGAAGGTCGATACCGCGGAGCGTCAGGAAGAAGAAGCGCTAATGGACGTCTATATGGCCGCGCTGGGGATGCTGCCTACCGAAACAGCTGCCGAATAGGATCAAGGTTCACCTTGAGCCAGTCGCGCTTCGGCTTGGGGCGCGGCTTCGGCACCGCGCCGGCGATTACCGTTGCCTTTGTCTCAGCTTTCTCGATTGAGTCCCCACCGGCGAGGGTCAGATCATCCGAGATGGCGGCGCCCGTCTGATCGGGAGCGGCGTCTGTCGTCGACGTCCGCAACGACGCAATCTTGGGCGCCTGCAGCTTCGGTGTGACAGGAAGTGCCTGCTGGGGGGCTGCGGTGCGTTTCCTGTTTGTGGACACCAGAAGATCGCGATCCTGAACCGGAACGAGGCTGTCGGCCTTGTTGCCGCGGTTCAGCAGGATACGGCGGTCGCCGGGCAGTTCGATCACCGCAAGCTTTGTGAGGGGAACCGCGTAGAGCCGGTCGGCCTTGCCGTTACGGTTGATCACGGGGCCCTTGCCGTGCGAGGACAGATTTGGGTCGCTCTCGGCAACATCGTCGGCCTCGCCGGTGATCGCGGTCGGGCTCAGGCTGGCAACGCGTGTGCCGGGGGCCTCACGAAGTTTCTGTTTCTTGCCGTCGTCGCTCTTGGTGCTGCTGAACAGCCCCGGGAACAGCGTCTGCCAGAATGACGGACGTTCCTGCCGCGACGGTTCAATGACCGGGGATGTCGACGCCGCGACCACCGTGGGTGCGGGCTCGACCTTCAGACCCGACCGTGCCGGCGAGGGCAGGGCGGCCACGACGTTGGAATTGTCAGGCACGGGCGACACGGCAGCCGGCTCGACCACAACGGAAGACGGCGGGGCCGGCGGCTCCACATTGGCCACTACGATAGGCGTGGTCGTATCCGCGGCAGGCGGTGCCGGCGGGAGCACTGTCGGATTCGGCCGCGGGCGCGGTACGGCCAGCGGATCGTCAAGCGAGGCCCTGATTGACGGTTCTGCCGGTGCCGGTGTGGCCGGGGCTTCGGCAACCTGGACTGTGCCAGGGCGCAGACGCGGAACCGGCATCGGCGTGAGCGCCTGCGCGACAATGGTGCGCCGTTGCGCCGTGTTCGTCGTGATCGCGGTATCCCGGTTCGGGTTCAGGCGGGGGACCGGCACACGGCGCTTGGTCGAAGCGGCCAGAACAATCGGCTTGGCGTTCGGCTTGGCCGGCACGGTCTTCTCGCGCTTGGCGACCAGGATCGGTTTCTCGCGCGCCGGCTTCTGCCTCGTCTTCTTGTTGCGGAACAGCCGTGCGAGCTGCTTCTTGCTCATGCGCGGCCAGTGGCGGACGCGGCCGGTATCGATGTGCACAAAGCCGTACTTGCCGGAACGCGGATAATAGCCGACGCCGCCGCGCTCACGCAGCAGGGCGCTCTCGCGCAGTTTCCGGATCGGCACATCGGGGAAATAGAAGTCGATGGCGCGGCCCGTCGTATGCATGCTGCGGCGGGCAACGTTGCGGCCGATGCGTCTGAGCATCTTGTTCGTCTTTGACGAACGGAACGCAGAGATGATGTGAACCGGCTTCTTGGAGCCGAGTTCGTTGTGCAGTTCCCAGAGCAGGTCGATGACCTTGGGATCCATGCGGGTCGACTGCTTGGCACGCCAGTCGCGCAGGAAATGGTTGATCTTCTTCAGTGCCGCCTTGTCGTAACGACCGTCGCGCTTGTAGGTGACTTTGATCTTTTCCTTCGTGTGTACGAAGTACATCGAGATCGTGCGCTTATCGACGGCGGCTTCTGCGGACCTCTGGAATGCGGGAATCGCGGGCACGCTGACGAGCGACAAAGACAAGGCGATTGCAATCGCCTGACTCAGTCGCCGGTTCAGATGCCGCATACTGGACGCCGGATACGCTATCCGCACGGATTATCCCCTCATAGAGCAGCTGCCCACGAAATTCGGCGGGACGCTGCCTTGGGTGAAAAGTCCTACCGGGCTACGCCAGAACAACGCGACGTTCAGAGCGGTGCGCCGGGCGCCCCCCGAAAGTCACATTGCATGAGAATTGCCCGCTTCCCAAATATCACATACCAGTAAGCTTAATACACGGTTAAACGTGGCGATACCAAGGCGTTTTCAACCTATTTCATAGCCAAGCGGTACCGCCCGAGGCTTTTTATCAGAGCGCGATCGCGCCCGTAAATGTCCTTGTTAAACGAGATCGTGCCATCCGGATTGGGCCAGGCCGTGAAGTATTTGAGGTGAACGGGCACCTTCTTCTTCAGGTTGATCCGCTGGTTGCGGCCGCTTGCGACCATGCGGTCAATCTTCCTGGCGCTCCAGCCGCGATCCAGCCTTAGCAGCAATTTGGCCAATTTATCCGGATTCTGGACCCTGATGCAGCCATGGCTGAAGGCCCGGGACGTCCGGCTGAACAGGCTCTTTTTGGGTGTATCGTGCAGGTAGATACTGTGCTTGTTGGGGAACATGAACTTCATTTTCCCCAGAGCGTTGGATCGTCCGGGCGGCTGGCGGATATGGAACCTGAAATCGTTCCGCGAAACACGCCACCAGCTCACATAGCTGGAATCGATTCGCCGTGAGCGGCGGCCGTCATGGTAAAAGACCTGGTATCCCCGCTGCGAGAGATAGTAAGGGTTGCGCGCCAGCCGCGGCAGCATTTCGTTGACGGCGATGGAGCGCGGCACGTTCCAGTAGGGATTGAATACGATGTATTCCATCTCGTCGCTGAACACGGGCGTCTGATGCTTGGGCTTGCCGACGATCACGCGGGACTGGTGGATTACCTTGCCCTGGTCGATCAGGCGCATTCTGAAGCCCGCCTGATTCACGAAAACATGGCGGTCGCCGAGGTCCTGGGGCAGCCAGCGCATGCGCTCGAGATTGATCAGGATCTTGTTGAGTTCGTTCTTGCTGTTGTCGGCGTTCAAAGCGGCAATCGTGTTGCGGCCGATGATGCCACCGGACTTCAGGCCGCGGCTCCTCTGGAACCGCTTCACGGCCTTGACCAGGCGCCTGTCGTAAACGATCGAGGACAGCGCCAGTTCGGCGGCGCTGGCCTGTTCGCTCCGGACGACAGAGTCTTCTGAGACCTTCAGGGTGTACATGCCAAGCTGGATCAGCCGGCGCCGGACCTGGCGGATACGGGCGTCCTTGCGTCCGGGACGGATGAGGCGGCCATTCGCGATCCGCTCGAATGATTCCTCGCCTGCGCGCGCCCGGTATTCCTGCAATGCCGCCTTCATGGCGTGGTATTCAGGCAGAGCCGGAAGCAGACCGGCCAGGTACTGTCCCGGACGAACTGTTCTGGCGAGCATCTCCAAAGCCTCTGCGGGTGCCACGCGTTCCGGCCGGATCGAGTTGTGCCGGCTGACTTTGCGCGGTTCGACGCGTCCTCGCGAAGCGTGGAGGGCATAGGTGATCGCGGCGCGGGTAATCTCCAGGTCGATGCGCGCCAAGGCGGCCTTGTCATCGGCAATCTCGCGCGCCTCGTCGGAGAAGCCATCGAGCGACGCCGGCAGATAGTCGGCAGACCGCAGTCCGTCATCGTCGGCGGTCGACATCTGGCCCAGGACACGAACGCCTTTCTGGTTCAGCCCCTCTTTCCAAACCCAGAGAGGTTCGAAATTGCGCGCCGCATAGGCCTCAAGCACCGCCTTGCGCTGGCTCTTGTCGAGCCTGAAGCGCGCGTCCCCCCTAGCCGCGAGCATGGTTTCGATCGCGGCCGGAATAGTGACGCTGGCGTCAGCAAAATTGCCGGATGATTCGTTGGCCCAGGAGGCGGCCGGTGCCGTCAAAACAAGGCCTGAAATAACAAACGCAGTTACAGTTCTGGACACAGCTGGCCCCTTCCCCTCGAGTCCACAGCATACTAATCGATGTAGGATGGCCGATGCGTCATTTCAACATGATGACGCCGCACGCTTACCCTGTTCTAGCCGCAGTGTTGCTCTATTGCGACTCTTGTTCGTCGAGCCCCATTTCCCTGACCTTACGGTACAGCGTTGACCGGCCGATGCCAAGTTTCCGGGCAACTTCGGACATATGTCCGCGATAGCGTTCAAGGGCGAGACGGATCATGTCCGATTCGACGTCCTCAAGCTTCCGGATCTGGCCGGAATGCGTAAGCGCCGGAATACCCAGCGCGGTTCCGCCGTCGTCGGAGCGATCGCGGAAAACAGTGGTCTCCGGGAGGTTGCCGCCAATGATGGCGGGCGCGGTCTGGGGTGCTGCCTCCGGTTTGGGGGCGGGCGCCGGCGGAACCTCAACCTCGAACCCGTCAACCATGGCCGCAATCTGCGGGAAATCATGCACCGACAGCGTGCCGGAATCACACAATACGACTGCGCGGAACACGGCGTTTTCCAGTTGCCGGACATTGCCGGGCCAGTCATAGGCCTGCAGCATGCTGACGACCGCATTGTCCGCGCCGCTGATGCGCTTGCCTTCTTCAGCCGCGAAACGCGCAGAGAAGTGTTCGATCAGGCTTGGAATGTCCTCAAGACGGTCCCGCAACGGCGGCACCATGACCGGAAACACATTCAGGCGGTAATAGAGGTCTTCCCGGAACAGGCCTTCCTTGACCATCTCGATCATGTCGCGGTTGGTCGCCGATATCAGGCGGATGTCCACGGATACCGGGCGCTTGGAGCCGACGGGATCGATTTCGCCTTCCTGCAGCGCGCGCAGGAGCTTGACCTGAATGTCGAGAGGCAGCTCTCCGACCTCATCAAGGAACAGCGTGCCGCCGTTTGCCTCAACGAATTTGCCGGCGTGTTTTTCGGTGGCTCCGGTGAAGGAGCCTTTCTCGTGGCCGAACAGGATGCTTTCGACAAGATTTTCGGGCAGCGCACCGCAATTCACCGTCACGAAAGGCTTGCCGCGACGGTCGCTCGCGCCCTGAATGGCGCGCGCGATCATTTCCTTGCCGACGCCGCTTTCGCCCTCGATCAGCACCGGAATATTGGAGTCGGCCGCGCGTTCACCGATCTTGGCGACCTGTGCCATGCCAGGGCTCGCCGAGATCAGATCCTCAAAGGACAGCGTGCCGTCGTTCCTCTTGGTCAGGCGCTGGATTTCATCGGTCAGGGCATTGACCTTGAGCGCATTTTTGATCGACACGTGGAGGCGCTCCGGACTCACCGGCTTGACGAAAAAGTCGTCCGCGCCGGCGCGCATGGCGCTCACAACCGTGTCGATGCCACCATGGGCCGTCTGCACAATCACGGGAAGTGTTCCGTGGGTGGGCCGAATCGATTCCAGTACCGTCATGCCGTCGGTGTCGGGCATGACCAGGTCGAGAATCATGAGCGCGACGTCTCCGCCCTGCGGGCCGTTCAAGATATCGAGCGCCATCGTGCCGCCATCGGCGGCCAGAACGCGATATCCAAATCGTTTGATGTTCTCTTCGAGAATCCGTCGCTGAGCGGGATCATCGTCCACGACTAAAACAAGCTGCGCCATACCAGTACTCTCAACACTTCTGGTTGCGTCAAGGCCACACTCCCGGCCCGTTCAGGGCACACGTAGGCCGATACACATGTCTGCGAACCAACGCCCCTTGTCCCCGTTCTGCCCTATATTGAAACACAACAGTAAAAGCCGGCTTAAAAAGAGATGAACAGAATCTTACCGGCGCAATGTGGCGGAGAGCGGGCGTGTCGCACGCGTGACGGTTGAAGAGCACCACGTTCGCGCAATATACAACTGGGCTGAACGAAAGAACCGCCACGCCTTGAGCCAAACCGGCCGAGAATCGGGCAACCCCGGGAAACAACGAGAGGTCAGTAATGAATTGTCAGTCCGGCAAAATCGCCAGCGCTGCGGTGTCCGAAGCGGCCGCTGAAGGATCAATCGACCCGGCAGATCTGCCGGAGTGGAACCTGTCCGACCTGTTTGCCGGGATCGATGCACCGGAACTGAAGACGGCCTTCGACGATGCCGAGCACCGCGTGACCGAATTCAAGAGTGCCTATCAGGGCAAGCTTGAGGAAATCGCCGCCGGAGAAGGCGGCGGTGATTCCCTGTTCGCGGCCATTCAGGATTATGAAGTCATCCAGGACCTGTTCGGCCGGATCGCCTCGTTTGCCGGACTGCTCTATGCCGGCGACACGTCGGATGCGACGCGTGTGAAGTTTTACGGCGATACACAAGCCTCGCTCACGGCAATCGGAACCGAGTTGCTTTTCTTCGAACTCGAGCTGAACCGCCTTGATGACACGCTGATTGACGGGCTGCTGTCCGACAGCAAACTCGGCCATTACCGGCCCTGGATCGAAGACCTGCGCAAGGAAAAGCCGTTCCAGCTTGAAGACCGGGTCGAGCAGCTCTTCCACGAGAAGTCCGTCACCGGCAGCGCGGCCTGGAACCGCCTGTTCGACGAAACCATCAATGCGCTCAAGTTTCAGGTCGGTGACGAGGAACTCGCGATCGAGCCGACCCTGAATCTGCTCTTGAGCCCGGACGGCGAGAAGCGGCAGGCGGCGCATGTCGCCATGGCCGAGACATTCGGCAAGAACCTCAGGACGTTCGCGCTGATCACCAATACGCTGGCCAAGGACAAGGAAATCTCGGACCGTTGGCGCGGCTTCGACGACATCGCCGACTCCCGGCATCTTGCGAACCGGGTCGAGCGTCCGGTCGTCGACGCTCTCGAGCAGGCGGTCCGAGACGCGTATCCGCGCCTGTCGCATCGCTACTACGCTCTCAAGGCAAAGTGGCTCGGCAAGGATGCTCTGGAGTCATGGGACCGCAATGCACCGCTGCCGGAAGGCGACAAGCGGGTCATTCCGTGGGATGAGGCCCAGGCCACCGTCCTCAACGCCTATGCCGGATTCGCGCCGGAGATGGCCCGCATCGCCGGCCGCTTCTTCGACGACGGCTGGATCGACGCGCCGGTCCGCCCGGGCAAATCGCCGGGGGCCTTCGCGCACCCCACCGTTCCCAGCGCACACCCCTATGTCCTGGTGAACTATCAGGGCAGGACGCGCGACGTCATGACCCTGGCGCATGAACTGGGACACGGTGTTCACCAGGTGCTGGCGGCGGAGCAGGGCGCGCTGATGGCGCAGACGCCGCTGACCCTGGCCGAAACGGCAAGCGTATTCGGCGAGATGCTGACATTCCGGTCGCTGCTCGTGCAGACCGAAGACCCGAAGGCCCGCAAGGCACTGCTGGCATCGAAGGTCGAGGACATGATCAATACGGTCGTCCGGCAGATAGCGTTCTACTCGTTCGAAAGGAAACTCCACACAGAACGCAAGAACGGCGAGTTGACGAGCGAGGCGATCGGCGAGCTCTGGATGTCCGTTCAGGGTGAAAGCCTGGGCCCGTCGGTGCGTCTCGCCGAAGGCTACGAGACATTCTGGTGCTACATCCCGCATTTCATCCATTCCCCGTTCTACGTCTACGCTTATGCGTTCGGCGACTGCCTGGTGAATTCGCTGTACGCGGTCTATGAGGATTCCCAGGAGGGGTTTGCCGAGCGCTACTTCGGGATGCTGAAGGCGGGCGGTTCCAAGCATCATTCGGAATTGCTGGCACCGTTCGGGCTGGATGCTTCGGACCCGACATTCTGGGGCCGGGGGCTCGATGTCATTGCCAGACTGATTGACGAACTGGAAGAGCTCTGACCCCTTGAACGATACCGGTTCCAGAGACGACGAGGCAAACCGGCTTTCCGGCCGGGTCAAGCGCTATGCGAAGGTAGGCACGAATGTCGGTTTCGTGGCGGCCAAGATCGCCGGCACCAGGCTGATCGGCGGCAACAGCGACAATGAGAACGATGCCGCCAGGCTGCGGGCGGCGCTCGGCGGTCTCAAGGGACCGCTGATGAAGGTCGCGCAGTTGATGGCGACCATACCGGACGCGCTGCCTCCTGAATACGCCGCCGAACTCACTCAGCTCCAGTCGCAGGCCCCCGCCATGGGCTGGCCGTTCGTGCGCCGCCGCATGGCCGCGGAACTGGGGGCCGACTGGCAGAAGAAATTCAAATCATTCGACCGCGATGCGGCCGCGGCAGCGTCTCTGGGCCAGGTCCACCGTGCGGTCGCTCCGGACGGCACGCCGGTTGCCTGCAAGCTCCAGTATCCGGATATGCAGTCGGCGGTCGAGGCGGACCTTAGCCAGCTGAAGCTGATCCTTTCGATCCACAAGCGCATGGACAGCGCGATCGACACCAGCGAAATCGCCGAGGAGATCGGCGCGCGTTTGAGGGAAGAACTCGACTACGACCGCGAAGCCCGTCACATGGAGCTCTACCAGCACATTCTGTCCGACGAGGCGGGCATTACTGTGCCTGAGGTTTTCGAGGAACTATCGACGGGACGGTTGCTGACGATGACCTGGCTTGACGGTCGTCCGCTGCTGGAGTTTTGCGACCATCCACTCGACGATCGAAATCTGATCGCCGGATTGATGTTCAATGCCTGGTGGAAGCCATTCAGCCATTACGGTGTCATCCATGGCGATCCGCATCTCGGCAATTACACGGTCACCAGCGACGACGGAGATGCCGCCACCGGCATGAACCTGCTTGATTACGGCTGCATCCGGATTTTCCCGGCGACGTTTGTCGGCGGCGTGGTCGATCTCTATCACGGTCTGAGAACGGACAATCGGGACCAGGTCGTCCACGCCTACGAAACCTGGGGCTTCCGCGGTCTGAGCGATGAACTGATAGACGCTCTGAACATCTGGGCGCGGTTCATCTACGGTCCGCTGCTGGAGGATCGTGTGCGCAAGATCGCGGAGGGCATCAGCCCCGGGGAGTACGGCCGCAGGCAGGCTTTCGAGGTCCATAAGGTTCTGCGCGAGAAAGGTCCGGTCACAGTGCCGCGCGAGTTCGTGTTCATGGATCGTGCCGCGATCGGTCTCGGCAGTGTGTTCCTGCACCTGCGTGCGGAACTGAACTTCTACCGCATGTTCAACGAGACCATCGACAAGTTCGACATTGCGCGGGTTGGCGAGCGGCAGGCGGAGGCACTCGACACATTCGGCATTCCGCATCCGGATGCCTCACGCTGAACGTCAGTCCTAAGGCGTCAGATCGGGTTGACCTTGTGCACCGGCAGACGTCGCTGAGCGGCATCTCGTTGAAACTCTGAAGAACAGCGTCAGCGCCGGGACGGCAACGATTGTCAGGAACATGCCGTCGACCGTTGCCCAGGCCATGGCCTGCTCGAAACTTCCTGTCATGATCTGGAATGAGCCAAGCAGCAAAGCGGTCCATATGGTGAAGGCCTTGATGATGGTTCGCCATTGTCCCCTGACCAGGACGCGCGCGATGAATGCCGGCACGACAACGAAGAGACCGAGAGCGAATAGGACTTCCCACATAACAATGTGCCCGCCTGACCATGAAGCGTTTCAAAGGACGTGAGAGGCAAGACTAGCGGGCGCCCATTAACAATTGATTGTGGTCCCGAGTTCGGAGAGGACCTTCCGAACACGGTTTCGCGCGGATACGGATGGCTGATCCCGCGCTAGGCAATTGCGTGGAATGTGGCGATAATCAGGGCATGAAGGGGAAGGCTTCGAAATCAGGTGCCTTGGCGCTTGCCGTTATTGTCGCACTGGCCGCCGTAACAGGCTGGTTCGGTTTCGGTTCGGTCGAGCGGTATTTTCAGCTCCGCGTGGCGGATCAAAGCCAGGCCACGCTTCGTCTTGCGGTGGCCGGTCTGCGCGGCGCGCTGCAGCGGTACGAACCGTTGCCCGCGCTGATCGCCGGCAAGGCGGATATCAAGCTCATGCTGACCAATCCCGGTAATGAAAAACTGGTCGATGAGGTCAACCGGCAACTGAAGAAGATCGCCACGGATGTCGGGGCGTCGGATGTCTATGTCCTGGACCGCAACGGGCTGACGCTTGCCGCGAGCAACTACGACACGGAAATCTCGTTCGTTGACCGGAACTTCAGCTACCGGCCCTATTTCAGTGCGGCGCGGGACGGCGGCCTTGGGCGGTACTTCGCGCTCGGCACGACATCGCTGGTCCGCGGCTACTATTTCGCCGCACCGGTGCGTTTCGGCAGCAGCATACCCGGTGTGGTTACGGTCAAGATCAATGTGGATGATTTCGAAGCGGCATGGCGCGGCGGCGAAAGCGAGATCATCGTAACGGACGAACACGGCACAATCTTCATGTCGAGCCGTGCAGACTGGCAGTTCCGTTCTCTCGGTCCGCTTGCGCCGGAGACCCTGGTGGCGATCAAGGTGTCCCGGCAATATCCGATCGAGAAGCTGGGGCCTCTCAGCATCACATCACGCCCGCTCGGGTCAGACGACAAGGGCATACTCTCGATCACTTCGCAGAAGGGTACCGAAGAGTTCGTCTCCAGGCGCATGGACATGCCGGAGGCCGGCTGGACGGTACATATTCTCACGCCGACGGCCGGGGCAACAACACAGACCTACGTGGTCTTCCTGACTGCCGGACTTCTGGTCCTGCTCGCGGGAACACTGGCCGCCTATCTGCTGCAGCGTCGCTCCCGTCTTGTGGAACGTATTGCGGCGCAAAGGGAGGCCCGGGCGCAACTGGAAAAACGCGTCGAGGAACGGACCGCGGATCTCAACGAGGCCAATGAGAAGCTGCTGCTCGAGGTCGACGAGCGGATAGCGGCGGAACGGCAGTTGCGAAAGACCCAGGCCGATCTGGTCCAGGCCGCCAAGCTTGCCGCACTCGGTCAGATGTCCGCAGCGCTGTCGCACGAATTCAACCAGCCGCTGGCCGCGGTCAAATCCTATGCAGACAATGCCGGCGCCTATCTTGACCGGGACCGGCGTGACGATGCGCGCGCGAACATCGGCAGGATTTCGGAACTCGCCGACCAGATGGCTGCCATCAGCAAGCACCTGAGAAATTTCGCGCGCAAGCCCGAGGAAAAACCCGGAGCCATACCGGTCGCCACCGTCGTGAACGACGCAATCGAAATCATGGCGGGCAAGCTCAAATCGCGCACGGCGACGGTCTCCGTCGACATTCCCGGCGAAGAGCTCTGGGTCGCCGGGGGGCAGATCAGGCTGCAGCAGGTGCTTGTGAATCTGATCAGCAATGCGCTCGACGCAATGTCAGACGCAACAACGGCCCCGCTGGTTGAAATCGCCGCGGAGCAGATCGAGGATCGCGTCGAAATCCGGATCAGGGATCACGGTCCGGGGCTGTCTCAGGATATTCAGGAACAGATCTTCGATCCTTTCTTCACAACCAAGGGGACGAGCAAGGGGCTGGGGCTTGGCCTGTCGATCTCCTACAACATCATCAAGGACTTCGATGGCAACCTGACCGCAGTCAATCACGAGGAGGGTGGCGCTGTCTTTGTGATCGACCTTCCGGCCGCCGACCGGATCACAGGTGCCGCTGCCGAATGAGCAACGGACAGGTCATTTTTGTCGACGACGAAGAGCACCTGCGGCTGGCCGCGAAGCAGGCGTTCGATCTCGCCGATTTCGATGTTGAATGCTTCTCCGAAGCAGACCGGGTGCTCGACCTGCTCGGCCGCAGTTTTACCGGTGTCGTCGTTTCCGACATCCGCATGCCGGGTATGGACGGGATGACGCTGCTGCAACGGATTCTCGAGCTCGACCCGGAATTGCCGGTCGTGCTGATCACGGGACACGGCGACGTGCAGCTTGCCGTCGAGGCCATGCGGAAGGGGGCTTACGATTTCATCGAGAAGCCGTTCGCGTCCAACCATCTCGTCGACGTCGTCGGCCGGGCTATCGACAAGCGGCGCCTGACCCTTGAGAACAGGGCCCTGAGGTCGGCCGTCTCGGGTCGCGACCGGCTGGAAGCCCGGCTAATGGGACGCGCGGAAGTCATGGTTGAACTGCGCCGGCAGATTCGTGCGGTCGCCCAGACCGATGCCGACGTGCTGATTATCGGGGAAACGGGCACCGGCAAGGAGGTTGCCGCGCGTGCGCTGCATGCGATCAGTCCGAGGGCGGAACGACCCTTCGTTGCGATCAATTGCGGCGCGCTGCCCGCGGATCTGATCGAAAGCGAGCTGTTCGGGCACGAGGCGGGCGCTTTCCCGGGGGCGACGCGGCCTCGCTACGGCAAGTTCGAACATGGGCAGGGCGGAACCGTTTTCCTGGACGAGATCGAGAGCATGCCGACAGGACTTCAGGTCAAGCTCCTGCGGGTCATCCAGGAGCGCAGCATCACGCGGCTGGGGTCGAACGATCCGGTCGCGCTCGACGTCCGTTTTGTCGCCGCAAGCAAGGCGGATCTGGAACAGGAAGCGCGCGAGGAACGGTTCCGGTCCGACCTGCTTTACCGGCTCAATGTCATCACGCTGCGCATGCCGACCCTGGAACAGCGCACGGAGGACATCCCGCGTCTTTTTACCCATCTCGTCGGGGAAGCGGCGGCGCGCTACAAGCGGGACACTCCGGATGTGCCGTCCGCGGTGCTTGCCGCCGTTGCTCAGCGGGACTGGCCCGGCAACGTGCGGGAATTGCGGAACGCTGCCGACCGCTTTGCTCTGGGCCTTGGCCTCGTCGAGGGCGGCGGAGGTGACAATTCCGAAGCAAACTCGCTCGCTGATCGCGTGGCGGAGTTCGAGCGCAATGCCATCGCAGCGGAACTGACGGCGAATGGCGGACGGCTCAAGGAGACCTATGAGTCCCTCGGCCTGTCCCGAAAGTCGCTCTACGAAAAAATGCAGAAGCACGGTCTTCAGCGTGAGGACTTCGGTCCGGAAGCGGAAGACGGCTGACCGCCCTTCCGAATCCTAAAGCACCGTTTGTGTGGAAACCGGGACACCGCGCTGACCTGAATGTCACCCTTTCCACCCAATGCGGGAAGATTCTTCAAGACAGAACCTGAATTGACGCCGCGGGCGCTTGTCTGAGCAATGCAGGCGAGGTGTATCGACCGTATCGCGCGTTCCGCTCCAGGGACGCCAACGGTCTGATCAAAGACGCTAAGGGAGGATTTTCCATGCGCACATTGAAGGTTGCGGCAGCTGCCGCTGGTGTTCTGGCTCTGACAGCCACAGGCGCGTTCGCAAACTGCGATCCGGGTGAGCTCGTCATCAAGTTCAGCCACGTGACGAACACGGACAAGCACCCCAAGGGTATCGCCGCGACGCTGCTCGAAAAGCGGGTCAACGAGGAGATGAACGGCAAGGCCTGCATGCAGGTGTTTCCGAACTCGAGCCTCTACGACGACAACAAGGTTCTCGAAGCGATGCTGAACGGCGATGTGCAGCTCGCGGCGCCGTCGCTGTCCAAGTTCGAGAAGTTCACCAAGAAGTTCCGGATCTTCGATCTGCCGTTCCTGTTCGAGGACATCAATGCGGTCGACCGGTTCCAGAATTCCGAGCACGGCGAGAAACTCAAGAACGCCATGCGCCGCCGCGGCCTCAAAGGTCTCGCGTTCTGGCACAACGGCATGAAACAGATGTCGGCCTCGAAGCCGCTCCTGACGCCGGCTGACGCCAAGGATCTCAAGTTCCGTGTCCAGGCGTCGGACGTTCTGGTGGCCCAGTTCAATCAGCTCGGCGCAAGCCCGCAAAAGATGTCCTTCAAGGAAGTTTACGGCGGTCTGCAGACCAAGGTCATCGACGGTCAGGAGAACACCTGGTCGAACATTTACGGCAAGAAGTTCTTCGAAGTTCAGGACGGTGTGACCGAGACCAACCACGGCATCATCGACTACCTGGTCGTGACGTCGGACGAGTGGTGGGAAGGCCTGAAGCCCGAGGTCCGGGATCAGCTTGCCCAGATCATCAAGGAAGTGACCGAGACCCGCAACAAGGAGGCCTTCGCTGTCAACGAGGCCAACAAGCAGAAGATCATCGAGTCCGGCGGCAAGGTTCGCACGCTCACCGATGAGCAGCGCAAGCTGTGGGTCGACGCCCTGAAGCCGGTCTGGAGCAAGTTCGAAAAGGACATCGGCGCCGATCTGATCAAGGCTGCACAGGCCTCGAACGAAGCCAGCTAAGACCGCCTTCGCGGCAATTCACAAGACAGCGCGGCGGTTCCGGCCGCCGCGCGCCATTACTGTCAATGACCCCGGATCGGGAGGGCCGGTCATGACTGCTAAAGCAAAACAAGAGCATAGGGGATTCGCGGACCAGATCGAGGAAACGCTGATCGCCGTTCTGCTCGGGCTGATGACACTCATCACATTCGCGAACGTCGTTGCCCGCTATGTCTTCAACGACAACATCCTGTGGGCGCTCGAAGTCACGGTGTTTCTGTTTGCATGGCTGGTTCTGCTCGGCGCTTCCTACGGCATCAAGCACAGCCTCCACATCGGTGTGGACGTTCTGGTCAAGTCGCTGCCTCCGGGCCCGCGCAAGGTGCTGAGCCTGATTGTGGTCGCGGCATGTCTGGCCTTCGGCCTGCTCATGTTGAAGGGCGCCTGGGACTACTGGTCGCCGTTTGTCGGAAAGCGGGCCTTTCTGGAGACCGATGACGTTCCTATGCCGGAGTTTCTGCAGTTCTTTTCGGACTGGCTCAACGAAGGCGAGCGCTACGAAAAGCTGCCGCGCTTCATACCCTATGCCGTTCTGCCGCTGAGTATGGCCTTGCTGACCTGGCGCATCGTTGAGGTCGGCTGGGAAATCGTGCGCGGCAGGCGCGAGTTCCTGATCGCCGGGCACGAAGCGGAAGAACTGATGGAAGAGGTCGCGGAGACCCAGTCGTCGGAGTCCGACCCCGCCGCCACCGACAGGAAGGAGGGCTGAGTCATGGATGTCGTCCTCCTCTTTGCGCTTGTCATCGGGATGATGATGATCGGTGTGCCGATCGCCATCTCGCTTGGTCTGTCCAGCGTCATCTTCCTGCTGCTGCATTCCGAGGCATCGCTGGCCTCGATCGCGCAGACCCTGTTTTCCGCATTTGACGGGCACTACACGCTGCTGGCCATTCCGTTCTTCATCCTGGCCTCGAGTTTTATGTCCACAGGCGGGGTGGCGCGGCGCATTATCCGCTTTGCCATCGCCGTCGTCGGGCACTTTCAGGGCGGTCTCGCCATCGCTTCCGTGTTTGCCTGCATGATGTTCGCGGCGCTTTCCGGGTCCTCGCCCGCGACCGTCGTCGCCATCGGAACCATCGTGATCGCCGGCATGCGGCAGGTGGGCTACACGAAGGAGTTCGCGGCAGGCGTGATCTGCAACGCCGGCACGCTCGGCATTCTGATTCCGCCGTCCATCGTCATGGTCGTCTATGCGGCGGCAACCGATGTTTCGGTCGGCCGGATGTTCCTGGCCGGCGTGTTCCCGGGCCTGCTCGCCGGACTGATGCTGATGATGGGCATCTATATCGCCGCGAAATTCCGCGGACTGCCGTCTAACGACTGGGCCGGATGGAGCGAGATCTTCAGCTCCGCCCGCGATGCCATGTGGGGCCTCCTGCTGATCGTCATCATCCTCGGCGGCATTTACGGCGGCATCTTCACGCCGACCGAAGCGGCGGCCGTGGCGGCGGTCTACTCGTTCTTCATCGCCAACTTCGTCTACCGGGACATGGGTCCGCTGCGGACCGCCGAGGGAGAGCGCCTGTCGCTCTTCTCGAAGCCGCAGAGCCTGGTCACCGTCTGGTTCCACGAGGATACCCGCAAGACCCTGTTCGAGGCGGGCAAGCTGACGATCATGCTCATGTTCATCATCGCGAATGCGCTGATCCTGAAACATGTGCTGACCGAGGAACGGATCCCGCAGATCATCACGGAGACCATGCTTGCGGCGGGCCTCGGGCCGATCGCCTTCCTTATCGTGGTCAACGTCATCCTGCTGATCGGCGGGCAGTTCATGGAGCCATCGGGACTGCTGGTGATCGTGGCACCCCTGGTGTTCCCGATCGCCGTTCAGCTCGGCATTGATCCGATCCATCTCGGCATCATCATGGTCGTCAACATGGAGATCGGAATGATTACACCGCCCGTCGGACTCAATCTGTTCGTCACTGCGGGCGTGGCCCGAATGTCGGTGATGAACGTGGTCAAGGCGGCACTGCCGTGGGTCGGGATCATGTTCATTTTCCTGATCCTCGTGACCTACGTGCCAATCATATCGACCTGGCTTCCGACCACGCTGATGGGACCGGAGATCATTACGCAGTAACCTCGTTCTCTGCGACGAGATGGAGACCGCGCCGGAGACGACGCGGTCTCTTTTTTGATTCAATGCAGGTGGTGCACGGGCCCCATGCCGTAGACCGGCGTCGGAATGCCTTCCATGCGCGCCTTGATCTGCAGCGACAGGAACTGCGAATAGTGCCTTGACTGGTGCAGGTTGCCGCCGTGGAACCACAGCGCGTCCTGATGTGTCGGCTTCCACATGTTGCGCAACTCGCCCTCCCACGGGCCCGGATCCTTCTTCGTATCGGAGCCGAGGCCCCAGCACTTGCCGACCTTGTCAGCGACGTCCTGCGAGATGAGCTTTGCCGCCCAGCCGTTCATGGAGCCGTAGCCGGTCGCATAGACGATGAGATCGGCAGGCAGTTCACTGCCGTCGTTGAACGTGACCTTGTCTTCGCCGATCTCTTCGATCTCCACGCCGCTCTTGAGCTTGATGTCGCCATTGGCGACCAGTTCGGACGCGCCGACATCGATGTAATAGCCGGAACCGCGGCGGAGATATTTCAGGAACAGTCCGGAACCGTCGTCGCCGAAATCGAGCAGGAAGCCTGCCTTCTCCAGGCGTTCGTACAGATCGGCATCGCGCCGCGCCATTTCCTCGTAGACCGGGATCTGGAGGGTGTGCAGGATCTTGTAGGGAAGTGACGCGAAGATGAGGTCACCCATATGGTGATCGATCCCGTTCTTGACGGCCTCCTCCGAATAGAGCGCGCCGAGCGCCAGTTCCATCAGGGTGTCGGACTTGGCGATGTGGGTCGAGGAGCGCTGCACCATGGTGACGTCGGCGCCGTTCTCCCAGAGGGCCGCGCAGATGTCGTGCGCCGAGTTGTTCGAGCCGATGACGATGCATTTCTTGCCGGAATAGGCCTCGGCTCCAGGGTGCTGGCTGGAATGGTGCTGGTCGCCCTTGAACCTGTCTGCCCCCGGGATCTCCGGCACATTCGGCACGCCTGACATGCCGGTCGCGAGGACGAGCTGCTTCGGCCGCAGGGTTACTTCTTCGCCATTGCGGTTGACCGACACGATCCATTCGCCGGCCGCCTCGTCGTAGCGCGCGCCGGTGCATTCGGTCGATCCCCAGTAATTGAGTTCCATGACCTTGGTGTACATCTCAAGCCAGTCGCCGATCTTGTCCTTCGGCGAGAACACCGGCCAATGCTCGGGGAACGGCAGATAGGGCATGTGGTCGTACCAGACCGGGTCGTGCAGGCAGAGCGACTTGTAGCGCTTGCGCCAGGAGTCGCCGGGCCGTTCGTTCTTTTCGATGATAATGGTCGGGACGCCCAGACGTTTCATGCGCGCGCCGAGTCCGATGCCGCCCTGACCGCCGCCGATGATCACGCAATAGGGCTGCCGGCTGTAACCGAGTTCCGCCTCTTCTTGCGTTTTGCGCTCGAGCCAGGTCTTGCGGTCCTTGTCGGCGCCGTGATCCACCCCGTTTTCGCGGGTCGGACCCTTCTTTTCCTCGTGGCCTTTCAGTTCGACCATTGTGGTCAGGAGAGTCCAGGCCTTGTCGTCCCTTAGCCTCAGGTGCCCCTTGCCGCGCGCCACGGCGGTCTCGAAGGTGATCCAGCCTTCGGTGATACCGTCGGCATGGCTGGCCTCGCCCTCGAGCGCCCAGTTCGACGGTTTGACATGGGCCAACTGGGCGTCGAGCATCTCGCGGATCTCGCCCCGGTTTTCCATGGTCTTGATGTTCCAGGTGAAAGGCACGAGATCACGCCAGAAACCCTCCTCTTCGAACATTCCGGCCGCTGCCGCTGTATCGCCGCCGGCCAGAGCCTTGTCGAAGTCCGCAAGCCAGGTTGTCAGTTGTTCGGTTGGGTTTGGGTCACTCATGTCACATGCTCCGTCTGACTGTGCCGACGGGCCGTGGCGGCTGACCCGTCCTGCCGTTTCTCCCCGAATGAAGCTGATTTGCCGCTTCTTTCCGCCGCCGCTCTGTTGGCCGCGGCGCTCCGATACGTAAAATATGCGCCGTGGTGGCCGCCAGGCGGTGCCATCATGATACTACAGGCCGGTGCGCGCGATTTTGTGACGCCGGAAGCGCGTCCCGATTCCGGCGCGCATGGCGCTCAGTGACGTTTGCGGTTGAGGTGGTAGGTGAGAGCCAGTGCGGCGCAATGCTTCACGGCGTCCTGCGGGATCGCATCGCCGTGCCTGAGCAACACGGCCCGGTTGCCCTGATAGGCAAATTCGTCGGGGTAGATGTCCCTGAATGTGGACACGAGTGACGTCTGGCAGTGAAAGAACATCGCGTAGTGGTCGGGGTCGTCTTTCAGGATGTCGATCCGCACAGTGCTTCCTGTCCGCAGCTTGCCCGGCAGGTAGGACGGCTGACCCCATTTGAGCGTCTCGATGATACCGCCGGCCGTTTCGGCTTCGGCTTTGAGGATCAGTGCGCGCAAGGCCAGGAGATCCCTGCGGCGTTCCGGCGCCCAGGTCTCGAACACGGCCTTGACGGCGGGATCTTCAAATGGCGGGTTCTGCATTGTTGCGGCCTCGGCTTACGGGCTTGAATGTCTCGAGGATGCATATTCCGGCAATTCCCCGTTTTGGGAAAGCAACTCGTACCTTCCGTTGGCGAGTGCCCCGGCACCGCAGGCCCGTGATGACGGAATCCGGCTGCGGAGAATGTCAGGGACAGTTGAGAACGACAGCGGGTGCATCTGGTGAGGCGACCGCGACTTCGCATCGGGCCGCGCAGAATCGTGAGAGCAGACCGGTCAGATCGTCAACTGCGGCGCCCAGATCGCCTTCGCCATTGCTCTGAATGGTGACCAGGGCGTGTTGGGTCTGGTGTGTGATGGGACTGCGCGCATCCTGGTACCAGTTCCAGCGCCGGCACATGACGCTGGTTCCGGAGGCCAGTACGACCTCTCCGGACTTGGGCGGATCGTTTTCCGCATTTTCCTGTCCCAAAGGATAAAAAGTATCGTCATCGCGCGAATAGCGAAACGCCACGTCCGGGCCGATGCAATCGATATCGTCGGCGCCAACGGGGAGAACATGGGCGAGGGACACGGCATTGTAGGTGTCGACAAACCCGTTGATCGCGGGCAGCCGGCGTTCGGCCAGCACGTTCTTGACCAGGCGCTCGACCGAACTCCGGTAACTGGTCTTCTTGATGCCGAACTGCCTGTAGGCGCGCCGCCAGGCGGCAACACCGGGGATCTCGGATAACTGCATTCCCGCGTATTCCGCCGCGCAGGCGCTTTCGCGTTGCGCGATCAGGTCATCCAGTTCAGGCGGCCGTTCCGCGGGAATCTTCAGTCCGTGCGCCAGGATAGCCGCTATGCGGAAGTCCGGGAAGTCGTCCGAAACATCCTCAATCGTCAACGTTATCTGCATTTATCTCGCTCCCGGCACAGCCTGATGGCGCAGGCGCGTAACACAAGATTGGACCGAGGCCAAGTTCGGCGGATTGGCGCAAGGCGGTTGAAACCGGCGCATTCGCTGCATATCTGTGCGCCCTGTCACTCAAATTCCGGAGTACGCGATGCCCGAAGTCTCAAAAACGTTCAGATCCGCCACCGTGGGTGACGCGCCGGTGCTGGCGGAGCTGGTGAACTACGCCAGTGAGGGTATGGCGCTCTATCTCTGGGAACAGATGGCGGAGCCCGGCGAGACTGTATGGGAGGTCGGGCGCAGGCGTGCCGCGCGCGACGACGGCAGTTTTTCCT
Source organism: Hyphomicrobiales bacterium (assembly GCA_965275905.1). Classification (GTDB taxonomy): domain Bacteria; phylum Pseudomonadota; class Alphaproteobacteria; order Rhizobiales; family JAJFHC01; genus CBDAQD01. Next base: position 46,917 of record CBDHYJ010000079.1, on the reverse strand, counting down.
ATCGCAATGCCGACATTATGGAACACGAAGGCGAAGCGGCGGGATGCCTCATCGGCTATGAAATCGCCAACGAGGTCGAACCCGTTGCCGATGACACGCCGGCCCTGTTCCGGCCCCTGATGGAGCTGGAGAACCTGGCGCCTGGCACCTGGTACGTGAATGTGCTGGCCGTCATGCCGCAGCACCGCAACAAGGGTCTGGGAGAGGCGCTGCTGGAGCGCGCCGACGGTATCGGCCGTGAACTGGGCAAGCGCGGCATGAGCCTTATCGTGTCCGACGGCAATCCCAATGCACAGCGCCTGTACGAGCGATGCGGTTATGAAGTCACGGCAACGCGCCCGATGGCGAAGGAAGGCTGGGAGAGTGAGGCCGAGAACTGGATCCTCATGACGAAGAAACTGTAAGGCCCCCCTTGACCCTCACGCTGCGTGAGACCCTATGTCCGGGTCTCGCGGCGACGCAGGGTGCGACCATGTACACAGTCAAGCAGCTGGCAAGGCTCGCGGGTGTTTCCGTCAGGACCTTGCATCACTACCACGACATCGGACTGCTCGTCCCTGCTTCGGTTGGCGAGAACCGCTATCGCTACTACGGCGAAGACGAGTTGCTGCGTCTGCAGCAGATTCTGTTCTTTCGGGAGATCGGATTCCCCCTGAGCAGGATTGCCGAGATACTCGACGAACCCGGTTTCGACCATGTCACGGCGCTCAGAGAGCACCGGGCGCACCTGGCCGAGGAAGCGGAGCGCTATCGCCAGCTCATCCGGACGATCGACCGCACGATCGCCGATCTGACAGGAGAGCGAACGATGAAACACGCTGATCTTTACAAGGGCTTTTCGCCCGAAAAGCAGAGCGAGTACGAAGACTGGCTCGTCGAGCAATATGGCGAAGACGTGCGCGGCCGGATTCTCGACTCGAAGAAACGGTTCGCCGACATGAAGGAGGCCGAGCAGCAGGACGTCATGAGTGAGCTGGCCGATGTCGAGGGCGCGCTCGCCGGGCGCATGTCGCAAGGCATTCCGCCGGAGTCGGAGAGCCTGGATATGCTGTTGGGCCGGCACAGGGCCTGGGTCGCGTTCATGTGGGGACGGGATTGCCCGCCCGACGCTTATGCCGGCCTGGCGGATCTTTATCTCGCACATCCGGATTTCGAGAAGCGCTACGAGACCATCGCGCCGGGGTTCACGGCCTATCTGACGACCGCCATGAAAGCCTATGCTGACCGGGTTTCCTCCGGCTAGCCGTACGGCTCCGTTCTACGGATTGCGGGCCGCGAGGATGGCCTCGATCAGGTCCTCCGGCACTGCGCCGGGCAGCGCGTCATCAGCAGCGTCCGCAGCCTGCCCGGCGAGGTGCATCGAGGCCTTGTAGGCGCGGAGGTATTCGCGGCATTCGCGGCACACCTTCAAATGCATCTCGAAGACGAATTTCTGCCTCGGCGGCAACTCGTCTTCGAGATAGGCCAGAATGAACTCCTCGAACTCGTCGCATGCGATCATGAGCGGCAGCTTGAACATCATGCCGTGAACGCGGCGCATCGCCTTTCTGCTTATGCCCATCACAGCGATTGCCCTCTCATCAGCGGCTCCAACAGTTTCTTCAGCGCTGCCCGCGCCCGGTGCAGCCTTACCTTCACGTTGCTTTCGCTCAAGCCCAAAGCTTCCGCAACGTCAACTGTCGTCATTTCTTCGATGTCGCGCAGTACAAGAACGATACGGTACTGCTCGGGAAGTTGATCGATCAATTCCGATATTCTCCCGCGGACCTGCGATTTCTGCAGTAGCGATTCCGGCGTTTCGAAATGAGTCCAGTCGTCCTCGACGCGGCATCCGAACCGATCGAATTCAGGCAGAAGATGATCGATCGGATCTTCCTTTGTCCGACTGCGTTTGCGCAGTGCCATCAGGGCCTGATTGACGACAATACGGTGCATCCAGGTCTTCAGCGACGAGCGGCCGTCGAACGTGTCCAGATGTTTGAAGACATTCGCAAACGCTTCCTGGACGGCGTCCTCCGCCTGGTCGCCATCGCGCAGGATCCGGCGCGCGACCGTCAGCATCCACCCGATGTGCTCGCGGACGAACCTTTCGGTCGCAGCGTGGTCGCCGTCGCGCAACGCGGAGAGCGCTGTCCGCTCTGAAGAATGCCCGGTGTCGTCTACCGTGTCGGTCGCCACACGAATGTCTCACAGGATCGCAAAGATTGTCCCCGCAGGCCCGGAACGGACTGGACGCCAGGGTCGGTAAAAAGGCGCCAGAGAATGTTGTAACCTTAGTGAGGGAAGCGGCATCTGACAAATGCGCATACAGATCGCGAAGGGGACGCAGATTCATCAATGACAGTCGGACTTCTACTCCTGTCACTTTTTGCCCTGGCCTATGCGATGATCGGGAAGCGGCTTGCATCCACGGTCGTGACGGCGCCGATGCTGTTCATCGCGTTCGGCTACCTGCTTTCGCAGACCGGATTGCTGCCTCATGAAGACGCGGAAACCAGCCTGCACCTTGTCGCCGAGATCGCGCTGATCCTGCTGTTGTTTCTCGATGCCGCGCAGATTGATCTCGATGCGCTTCTGAAGCGCCATGTCTGGCCCGTGCGCATGCTGCTCATCGGACTCCCTCTTTCCATCGCGGTCGGAACGCTTGCCGCCTGGGCTTTCCTGCCGACTTGGCCGCTCGTTGCCGTGGCCCTGGTGGCGTCAATTCTGGCGCCCACAGATGCGGCCCTTGGCCAGGCTGTGGTGACAAACCCGGCGGTTCCGGAACGCCCCCGCCGAACGCTCACGGTCGAGAGCGGTCTCAATGACGGGCTTGCCCTTCCGGCGGTACTCCTGTTCGCGAGCCTTGCGGCGCAGACCATGGAGGCCGATGACACGAACTGGCTGCTTTTCGGCGCATTGCAGCTCATCCTCGGGCCTATGGTCGGCGGCCTCGCCGGATACATCGGGGGCAGGGTGTTCCTGTGGGCAAAAGAAAAGCGGTGGTCGTCAGATTCCCTCGAGGGCATCGGCGCGATTGCACTCGCCACTGCAGCCTATCTCGCTGCGTCCGAGGTTGGCGGAAACGGCTTCATTGCCGCCTTTGTCGCCGGCCTCTGCTTCGGCAATGTGGTGAAAGGCAAATGCAAGTTTGTCTTTGAATTCACCGAGAGCGAAGGCCTGATCCTCACCTGGGGTGCGTTCTTTCTTCTGGGGCTGGCCATGGTGCCGGAAGCCCTGCATCACCTGACCTGGCAGATGCTCGCGATTATCCTCATCAGCCTGTTCATCGTGCGTCCGGCCGCAATCTGGCTGTCGCTGATCGGTACGGATGCCTCCCACACGACGCGTCTCTTTTTCGGATGGTTCGGACCGCGCGGGCTGGCGACCGCCCTGTTCGCCCTGCTTGTCGTGAAACAGGTGACGCCCGAAATCGCCGAACCGGTCCTCGCGATCGCGATCAACGCGGTCTGGATCAGCGCTCTGCTTCACGGGCTGACCGCCGCACCCGGGGCGGCGTGGTACGCTGCGCGAGTGAAAGCGATGGGTGAAAGTGCGGAAACAGAAAGCATCGACCGGCCGGCCAAATTTGCTGTCGCGGATGACCGTTAGGCTGACAATTCAATAACAACGGTGGAAAATCATGAACAAAGTCTCAGTCGCCAAACTCGATAATCTCGAAGACCGCAAGCCGGCCTACGCACTGGTGGGAGAGGTCGATCTCGTGGTCGTGCGTTTTGATGACGACGTCTCCGTGTTCTACGGCCGCTGCCTGCATCGCGGTGCGCTCATGTCGGACGGCTTCGTGCAGGGTGATAATCTGATCTGCGGCGTTCACTACTGGGACTACCGGCTCGACTCTGGCGTGTCGGAGTACAACAACGCGGAAGCACTCCCGAAATTCACGTCATGGGTCGAGGACGGCGAGGTGCTGGTCGACGAGGACGAGATCAACGCGTGGGCGGAAGAGAATCCTCAGCCGTTCGACCGCGATGCTTATCTGGGACTTTATGCCGACACCAGCCACGGCACCGAGGAGGAGCCCTATAACGCGCTGATCCAGCGTTATGCCCGGGAAGGCCTGTCGAAGACCGGCCATCACGGCCAGGTCGATGCCATGGGCGTCCCGCGCGATCAGTTGCCGACCTGGGACGACATCCAGATCCTGACCGCGCAACTGCACCGCGCCACCGCTGCTCGACGACGACGAGGTCGGAACCGACGTCGTGATCGGTCCCAATGCGCAGAAGCCCCTGCGGCTGGAAATCCCGCTGTTCGTCTCCGACATGAGCTTTGGCGCGCTGTCGGAACCGGCAAAGGCTGCCCTGGCACGGGTGCCGAGCTCGCCGGTACCGGGATCTGCTCGGGCGAGGGCGGCATGCTGCCGGAAGAGCAAGCCGAGAACTCGCGCTATTTCTATGAACTGGCCTCGGCGCGGTTCGGTTTCGACTGGGACAAGCTGGCGGTTGTGCAGGCGTTTCACTTCAAGGGCGGACAGGGGGCCAAGACCGGAACCGGTGGTCATCTTCCGGGCGCAAAGGTGAAGGGCAAGATTGCCGAGGTGCGCGGCCTGAACGAGGGCGAGTCCGCGATCTCGCCGGCACGCTTCCCGGACTGGACCGAAGTCTCCCAGATCAAGGAATTCGCCGACGAAGTTCGCGACCGGACCGGCGGGATCCCGATCGGCTACAAACTGTCAGCGCAGCACATAGAGAAGGATATCGATGCCGCGCTCGACGTCGGTGTCGACTACATCATCCTCGACGGGCGCGGCGGCGGGACCGGTGCGGCACCGATCATTTTCCGCGACAACATCTCGGTGCCGACAATCCCCGCGCTCGCCCGCGCACGCCGGCATCTCGACAGGTCCGAGCGGCGGGACGTGACGCTCGTCATCACCGGCGGACTCCGCAAACCCGCCGACTTCATTAAGGCTCTGGCGCTCGGAGCCGACGCTGTTGCCCTGTCGAATTCGGCGATGCAGGCGATCGGGTGCATCGCCATGCGGGCGTGCCACACCAACAACTGTCCTGTCGGGATTGCGACGCAGAAGCCGCATCTGGTCAGCCGGCTCGTCATCGAAAAGTCGGCGCATCAGCTGAAAAACTTCTTCGATGCGTCCGTCGAGCTGATGCAGGTGATGGCGAGGGCCTGCGGGCACAGCCACCTGTCAGGGTTCGCAGTCGACGATCTAACGACCTGGAAGAAGGACATAGCCGAACTGTCCGGCGTGGCTTACGGCGGCGTGGCCTGAAGCGGTGCGCTGAGACCGGCCGACAGAGAACAACAGGGAGCGGAAAATGAACGAGCAGAATCTGGACTGGATCAGTGTCGGCAAGGTCGATGACCTGCCGGAAGGGCGCGTCAAGTCGGTGACGGCACGGACGGTATCGATCTGTCTTTCGCATTTCGATGGCCAGTGGGCGGCCATGGACAATGCCTGCCCGCACCAGGGCGGCCCGCTGGGTGAAGGATCGATCGAGAAGGGTGTCGACGGCCAATGCTGGATCCGCTGTCCATGGCACGGCTGGGACTTCGACCCACTGACCGGGGCGCCTCCTGGCGGTCATGAGGATACCGGACAGCAGATCTATCCGGTGGAAGTGCGCGACGGTGAAGTCTTCGTCGGGCTTGAGCCCGAGCCCAAGCGTGCACGGACTGTTACCGACTCGATGGCGGAGACCATGGTCAACTGGGGCGTGAAACGCGTTTTCGGCATGGTCGGCCATTCCAACCTGGGTCTCGCGGACGCGATCAGGTTGCGGGCGGCCGACGGAGACCTCGCGTATATCGGAGTTCGTCACGAGGGTGCCGCCTCATTTGCCGCATCGGCTTACGGAAAACTGACCGGGCGTCCGGCCGCGTGCCTCACGATCGCAGGACCCGGCGCCACAAACCTGATGACGGGCTTGTGGGACGCAAAGGTCGACCGCGCGCCGGTGCTTGCTCTGACCGGTCAGGTGCAGACCCAAGTCTTCGGGCCGGGTGCCTTCCAGGACATCGACCTCAAGTCGGCGTTCCAAGCGGTCTCCCGTTTCTCCCAGCCGGTACTGAACACATCCAACCACCCCGAACTGATGTCACTTGCCTGCAAGACGGCCATCGTCGAGCGGGATGTCAGCCATCTGATCTTCCCGGACGACGTGCAGACCGTGCCGAGTGACCGGAAGGCCGCGAAGCCGGATGGACGGACCGGTGGCTCGGTGGTCGTGCCCTCAGACGACGACATCGAGCAGGCCGTCGGCCTGATCAACAGCGCAAAGCGGCCGATGATCGTTATGGGTCATGGCGCGGTCGATGCCCGCGAGGGCATCATCGCGCTTGCCGAGAAGATCGGGGCGCCGGTGGTTACCACGTTCAAGGGCAAGGGACTCATCGCGGATTCCCACCCCAATGCCGGCGGCGTGCTCGGCCGGTCGGGAACGCCGATCGCTAGCTGGTTCATGAACGAGTCGGATCTCATCCTTGCGCTGGGGGCCTCGTTTGCAAATCACACGGGGATCGACCGAACCAAACCGACCATCCAGGTCGACTTCGAGCGCATGCAACTCGGCAAGTTCCATCCGGTAAAACTGCCTGTCTGGGGTGAGATTGGCGCATTCTGCGCGGCAGTGTCACCAAAGGTCACGAAGCCTGGCGACGCGGACGACCAGATCAGCGAGCTCGCCGACCGGTGGCGGATCTGGCGCGAAGAAAAGCAGACCCGGCTGACCGAGACAAGCGAGGTGGGGCTGCATTCGCTGGCGGTCTTCGACGTCCTGACAAAACTTTGCCCGGAGGACGCGGTCATCGCCGTCGACGTCGGCAACAACACCTATTCCTTCGGCCGTTATTTCGAGACCAAGGGACAACGCGTGCTGATGTCGGGCTATCTGGGCTCGATCGGCTTCAGCTTTCCGGCGGCGATGGGCGCCTGGGCGGCGACCATGGATTTCGCCGAGTATGCCGGCCGCAAGGTGGTCTCGATATCGGGCGACGGCGGATTCGGCCAGTATCCGATGGAATTCACGACCGCCGTCAAATACGGGATGAACATAACGCACATCCTGCTCAACAATTCCGAGCTTGGGAAGATTTCCAAGGAGCAGCGCTCGGGTCACTGGCCGGTCTGGCAGACCGACCTCCACAATCCGTCATTCGCAGCGTTCGCACGGCTGTGCGGTGGCCACGGCGCGAAAGTGGCGGATGCGGGCGATCTTGAGTCGGCTCTGGCCGAGGCTCTGGCCCATGACGGGCCTTCGCTGGTCGAGGTGATCACCGACGCCGAACTGGTCTGACACTGTGCGGCCGAATTCAAAGGAACGAGAATGATGACGAAGGAATCAGTGCGCAAGAGTGTCCCACTGCGTTCGCTTGGCTCTGCCCGGGCGACGGCGCACAAGGCGGTGCAGCTTGCGACCAAAGCGGCGCGCGCGAACCTGGATGCGGTACCCGATGACAGCCATTCGAACCTTGGCTGGGACAGGACAGGGAAGCGATTTGTTTCGCAGCCGATCCCGAGCGGTGACGGCGATTGCCTTGTCGCCGTTTCGTTTGGGCCGTTGACCCTGGGCCTGGTTCGGGGTGCCGCCGAAGTCGCGTCGCTTGATCTTGACAATGTTACGGACAGCGATGCGATGTCCTGGCTCGACGCACAGTTGGAGGCAGCCGGCCTCGCGAAGGCTTCCGGGGTCGAACTTCCCTACGATCTTCCTGAAGATGTTGAGGCGGTGCAGTCATATCGCTCGAGCAAACATGGGTACACGCTTGATGTCTTGTCAGAATGGTTCGACTTCGCAGCGGGGTTGCTGTCCCGGTTCGCCAGCGAAAATGCGCACCTGACTCCGGGGCCGAGCCCGGTGCGCTGCTGGCCGCATCATTTCGACGTCGCCACCTATGTCGGCCTCGAAGAAGGTGACTTCGAGACGGCGCGCGGGATCGGTGTCGGCATGTCTCCAGGCGACGAAAGTTATGACCAGCCCTATTTCTACATCAATCCCTGGCCGCATCTGGACGCAGCGGATCTTCCGGCACTTCCGGCGCCCGGCCACTGGCACACGCAAGGGTTTGTCGGTGCTATCGCCACGGCCGAAGAGGTTATCTCACTCGACGATGCAGAGAGCGGAATGGCCGCGTTCGTTCAAGGCGCTTTCGCCATCGGTCGGGAAAAGCTTGGGGTCTAGACAATCGCGGCGGCCAGACTCTCCGGTTCAATTCGGTTGCTGAAGGTGCTAGAAGCGCGGTCCGTTTGTCACTGAAGGATCGTGAACCATGGACTGGGCCACGTTGCTGGTCTTCATACCGGCCTGCTTCGCCATAAACCTCGCTTTCGGGCCGAACAACCTGCTGTCGGTCACCGTCGGCGTCCGGCACGGTGCGCGTCCGGCAGTGATGTCGGGACTGGCACGATTGATCGCTTTCATTCCGATGATCGCCATCAGTGCGGCCGGTCTTGGCGTGTTGCTGGCAACCTCCGCGACCGCGTTCGCGATCGTCAAATACCTGGGCGCTGCCTATCTCATCTGGCTCGGGATCCGCATTCTGCGCAGTGCATCGTCGGTTGGATTTCAGTCTCCGGGTAACGGCACGCCGGTGTCGGTTCGATTGATGGAACTGGCGCGGCGGGAGTTTCTTGTTGCTGCCGGCAATCCCAAGGCGGTTGTGGTCTTCACCGCGTTCTTTCCGCAATTCATCACGTCGCCGGAAAACTACTGGCAGAGTTTTGCCGTTCTCGGTGCGATCTTCCTCGTCTTGGAATTGATTGCGATCGTCGTCTATTCCCTGCTTGGTTCGATGCTGGGCCGCACCGCGAAGGCGTCGGTCGTCACCTGGTTCAGCCGGGCCTCGGGCGTCGGCATGATCGTATTCGGTGGCTTGCTGGCTCTGGCGCGGCGACCGGCATGATTTCCTGCGCAGCCTGAAGGGCAACGGACGATGCAGTTCCGTGTGCTTGCAGCCGCAGCGTTCTTGACGATTTTCTGCCTGATGATGAATACAACCGTACGGGCCGAACTGATCGTGCTGGCGGCGCCGAAGACCGGCGATTCCTATTACGCCGACGTGGCTGACAGGATCTTTGATTTTCACGTGGCTTTCGCCAGGCGGATCGAAGGCCGGGACCGGGTCCTGATCCTGACGGACAGGGGCGCTCATGCGCGTTATGCCGAAGCCCTTGGTCACGACAAGGTCGCGCTCGTCCCGATGCTCGATATCTGGATGCGCGATTTCGGAACAGCCAATGCCGTCGCACCCGTCCTTTTTCGCTACACCGCGGCGGGGCAGGGCGGCAAGCAACACGACGCCGATGCAGTTCAGGCAAAAGTTGCGGCGATGGTCAGAAAGGCAGGCCTTAAACCGGAGAAAACCAGACTCCTCAATGACGGCGGAAACTTCGTCGACGACTATGCCGGCAATGCGGTCGTCAGCAGGAAGTTCCTGCGCGACAACCGAATGTCTGAAGAGGAAGCGCGCGCGGCGTTGCGGAAGCTGTCCGGCGCGCACAACATCGCCTTTATCGAAGCCGATGAGCAGGGTGGTCTCGAGCATGCCGACGGGGTCGTGAGTTTCGTCGACGCCAATACGCTTATCATCAATTCCTATCCGGAAGACCCGGACTATGCCCGCAAGCTTGAGGCCGACCTGCGGAAGGGCCTGCCGGGCGTGAAGCTCCACAAGATCGTGACGCCCTATGACGGCAGCGAAATCCATGACGATCGCTTCGGGTCGGCCTGCGGGCTCTATACCAACGCCCTCGTCACCCCCGAACGTATCTATCTGCCCCAGTTCGGCGTGCCCGAGGACGAAGTCGCGCTGAAGCAGGTGCGTGCGGCCACGTCGCGCGAAGTGATTCCGGTGCCGTCGCATCAGGTGTGCTTCATGGGCGGCGGTGTGCGGTGCATGTCCTGGCAACTGCGCGGCGAGCAGGCGGATCGGCTGCTGCACTTCCTGCGCCAAAACTGAAATCACTTCCGTTGACCCTGATCAAGGCGTCCGGGCTCAATCGGCAGGATTCTCCGATCAATATTCTTCAATGATGACCGGAGGAACCGATGGTCGAGCAATCCCATACGGCCGGATGGTGGCCGAATCTCTATGAACCCCTGCGCACGTTCGGACAGAAAGTCGCCGACTGGGTGGCGCCGCGCTCGGACGCCTCTGCGCTTGACGATTTCTACGAGATCAATGTCGAATTGCCCGGCGTGAAGGCGGACGACGTGGATGTTGCCATACACGAAAACAACCTTGTCGTGCGTGGTGAGAAACGATTCGAGCGCGAGGAGCAGGGACGTACCTATTTCTTTTCCGAGCGTGAATTCGGGGCATTCCAGCGGTCGTTCCGGCTGCCGCACGACGCCGACCGGGACAAGATCGATGCCGCCTTCAATGACGGCATCCTGTGCCTGAAGATTGCGAAGATCACGAAGACTGAAACGCCGGAAAAGAAGATATCGGTGCGCCAGGGTTGATGCGAAGCTACCGGGCGGGCGTGAAGACCGGCGCCGCGCCCGGAATTCCCTTCAAGGGGAACCGTCGGGCGTCGGCAGTGTCTCCGCCATCAAACCGGGCAGCACCGGTTGTTGAAATCAAAAGTGGCTGCCCGAGGCTTCCGCGCAGGCCGGCTATACGGCCGACCTGATCGCGGGGCAGGTCCAGAACCGCGAGGCCTTCCCGCGCACGCCGCGCGAAATCTGCCTCCGAGTCCGCAACGGGACCTGTTTCGGTCATCCCTCGCCCTCCTGGACTCTCCCGCCGCAACCGGGCCTGTTTTTGCCGTCGTCGGGTGTTCGGCGGAAACATCACGCTGATGACGCGCGGGCAATGGTCAAACCGACCGGAAACACTCAAATTCACATGACCGTGCAGAGTGGCTCACGTCCGTTGACATCGTACGCCGAGTGTTGCTCACTGGTGCGGAGGGGGGTCGCCGGAACAGCGCCGGATTCCGGTAAGAGGTAACTGGGAGGAACGACATGCGTTCCGCTTATCGCCTGCTTGCGGCGGCGATTCTGGCCTGTTTGCACCTGCTTGTCTCGTCCCCCGCCACTGCCCAGGCAGCGGACGACACACTGGTCCAGGCGTGGAATATCGGCCAGATCGCGTCGCTTGATCCGGCCGAAGCGTCCGCGCCGCCAGCACTGGAGATTGTCGGAAACAGCTACGAGCGCCTGATCGGATTCGATCCGAAGGATGCTTCGAAGCTGGTCGGCGTGGTCGCGGACAGCTGGGACATATCAGCAGACGGGAAAACCCTGACCTTTCGGGTGAGGAAGGGACTGTCGTTCGCGTCGGGCAATCCGGTATCTGCGGAGGACGCGGTGTTTTCCCTGCAGCGCGCCGTCATGCTGGAAAAATCCCGTGTGTCGATCCTGAATCAGCTCGGCCTGAAAAAGGACAATGTCGGGAACAGGGTACGGCAGACAGGCGAATACACTTTTGACGTCGAACTGGATCAGGCCTTTGCACCCTCGCTGGTCCTCAGCAGTTTTACGACACCCGTCGCCTCTATTGTCGACAAGGCCCTGTTGCTTCAGAACGAAAAGGACGCTGATCTCGGGCACGGATGGTTGCGCACCAACTTCGCCGGTTCCGGGCCGTTTTCCATTCTGGCGTGGGACGCGGAAAAGGAGATAGTGCTGGAGCGCAACGACCGGTACTGGGGCGATGCGCCAAAGATCAAGCGGATCGTCTACCGCCACGTCCCGGATGCGTCCGATCAGCGGTTGCTGCTGGAGGGTGGTGAGGTCGACATCGCCCGCACGCTGGATCCCGATGGTGTCAAAGCGCTCAGAACGAATCCGGACATCCAGGTCCAGAGCGGCCTCAAAGGGGCCATCTACTATCTCGGCCTCAACCAGAAGAACCCGAATCTGGCCAGACCGCAGGTGCGCAGGGCCTTGAAGTTCCTGGTTGACTACGAGGGGCTCGCCAATACCGTTCTGGGCGGCGGTGTCGTCGTTCATCAGTCCTTTCTTCCGCGCGGATTTCTCGGTGCGCTGGAAGAAACGCCCTATTCGCTGAATGTGGCGCAGGCCAAGGCGCTGCTCAAGGAAGCGGGGCTGGAGGATGGTTTTGAACTGAATATGTATGTGGCAGACAGCGCCGAAATCGGTGCCATCGCACAGTCCATTCAGCAGACATTCTCCGAGGCGGGTGTGGCGGTCGAACTCGATCCGCTGGTCATCCGGGAAGTCCGCGAGCGGACCATGGTGCGCAAACATGACCTCTATATCGGGCGCTGGGTTCCAGACTTCCAGGACCCTCATGCCGGGGCGGCCGCATTCGCCCGCAATCTGGATAACGCGGATAATGCGCCTTCGAAGCCGCTGGCGTGGCGCAATACCTGGAACATCCCTGTCATGACGGCGACGACAAATGCTGCCGCGCTCGAACGGGACAATGCCAAACGCGCCGAAATCTACCTGGAACTCCAGCAGGAACATCAGCGGATCTCGCCATTCGTGATCATGTTTCAGGCGGTTGAAAGAGCGGCCCTGCGCAAGAACATCAACGGATTTGTCATCGGCCGGACTTTCGATGGCAATGATCTGTCGCGCGTAGTAAAGGACTGATCCAGCCTGGAATGGCGCGCATCGCGCCGCCAAAAGGAGGATCCGACGATTTCCGATAATCGCTTCCCCCTGGTCTTCGACGGTCACAACGACGTTCTTCTCAGATTGCTTGAAAAGGAAGTGCCGGCGGTGGAAAGGGCATTTCTGGACGGAGACGGAGAGGGGCATCTCGACCTGCCGCGTATGCACTCGGGCGGCTTTGGCGGCGGTCTGTTTGCCGTCTTCGTGCCGTCTCGGGAAGACCTCGACGAGCTCGACAGGCTGATGCAGGGCGAAAGCTACGATATCCCGCTGCCCGAGCCGATCCCGGCTAGCAAGGCGCTGCCGGTCGCACTATCGATGATCGCGATCCTGTTGCGGATTGAGGCGGCGTCGAAAGGGACTGTCAGGGTTTGCCGAACGGCGTCGGAAATTTCCACGTGTTTCGAGACCGGGACGCTGGCAACCGTGCTCCATATCGAGGGGGCCGAGGCAATCGACCGCGATCTCGACGCGCTTCACGTGCTGCATGCGGCGGGGCTGCGTTCGCTCGGGCCGGTCTGGAGCCGCCCGACGATCTTTGGCGACGGGGTTCCGTTCCGGTTTCCGTCCAGCCCGGACACAGGGCCGGGACTGACCGACGCGGGCAAAGACCTTGTGCGGGCCTGCAACGCGCTGCGGATCGCGGTGGATCTCTCGCACATCAATGAAAAGGGTTTCCGGGACGTGGCGGCCATCAGCGATGCGCCGCTGATCGCCACGCATTCAAACGCCCACGCCATCTGTCCGCACTCCAGAAACCTGACGGACCGGCAACTCGATGCAATTGCTGATACCGGCGGGATGGTCGGGGTCAATCTGGCGACGTGTTTCCTGCGGCCCGACGGTCAGCACATCGGGGATACCGATCCCGGCCTGGTCGTGCGCCACTTCGACTACCTGATTGGCCGCATTGGCGAGGATCATGTCGGGTTGGGTTCGGATTTCGACGGCGCAACGGTGCCCGATGCGGTCGGCGATGTTGCGGGTCTTCCCAAACTGCTCGGGATGTTGCGCGACCATGGCTATGACGACGCGTTGCTGGCCAAGCTGTGCCACGGCAACTGGATCGAGGTTCTGCGGCGGACATGGGGGAACTAGATGCGGCCAGTGTCGCATCTTTGTCCTGATGGACGCCATTGCCCCGGACCGCAACCGGGTCATATGACTCCGAACGGGGCGCAGCCATGACGCCGGCAGCGCCCTGTCGACGGAGTGCCGAGAGATACCGGATGTAAATCCAGATGCGCTACCACCAGTTGCGAAATGCCGGGCTTGCCCTGTTTGCGCTGGCCTGCCTGGGCTTCACGGGATTTGTCGGCTACCTCTTGGTGTCGCAACCCGACTGGTTCCGTCCGCCGATTGGCGGTGCGTTTGCCCTTGAGGATGTCGACGGCAGGAAGATGACCGATCAGGACTTCCGCGGCCGATATATGCTGGTCTATTTCGGCTATACGTACTGCCCCGACGTGTGCCCGACCAAACTGGTCGAATTGACCCAGGCACTGGAGGACTTCGAGAAGCAAAATCCCGATAAGGCCGGTGTGGTGGCGCCGATTTTCGTTACCGTGGATCCCGCACGGGACACACCTGAAATTCTGCGGGAGTATGCGGATAATTTCCATCCGCGGTTTGTCGCGCTGACCGGCACGGAAACGGCAATCGCCACAATGGCGACGTCATACAACGTCTATTACCGCAAGGTGCCGGCCGAAGACGGCGAGGACTACGTGGTGGACCACACGGCCTATGTGTTTCTTATGGGGCCGGACGGTCGGTATGTGACGCATTTCACCGCGAGTGAAGACGCCACGGCAATGGCGCGCAATCTGGCTCATTCGGTGAAGTGACGCCGTTATCCGGCGGGGACGATCAGAAGCAGTTCTTGAGGAAGTCCGTGCTCATGGCGAGCACGACGCCCCACTTGGCCCAAAGCAGCGTCGTGAACGCAAGCAGCGCGAGTGTAGCGCTTGCCGCTGTCAGCCGGACAAGCCACACGGGCGGTGCAGGGGATTGCTGAACATCCGTCATCGCTCAGCTATACACCGCCGGCCTGTCGATGCCAACGCCCGGCCATTATCATCAGAGGGGGCTGCACTCTACGCTGAAATGTGATTGTCCCACCTGCGGCGCCTGTCGACGCTCCGGCGGAGGACCCTTCTGTCGGCGGCGTCGTAGACAACCAGATCTCCCTCGCCGCCCGAGAGCAGAAACTCGGCGCGGCTCCCGCCTGCCGCGACACCGCACCCGTCCTGGACCTCGACAGTGTGCGAAAATTCGCCGTCGACGGTCCAGAAGGTCACCATGTTTCCGCGAGGGCAGGTCGCCGCCACGATCCGTCCGCCGACATCCAGTGCAATCGAACCACAATAGTTCTTCATGTTCTGCCGCACGCCTTGCGGTGCCTTCAGAAGCGACACACTTCCCTTGTGCGCCTTGAGTATCAGCGGCGGATGATGCTCCGCCGGCCCCTCGTATTGCATTGCCGCGAACACCGTGCCGGACCGCCCGACCGCCAGGTGCCTGATGCTGAGCTTGTGCAGATCGCGAGACAGCGTGTCGCCCCCTACGCGGCTGCCGTCAAGACGGTCCAGCAGGACCAGTGATGGTTCCATATCGGGAATGTTGAGCTTGTGCCGGCCGGTATCCGGGTGCGTCGCGATCCCGCCGTTGGCGATCACAAGTGTCCGGCCATCCGGCATCGGACGGATGTCATGGGGCCCGACGCCGAGGCTGTCCAGTTCCCCGATGCGGCGATAGCCGTCGGCTGCGTCCCAGATGCCGATAACGCCCTTCTCGCCATCGAAGTCGTTCTCGGTGGTGTAAAGGAGCCGACCATCTTCCGAGAAACACCCGTGACCGTAGAAGTGCCGTCCCTCCGGAGACGACAACGTATGGAGGAGAAGGCCATTGGTCCGGTCTGCAACGACCGCGAATGTTCCCGGCCGCCGGGCGAAGATCACGCAGTGGGCGTGTCCGGGTCGGAATGTGCTGCCGTGGCCACGGCCGGGGAGATCCAGGGTCCATTGCTCGCGCGCGTCGGCGTCGATCACAATACCGCTGTATCCATTGCCGGATTTTGCCGACGTCAGAAACACTGGCTCGGGGATGCGGGCGGTGAAACCCGGTCGGGGCGCAATCAGGATCAGCGCGGACGAGCCTGCAATGAGGTTGCGCCGGTCAATCACCGTCCTGCTCATTGAAGCCGAGATTGACGCCGAGTGCCGGGGCGACGTTGTCGACGACAAGATCCCGGACACCTTCCGTGTGTGCGATCAGGAACGTAACGAACTTGCGCCCGTCATCCTGTCTGACGGACTTCGCAAGCGAAAGACCGTGTTTGCCGATTACTTCTGAGCCATAGGACAAGTTTTGGGAAAGCGCGTCGAGCGCACCGGTCTGTTCCGGCGATGTGGCAAGGGCGGGGCGCAACCCCTTCCAGGCGCCGGCTCCGTCGATCAACTCCTTAAGGGCGTCGAAGTTTTCCCTTATATTTCCGAGAGATGCCTCGCTTCGCCAGCTTTCCGCGCGTCGCGGGCGCGCCTTCTTCGCCGACTTCCCCATTGGCCGGACAAGTTTCAGGTTCGCGATTATCTGAAGCTGCTCGACGACCCCTCGAACAATCTGACTTATGGCTTCCTGTGCGTCATCCGGCTTGAATTGACGCCATTCCCCGAGCGCGTTCGCCGACATGGAGACCAGGTTTCTGGTTATGGATGTTGCAAGCTTGCAGATCTTTGCGCGTTGGTCGTCCGTCTCCGGTGTGTTTGAGAACAGCAATCTTTCGAGGGCCGGAAATCCTTGGACGGCGACACTGGTCTCACCGATCCGCCGGACGTCCGGTATCTGCTCAACGGGGCCGGCCAGAAGCCTGCGCATCTGGCGGCCGCCCTGGCCGTGTTTGTCGGGCCAGTACTGGAACCGGTAGAGCCGGTCATCGACCGCGACAGGTCCCAAGCGCAGATGCTGTACGCCCATCCAGGCGTTGAGCGCATGCCGGTACGCCGACTGAACCTCGTCTTCGGTCGGCGAGCGTCCTGCCGTGCAGGCCGCATTGGCGACACGCTCGAGATCCGCGGTTTTGGTCTTAAGGACCTCGTAGCGCGGGACGACGTGTCCGGCAACGATGCCGGCGACCAGTTCCGCGCGATCGGCGGAAGCCGACGCGGTTTCTCCTTGGAGCAGGATGGGGGCGAAGCAGGCCGCAACGAGTATCTGGCGCGTAGGCATCATCATCTAGAGCGAGTTGAGGAATGCGAGCAGTTGGCGGCGCTGGCCCGGCGTCATGTCGACAACATTCTGTCTGGCCGCCTCGGCTTCGCCGCCGTGCCAGAGGATGGCCTCAAGCAGATTGCGCGCGCGTCCGTCATGCAGGAAATACGTGTGACCGTTGACCTTCGCCGTATGGCCGATCCCCCAAAGCGGTGCAGTGCGCCACTCGCGGCCGTTGGCCACGCCCTCGGTAAAACCGTCCGCAAGACCTGGGCCCATGTCGTGCAGCAGGAGATCGGTGTGGGGCCAGATGGTCTGGTTTCTTTGCGCCTTCGGGATGTCGGTGCTGTTTCCCGTCACGAATTTCGGTGTGTGGCATGCGGCGCAACCGGCATTCCGGAACAGGGCCTTGCCGGCCAGCACGTCCGGAGCCTTTGCCTCGCGGCGTTTCGGCACGGCCAGGTTCCGCGCGTAGAACACGACCAGGTCGAGCATCTGGTCCGGGACCTCAACATTGCCCTTTTTCGGATCGGCGCCGTCGGGAGCGTTCAGGCACCTGGTCTGGTTCTCCGTGCAGTCTCCGGCGCTGGCCGGGAAGATAGTGGTGGACAGACCGATGTCGCCGAGGAAAGCGGCGCTCGATTGCTGCAGTACTGTGGGCTGGCCGGATTTCCAGCCGAAGCGGCCAAGCATGACCTTCTTTTCGCGCACGCCCCAGACAAGATTGGGCCTGCCGGAAACACCGTCGCCGTCGCTGTCTTCGGGGTCTGCCAACTGAAGGATTGAGTCTTCAGGAATTGCTTCAAGCAGGCCAAGACCGATCATCGGATTGGCGACGCGCGGCGAGATCATGGTTTCCGGAGCCATGGCACCGAACGCCAGTTTCCTGAATGAATAGGTGGGTTTGCGAAGGCTGGCTGTTTCTCCGCCATTCAGTCTTACCGCGATTTCCTCATAACTGACTTCCGGCTTGGCCTCTGCACGATGACCCTGGATCGCGAAGTCCTGAATCTGGCCGCCGTAAGTCGGTTCGGGGAATGTATTTGCCCGATGGCTCGCCAGCGCAGCCCGCTGTTCGGGTGTCGATGCTGGAACACCCACCCGGAACAGCATCGAGACGAAGTTATCCTCCGTACTGGCGGGGGGATGGCCGCGGCCGTCCTTGAGGTGGCAGCGTTGGCAGGCGCGTGCATTGAAGTGAGGGCCGAGGCCGTCGGATGAGTTGGTCGAGGCCGGCGAGGACACCCACAGTTTCTTGAAGATGCCGTTGCCTAGTTTGAATGTGAATTCGTCCTCGAAACCGAGATTGCCGGACGGATGGGAAAATGCGTTCCGGGTCCGTCCCGGTTTTTTCGACGTTGCCGATCCGCCCGGACGGTCTTCGCCGGCCTCGTAGCCGACCGTGATCCCTGCGGTAGCATGCGGACGCTCGGTCCAAACAAAAGCCATCGCCGCGGCCAGACCGGCGGCGATGGCGAACACTGGAAGATTGAAACGTTTTTGCCTCTCAGGAGGCTGTTGCGCGGACGCGCTGTTCGTCGTCCGCTCTGCCTGGTGTCGATCAGCCCTCCGCCTCGTTGGCAGGCGCGGCCTGCAACTGTCCGTAATTCTCAACGCCGATCTTCTCCATCAGGTCCAATTCGGTTTCGATAAAGTCGATGTGACCTTCTTCGTCTGAAATGAGCTCCTCGAAGAGCTGCATGGAAACGTAATCGTCCTCGTCCCGGCAGACACCACGGGCTTCCTGGTAGAGCGCCCGGGCGCTGTATTCGGCCTTCAGGTCGCACTCCAGAACTTCCTTCAGATTCTCGCCGATCATCAGCGGGTCAAGCGTCTGAAGGTTCGGATGGCCTTCGAGGAAGATGATCCGTTCGATCAGCTTGTCCGCGTGTTCCATCTCCTCGATGGATTCTTCACGTTCCTTTGCCGCCAGTTTCTTGAAGCCCCAGTCGTCAAGCAGCCGGTAGTGCAACCAGTACTGGCTCACTGCCGTCAGTTCATGACGCAGAGACTTGTTTAGATACTCGATGACCTTCTCGCTGCCTTTCATCCGTCCGTTCTCCAGTGTTGTCAGCATTCGTTTCATACGAATTAGCAGCCAACATGGATGAAGGGCCAGAGGAATTTTCAGTGACGGTCAGGCCGGAGACCCCGCCACCGTCGGTAATGCTGGTCTGTACCAGCCGTTTCCCGCCGGGCTCGTCAGGGGTGTCGATGTGATCCGCAATCAACCGGGCGAAAACCGGCAGGCAACCGCCGCAGTTGGGACGCTTGCCGCAGTTTCTGATAACTGCACCGGGCGTCAGGAGGCAGTGCGGATCTTTTGCCCGCATATCCTCGATCGCGCCCTTGATTTCGGACTGCCGAATGACGTTGCAATGACAGACGATCATGCAATCGCTCCAGTGTTGTCGACAGGCTGCATTGTATTTGATCCTTGAAGATCTGTCGCCAAGTCTCCGAAGGCCCGCGAAAAAGTGCCGCGGCCACCGTAGTAAATTGCCGAAAAGCGTGGATTTTCCGTTTCATGTCACGTCATGGCAACGCCTCCATTCAGCATTTCGAGATCAGCGGATTGCAGCCGGATTATCGAGACTGTCAGAGCCTTCGACCTCGATCTTGACGCCGAGGGCGGCAACCGCCTTCTCGATCGAGCGCGTCTGCTTGACAAGGGCATCAATGGCCGCCTGAACCACGGCATTGCCTTCCTTGTTGCCTTCGCCGATCATCTGGTCATACCGCTCCGTCTTTTCGGCGCGCTCCTTGAGTGCGGTAAACTTGCCCATGCTGGCCCCAAGGTCGGTCATCAGGGCCTTGTCGACGTCAGCGGCCTTTGCCTTGACGAGATCGGAAATGCTCGGGCCTTCGACGGTCGATCCGTCGACCCGGACGTATTTGCCGACATAGACATTCATGATGCCCTGAACATCGTAATAGTGGGACTCATGGGTGTTGTCGGCGAAGCAATCGTGCTCTTCTTCCGGATCGTGAAGCAGCAGGCCGAGCTTCATGCGTTCTCCGGCGAGTTCACCGTAGGAAAGCGATCCCATGCCGGTCAGGATGGCCGTGATGCCGTCTGAATCCGAACCGTCCATCAGGCCCTTGCGTGCTTTGCCGTCGGCCTTCCAGTTACCGACCATCTCTTCTAGGTCTTTGATCAGAAGCGATGTCGCAGCCTTGAGATAGGCGGCCCGGCGGTCGCAGTTGCCGTTGGTGCAATTCTTTGTATCGAAGTCCGTATGCGCGCGCTTGCCGGCACCTGGTCCGGTTCCGTTGAGGTCTTGGCCCCACAGCAGGAATTCGATGGCGTGATACCCGGTCGCTACGTTGGCTTCCACACCGCCGACTTCCTGAAGGCTTTCGAGAAGGTCGGGCGTGATGTTGGTCGCGTCGATTTTCTCTCCGCCCGCGGTGAGCTTCTTGTTGGCGACCACGTTGACGGCATAAAACGGATTCTCGTCGGAATCCTTGCCATAGGAGGCATCGACATAGTCGATCAGGCCTTCGTCCAGGGGCCACGCGTTGACCTTGCCTTCCCAGTCGTCAACGATCGCGTTGCCGAAGCGATACACCTCTGTCTGCTGGTACGGACGCCGCGCCGCAATCCACGCATTCCTGGCGGCCTCGAGCGTTTCGGTGCCGGGATTCGCGATCAGGGCGTCGATAGCCTTTTCAAGCGTTTTCGCGGTGATGAGCGAGTCTTCATATTTGGCAAGGGCGATATCCGAATAGGTCTTCAGGACATCCTTCGTCGAAACGTCTGCGTCGACCGCTCCCACGTGTGTGAACGCCAGCAGTGCGGCCACCGCGGTCGTTGCGAGAAATTTCCTCATTTGATCGTCTCCCTTGATTTGATCAGTGCATTGCTTTCGGATTTGGGATGTCTGTGTCTTCGTAGAGCGCGATGCGTTCGACGAGATCGAGGTCGACAGGCACGAGGATCTGTCCAATGTCGGACAGCGCTGCGGCAAAGCTGCCGCCAGCCTCGGTCAGTGCTGTAAGTTCCGGGCTCCTGTTCAGCCCGGACAGATAATGCGCTGCCGCCCGGGCGGTCTTGTAGTCCTGACGCTGGTAAGCGGATACCAGCGAAAGCGCCATGCACTCGTCCCTGCAGACATAGGGGCAGCAGAACGGAAAGCACTTGAGATCGCGTGTGGTCACGTCGCGCAGGGTCTTGACCCAGAACTGGAGTTCCGTCAGCGATGCTCTTGCATGCTTAGGCCCAAGGGTGCTGGAGAATTCGATCCAGGCCGTCTCCCAACACTGAATGTCACCGGTCAGGTAACCTGCCAGCCACGATCGGAAACCCCGTACCACCAGACGCTCAGCCGTGCGATCCATCAAATCGTTCTGGCGATTTGTGAACTGCATGCGAGATGCCATGAGATCCCCAAAATTCGTTAATATGACTAAAATAGTCAGATATCTTGACGGGTAATTGGAGTCAAGCGTTTCGTGCAGATTAATTCAATAAAATCAAATGTTTAGAACGATTCAAAGGTGGAATCACTCTAAGCTGTGGCTGCCTCAATCTGACGCTTTTGCCGAGGTACGGTTTTTTGCTGGAGAATCATCAGCCGGTTCGCGAGAAGAACCGGAATCAGGCCGGTTGCGACGATGATTATGGCAACCGGAGAGGCCTCTTCAAACAGATCGAGAGAGGCCAGCGTATAGACGTGCGTGGCCAGAGTATCGAAGTTGAAAGGTCTGAGCAGAAGTGTGGCCGGCAGTTCCTTCATCGAGTCAATGAAAACGAGCAGAAGGCCGGCGCCGATCGCGCTACGCAGGAGCGGAAGGTGAACATCCTTCAGCACACCGGCGGGCGTGCGTCCGAGGGAACGGGCCGCATCGTCCAGGTGGGGCGCCAGACGCGAATAGCCGGCTTCGATATTGCCAAGGGATATGGCGAAGAAGCGGACCACATAGGCGAACACAATCACACCACTGGTGCCTGACAGAATCAGGCCGGCAGAAACGCCTGTCGCCAGCTCGAAAACGCCGCCGGCAAATCTGTCGAAAGCGGATGCCGCGACCAGAACGCCGATGGCCAGAACAGTGCCGGGGACCGCATAACCGACTGACAGGATCGGAAGGAAGACCCGCACATTGAGAGAGGGCCGGATTCGGTGAGCGGACAGAAGCAGTGTGCTCAGGATCACGGCGAGGCCGGCGGCGGCGGCGGCGAGCATCAGACTGTTGAGCGCGAAGCCGGCGATGTCGTGCTCGAATGCGTCGGACCAGTGATTGGCCGCTCCATCGATGAGCACGAACATCGGTACAGCGAAACCGAAGAAGATGGGAAGCAAGCAGTAGCCGGTCGCCGCCCATGCGCGCAGTCCGGTCAGCCTGGTGCGCCGTACGCGATGGCTCGGTGAGCGGTTATAGGCAAAGCGCTGCCCGCGGCGGCTCCATTTCTCGATCACCAGGAGACCGATGACGACAACGAGCATGGCGCATGCGATCTGTGAGGCCGCGCCGAGGGAACCGCGCTCGAGCCAAGTCGAGTAAACGCTGAGAGTGAGTGTGTTGACACCGAAGAATTCGACCGCGCCGATGTCGTTGAGCGCTTCCATGAGTCCGAGCGCGGCTCCGGCGACAATTGCAGGGCGCGCGAGAGGCAGGGCGACTGACGTAAAGGACGACCATGCAGTGCAGCCCATAGTGCGGCTGGCATCGATGAGACGCTGCGGTTGCCGCATGAAGCTCGCCCGTGTCGTCAGATACACGTAAGGGTAAAGCACCAGTGACAGACAGACGATCGCGCCCGGCAGACTGCGGATCTCGGGAAACCAGTAGTCCCGCGCATCCTTCCAGCCGAAGGCGGTCCGCATCGCCGATTGCAGCCAGCCCGAATAGTCAAACAGTTCGATGTAACAGAACGCGGCGAGATATGTCGGAAAGGACAGGGGCAGGATGAGGGCCCAGGTAAAGATTTTGCGGCCCGGAAAGTTGCACATCGTGACAAGCCAGGACGTGGATGTCCCAATGACGGCGGTCAGTCCGGCGATACCGAGAGCATAGAGCAGGGTTGTCAGGGTCGCGTCCGGCAGAACCGTTCGCAGCAGATGCGGCCAGATGTTGTCTGTCGCTCCGAACGCCAGGACCACAAGGGCCAGCATGGGTGACAGAACGACGAATGTGAGGACGAGAATACCGATAGAGGCGAAGGTCACCCCTCCGTTTGTTCTCTCAACTGACGGTATCACTCGCAATGAAAGCGACATGAAACACGGTCCCCAAAAATGCTCTGGCGCGGAAGCCTGAGGGCCACCGCGCCAGTACCTGGCGTAACTCTGAAGACGGACCGAATGGTCAGGAACTCGGTCCGTCGTTGAACGCGACCTCGTCTACAAGTTCACTGGCCTCTTTCCTCAATTTGGCAATATCCTCAAGAGACGTCGGATCTGCCTTGAATGTGCCCCACGATTTGACCAGTTCGGACCACTGCACATTGTCGTTCACCGGATATTCGTGGTTCACTTCCGCGTAGATCTTCTGAGCAGCCTCGCCGGAAAGGTATTCCATCAGCTTGATGCCGTTTGCCTTGTTCGGCGAATGCTTGGCAAGCACGATGCCGGAGAGGTTGACGTGAACGCCGCGGTCACCGGTGTTCGGGAACAGCATCTTCACCGACTTCGCCCAGTCCTTCTGTTCCGGGCTTTTCTCGTTGAGCTGCATTTTCGCCATGTAATACGTGTTGCCGATCGCCACGTCGCACTCACCGGCAAAAACACCCTTCACCTGGGCGCGGTCGTTTCCGGACGGCTTGCGGGCGAGATTGGCCTTGAAACCTTCCAGCCAGGCCTTGGCCTTTTCCTTGCCGTGATGCTTGATGATCGAGGCAATCAGCGCAACGTTGTAGACATGCTGACCGGAGCGGATGCAGATCTTGCCTTTCCATTTCGGATCGGCGAGCTCTTCATACGTGATCGTGTTCTGGCTGACCCGTTCCTTCGAAGCATAGGCGACCCGGGCACGGCGTGTCAGGCCGAACCAGTTGCCTGCCGGGTCACGATACTGCGCCGGAATGTTCCTGGACAGGACGTCGGACGTCACGGGCTGGGAAACGCCTTTCTGCACGGCGTTTGTCAGACGACCGATATCAACCGTCAGGAGCACGTCTGCCGGGCTCTTGTCACCTTCCTGAGCCATACGCTCAACGAGGCCTTTCTTGGCGAAAATCACATTCACCTTGATGCCCGTCTTTTCGGTGAAGCCCTTGAAGAGCGGCTCAACCAGGAATGGCTGGCGATAGGAATAGACGTTTACTTCCTCCGCTGCCGAAACCGCTGCAACTGAGCTCATCAAGACGCCACCGGCGACAGCCGCCGCGATCAGGGTCTTATGGGTTCCTAAGGTGATCATTTGACAATTCACTCCTGATGTCCTGTTCCGCCGAAATCGTTTCGCGTCCTGTCGCACAGTTGCAATTGATTCCGAGTTTCAAATCCTAATTACCGTCCTATCCTCATGGCTTGATCTGAGTCAAGAAAAACTGATAAAAATAGTCATATTTTAGAAACATTCAAAACTGAATACAAATCAATAGGTTAGAGTGATTCTAGAGTGGCTCGCAGCGGGCGTTTCGTGTGATCGTATCGGGTGCGGCGTCATATCACTTATGCCCGTTGTTTTTCCGGCGCGGTGGCCTGTCGGCTGAAATCCGAAATGATCAATGATCCTGTCGCCGGGCACTGCGTGCACATCTCGTTTGACCTGCCGGTCAGCCGGTCGAGAACGTCCTGTCCAAGCGGGACAAAAATGGCGCCCTGAGCTTCAAACAGTTTCGCTATTCCGCGGCAGGCATCGATCATTGCGCCGATACGCGGCGTCGAGGGTTCATTCAGCATGACGCCGATGACCCGGTCTGCCGCTGCCTGCGCCGCCGAATCGTCCGCCTGCTGCAGGCTCACGGCAAGATTGAGCACGAGACTCTCATCATGGCTCAGGCGACGGCAACCGTGCGGGAACAGCGAAAGAGCGCGTGGTTCGCAGGACCGGAACACGCGGACGAAATACTGCATCTCACCGAGCAGAACCCGCGCGCGCATCACATCCACCTCTGATGAGTAGATGGTCCATGCCGTTTCCCAGCACTCTATGTCGGCATAATCGTACCCGGCCATGATGCAACGGAAGCCGCTGACGAACAGCCGTTCCGGCTGGTGATCGAGGAGTTGCTGCGTGCCGGATGCAAGGATTGCCCGCTGGCTGATGTTCATGGTGCGACCCTGGTGCCGTAATTCTTGACTCCAGAATTCAGGTATCATCAACGCGATTTTCTGGCAACAAAAAAGGGCCAAAAAAACGTTTTAGTTCAGGTGTTTAGAGTGATTCCAAGGTGGAATCATTCTAATTCTAAACTGTCGCAGAGACCTGTTCGGATTACCGGTTGCAGGCGGTCTCGTGACGCGCTCCGCCAAGTTTTTGAATTGCTTCGGGAATTCGCTTGCAGCCGCCGCGCGGGCTACCGGTCATTTGCCGCATCGGGCACGGAATCCCGCGACTCGAGTTTTGAATGAGCCATATCGGCAATGGTGTTCTCGTCCAGAATTTCGAGAAACGCCTCAAATGCGTCATCGACCATCCGGCCAAAGTCGGTCGGCCCGCCTTCGTTGGATCGCTGCATTGCCTCGACCGCTCTAACCACTTCCCCGACCGATATCTCGGCCGGGTCGCGCTGCAACCGGACACCCCCGCCACGGCCCCTTTCGGTCTGCAGCAGATTCGCTTTTACGAGGAGCGGCACCAGTTTGAACGCCGTGGCTTCGGTCATGTCGCAGGCACGGGCGATTTCGGGAACGGACAGCAATTGTCCGTCTGAACGTGCCAGATGAACGAGAGTGTTCACCGCGTCCCTGGTCTGCTTGGAAAGGCGCATGGTCCGATTCTGTCGAGCGGCAGTTTCCGGAGAGTAACAACTGCACCGGGCCCAGTTCAATCGCCGAATTCAGGATTATTGCCCTGCGCGCACGTGAGTTCGGATGTCCCGGCGGCAGGTCAAGATGTCGCTTGTGGTGACAATGCCGTCTGCTATATTCGCCTCGTTTTTTAAGCGTTTCAAAGTGGGGACGGCGAACATGTCCGAACACGAATCGGCGATGGACTACGAAGAGCACAAAGCGACCTACGCGGCCTTTATCAAGATTTCGCAGTGGGGCACTGCTGGCATTGTCGTGCTGCTCATCCTGATGGCAATCTTCCTGCTCTGAAATCTAGACATTATCGACTTAAAGGCTGCCTTCGGGTCCGACCGGATCCGGTGCGGTCCGAATTGCTGAACTTCGCGAATTTGCCCGTAGGGCGGATCGCGCATTGGCGACGAAAGGGACTTCGTCATGAAAATTGCCGTTCCCGCCGAACACGACAAGGAGGAAACCCGCGTCGCGGCGACCCCTGAGACGGTCAAGAAGCTGGTCGGTCTCGGGTGTTCGGTTTCCGTCGAGGCCGGCGCGGGACGCAAGTCGCACATCAGCGACGACGACTTCAAGGAAGCCGGTGCGACCATCTCGAAGACCAAGGCCACGACGATCAAGGACGCCGACATTGTACTGACCGTGCAACGCCCATCCGCCGACCAGCTCAAGGCGATGAAGAAAGGGGCGGTAGCGGTCGCCATGATGGACCCCTACGGCGACAAGGAGGGCATACAACCCTTTGCCGACCAGGAGGTCATTGCATTTGCAATGGAACTGATGCCGCGCATCACCCGCGCTCAGTCCATGGACGTGCTGTCGTCGCAGTCGAACCTTGCCGGTTACAAGGCCGTAATCGATGCCGCAGCGGAGTTCGACCGTGCCATGCCGATGATGATGACGGCGGCCGGAACCGTAGCGCCGGCCCGTGTCTTCGTCATGGGAGCAGGCGTTGCCGGGCTGCAGGCGATCGCGACCGCGCGGCGGCTTGGCGCAATTGTCAGCGCCACCGACGTACGCCGCGCCGCAGGCGAGCAGGTCGAAAGCCTCGGCGCCACCTTCGTCATGGTTGAGAGCGATGACGAGGAAGGCGGCGAAACGGCGGGCGGTTACGCCAAGGAGATGAGCGAAGACTACAAGCGCCGCCAGGCCGAGCTGGTCGCCGACACGATCAAGAAGCAGGATATCGTAATCTGTACTGCGCTTATTCCGGGCCGGCCGGCACCGACTCTGGTGACCAGGGAAATGGTCGAGTCGATGAAGCCGGGCGCGATCATCGTCGATCTCGCAGTCGAGCGCGGCGGCAACTGCCCGCTGTCGAAACCGGGCGAGGTTGTCGAACACAACGATGTCAGGATCATGGGGCATCTTAACGTGGCCGGGCGTTTGCCGGTCAACGCTTCCAGTCTTTATGCCAAGAACCTGGCGACCTTCCTGGAACTGATCATCGATCAGGAAGGCGGCAAGGTCTCAATCGACTGGGAAGACGAAATTATCACCGGGACGGCGCTGACGCGCGACGGCCAGATTATCCATCCGGCTCTGGACTGACCGTAAAGGAGGGGACATGGCTGCTCTGACACCACAGGAAGCCGCGCAGCAGGCGCTCGAGGCCGCGGAAAAGGCCCGTGAGGCTGCTGACTCGGCGCAGGCTTTTGCCGATGCCGCCGCCGCTGCGGTCGAGGCCGGCAGTGCCGCAACCGGGTTCGGCGGGACGATCGATCCGTTCGTCTTCCGGTTCGCCATTTTCGTGCTGGCGATATTTGTCGGTTACTACGTTGTCTGGAGCGTGACTCCGGCGCTGCATACACCGCTGATGTCGGTCACCAACGCGATCAGTTCGGTCATCGTCGTTGGCGCGCTGCTGGCGGTCGGCGTCGATGCGGCCGCGGCGCTGGACGAGGGGGCCGGCTGGACCGCGAAGTTGCTCGGTTTCATCGCACTCATACTGGCGTCGGTAAACATATTCGGCGGCTTCCTTGTGACCCAACGCATGCTCGCCATGTACAAGAAGAAGACCTGAGGGGGGCGCTGTCATGTCAGCCAATATCGTAGCGCTGCTCTACCTCGTCGCCGGCGTCCTGTTCATTCTGGCCTTGAGAGGCCTGTCCTCGCCGGAGTCTTCACGACGCGGCAACCAGTTCGGCATGATCGGCATGGGCATTGCCGTTGCCACGACCCTGTTCGTGGCCGCACCGTCGGGTTTTGCAACCTGGGCGATGATCATCGGCGGCGTCGCAATCGGCGGCGGCATCGGTGCGGTGATCGCGCAGCGCATTCCGATGACCGCGATGCCCCAGCTTGTGGCCGCGTTCCACAGCCTGGTGGGCATGGCCGCGGTTCTCGTTGCGGCCGGCGCTCTCTATGCGCCGCAGGCATTCGGGATCGGGCAGGTCGGCGAGATCCACACCGCAAGCCTTGTCGAGATGGCGCTGGGTGCCGCCATCGGCGCACTGACGTTCACCGGCTCCGTGGTGGCCTTCACAAAACTCCAGGGCCTCGTCTCGGGCGCGCCGGTGGTGTTCCCGTATCAGCATGCGCTCAACGCAGCGCTCGGCATCCTGCTGGTCCTGATCATCGTCTGGTTCGCGGTAACGGAGAGCCACGTCGCATTCTGGCTGCTGGCGCTGCTTGCCTTTGCCATCGGTGTCCTGATCATCATTCCGATCGGCGGTGCCGACATGCCGGTCGTGATCTCGATGCTGAACTCCTATTCGGGCTGGGCGGCGGCCGGTATCGGCTTCACGCTCGGGAATACCGCGCTGATCATCACCGGAGCTCTGGTCGGCTCGTCCGGTGCAATCCTCAGCTACATCATGTGCAAGGGCATGAACCGGTCGTTCTTCAACGTCATCCTCGGTGGCTTCGGCGGCGAGACCGCCGGTCCGGCAGGCGGCGAAGTCGAGCAAAGGCCTGTCAAGCGGGGCTCCGCCGACGACGCCGCCTTCATCATGAAGAATGCCGGGTCGGTGATTATCGTTCCGGGTTACGGCATGGCTGTGGCCCAGGCCCAGCACGCCCTGCGCGAGATGGTGGACGAACTGAAGTCGGAAGGCGTCAAGGTTTCCTATGCCATCCATCCGGTGGCAGGGCGTATGCCGGGGCACATGAACGTGCTGTTGGCCGAAGCCAACGTGCCTTACGACGAGGTGTTCGAGCTGGAGGACATCAACAGCGAATTCGCGCAGGCCGACGTGGCCTTCGTCATTGGCGCCAACGATGTGACCAACCCGGCAGCAAAGACGGATACCACGTCTCCGATCTTCGGCATGCCGGTGCTCGATGTCGAGAAGGCGGCGACCGTGCTGTTCGTGAAACGCGGCATGGGCTCGGGCTACGCCGGGGTTGAGAACGAACTGTTCTTCCGGGACAACACCATGATGCTGTTCGCCGACGCCAAGAAGATGGTCGAGGACATCGTCAAGGCGCTCTGAACCGTTTGCATCGGACAAGACGGGCTGTGGGGCCGGTACGGGAGACACCCTAATGCAGAACCTGGATGCGGCGGCGATTCTGGCGACGACCGGACAGTATTCCGAAATTGTCCTCAAATACGCGACCGATGTCGCCCTGGCGATCACGATCCTGGTCGCAGGCTTCATCGTTTCGGCCTGGGCTCAGCGGGCCGCCAGACGCAATCTTGCCAAGGTAAAAGGGCTGGACGATACGCTTGAGCCTTTCATAGCCAGGCTTATCCGTTACACGATCCTCATCGTCGTCTTCATCGCCGTGCTCGCTCAGTTCGGTGTCCAGACGACGAGTATCATTGCCGTTCTCGGCGCGGCGGGCCTCGCGATCGGCTTGGCCTTGCAGGGCACGCTCGCGAACATTGCGGCGGGGATCATGCTCCTGTTCCTGCGGCCGTTCCGGGTCGAAGATTACATCGATGCCGAGGGGATTTCCGGCACCGTTGAAGAGGTCGGCCTGTTTGTCACGGAGCTGAGGACGTTCGACGGCATCTTTGTCTCCGTCCCCAACAGCCAGATCTGGAACCGCACCATCACCAACTATTCGCGCAACCGGACGAGGCGGCTGGATATCGCCGTCGGTGTCGGTTACGGCGACAATCTGGATACTGCGAAGAAGGTGCTGACCGATGTCATCGAGTCCGATGACCGTACGCTCAACGATCCCGCTCCCCTGGTGATCGTGAAGTCGCTGGACGACAGCGCAGTGACCCTTGAAGTCAGGGTCTGGGCGGACAATGACGACTACTGGTCACTCAGATGGGATCTGACGCAGAGGATCAAGATCAGTCTCGACGAGGCCGGAATCTCCATTCCGTTCCCGCAACGCGATGTGCACCTGCATCAGGTCAGCGTCGCGGACTGACCGGCAATCGCATCACTCCGCGGCGTGGCGCCGCGCTTCCGCGAGTTCCATCAGACAATCATCGGGCAGGGCCTCGATCGGCGTGAAATCGCGATGGGCGATCCACTCCTCGCGCTGGAATTTGCGGATGTGGTTGTTCACTTCGCACAGCGACAGATAGACGATGGTGCGGTCCCAGGGCGAAATGTTGGGCGGCGAGGCGTGCACGAGGTTGCAATGGAACATGAGAACTGACCCGGCAGGCCCCCGCGGCGCGACGATGCCGTTCCTGTCGGCCATTGTGCGGACGGTCTCCTTGTCGAGCGTCCACAGCGGATAACTCGTCGTCGCCAGATCGTGACCCGCTTCCAGGATGCCGGCCTTGTGGCTGCCGGGGATCAGGAACAGCGGGCCGTTGAACTCCGTCACATCGTCGAGGAAGATCGAAATGTTCATTGCGCGCGGCTCGGGCATGTCGTCATCGCGCTGCCAGGTTCCGTAGTCCTGGTGCCACTGCCAGACATCGCCTTCGAAGGCGGCCTTGGCGTTGATCTTGTACTGATGCATGTAGAGCTTGCCGTCGAGAAGCTGCTCGACCGGTTCGATCAGCCGCGGATGCGCGCCCAGGCGGCGATGGGCGTCGTTGTAGGTATGGGCGGCAAACGCGGTACGGGGGGCGCCCGAGCTCTCACGCCAGACCTCCTTGCGATCGGTTTCGTAAATCTTGAACGCTTCTTCACGCAGGACGTCGACCTCGTCGCGATTGAAGCACTCGGGAATGAAGACGTATCCGGTCTTGTCGAATCCGGCCAGCTGTTCTTCAGTCAGTTTCATCTCGTTTTCCTCCCGGTCTTTCCGGCTTTTCCGGATAGTCGGCTATTTGGCGTCCGGCTTCAATCGGCCGAACGGAATTCTCCCGGTGTGCGGGCGCTCACAGGGTTTCAAGTTCCCGGCCAAAATTCTCCAGCGCCACGGCGGTACGCAAGCCGCGTTCGATCGGGATCAGGTGTCCGGCGTCCGCGAACTCGACCTCTCTGACGTCCGGGATCCGTCCCTTCAGCTCGGCGACGTCGGCCGCATTGTAGAACACCCGGTCGAGAAGCCCGCTCATCACCAGCACCG
This sequence comes from Hyphomicrobiales bacterium, assembly GCA_965275905.1. Taxonomy (GTDB): domain Bacteria; phylum Pseudomonadota; class Alphaproteobacteria; order Rhizobiales; family JAJFHC01; genus CBDAQD01. The sequence continues at coordinate 15,812 of CBDHYJ010000079.1, read as the reverse complement.
GCACGTCCAGGCTCTCGTAGGGGAAATCCCAGTCCACTTCCCGCGCATGCGCCATGAGCTGCATGGCGCCTTCGCCGGCATCCATCCCCGTGTATCCGTCCGATCCTAGGCAGGCTGCACGCATGTCGGCAAGTTTCTCCGGATTGACGAGAAAGGGCAGAAACATATCCATGATCAACTGTGTCCCGCCGAGTTCCGCCGCGCGTTTCGTTGCTTCGTTCGTCCACTCAAGGGCGAGCGCCGGCTTGCGAAGCGTGTTGATCAGAACAAGGCCGAGGGCATCGGCGCCGCGCCCGATGGCCCGTGTTGCGAACAGGCCGCCGATGGACAGGCCGACCAGGACGGGTCTGGGCGGCGCGATCTCCGCGAGCAGCGCCTGCAGGTCGGCCACGATCAGCTCTTCGTCAAGCCGGTCGTTCGCTGAAAAGCGGCTTTCGGGCTGCCCGCGAAAATTGTAGGCAAGCGTTCCGTATCCGCGATCACGCAGGTAGGGGCCGATCTCGGCCTGCCAGGCGCCGGTGTTTCCGGTCAGCGCGTTGACAAAAACGAATGTGCAGCCGCTGCCGGCAGGCGCCTGATATTCATAGTAGAGGGCGGTGTCTTCGCCCAGATCGAGAAAGGCCATATGTGTGAACCGTAAGACTGATCGTGCAGAGCCTGAAGAGGCTACCCGGTCATAGCACAGGCGAACCGTGTCGGCGCGGCGCGTTTCGTCTCATGGAAATGGCTCAGCCGGTGCTGCCGCCGGACTTTGCCGTGACCCGCGCGATACCCTTTTCGGCGACCGGATTGTCCGGTTTCAGTTCGAGCGCCTTGCGGTAGTCGGCGAGCGCATTGCGGTAATCGGAGAGTTTCTCGTATGCCTTGGCCCGGTTGACATAGGCGAGCGACCATTTCGGAGAAATCTCGATCGCCGTCGCGAAGTGTTTTATGGCGTCAGCGTAGCGTTCGCTGCGGGCATAGGCGACGCCTGCGCTGTTGTGGGCAAGCGAATAGGACGGGTCGAGCGCGATGGCCTTGCGGGCATAGACGAGCGCCTCATCAGTCCGGCCCTGACGGCTCAGCAGGATCGCCAGATTATTGTAGATCTTCGGGTTTGCCTGATCGAGCTTGAGCGCCTTGTCGTAATCCTGCCGCGCCTTGTCATACTGTTTTAGCCTGGCATAAGCGATGCCGCGGCTGTGGTAAGCATCCGCGTAATCGGGGTTCAGCGAAAGTGCCTTGTCGTAGTCGCGGATGGCATAGTCGAGGTCGTCGTTCTTGACATGGACGTCGCCGCGATTGCGATAAGACTCAAAAAACTCCGGCGAAACGTATATCGCTTTCTGGAAGTCGCGCATCGCCGGGCGCGGATACCCGTGTCTCAGGTAAAGAACACCGCGCTTGTTCAGCGCAACCACATCATTCGGATTTTCAGCGAGTGCGGTGTTGTATTCGGTGAGGGGGTCGTTCTGCGCCGCCGCGCTGGCCGATGCGGTCTCGCCGGCGGAACCGGTGCCCGACGCGCCACTCAGGGTCTGGCACCCGCCGACGGCCAACAGGGCGGCCGAGAGGGCAATCCATAGTGCCCCGCTTCTCTGACGCAGTCGCAACCTGCGTGATATCCCGCCCCGGCCTCTCATGGGCCCTAGCATAAAAGGGCCGCGCCTCGACGCCCAACAAAAAAGGCCATGCGAAGCGCATGACCTGCTTGTTTCTTGCCTGTCCCGAAGACGGAAGTGTCAGCGACGACCCTTGCCGGGCGCCAGACCTTCGCGCTGAGCGCGCTTGCGTGCGAGCTTGCGCGCCCGGCGGATGGCTTCTGCCTTCTCGCGTGCCCGCTTCTCGGACGGCTTTTCGTAGTGATTGCGAAGTTTCATCTCGCGAAAGATGCCTTCGCGCTGCATCTTCTTTTTCAGGGCCTTGAGCGCCTGATCAACGTTGTTATCGCGTACGACTACTTGCACGAGCTAAATCCCGTTCCTTCCAAGTTCAAATTTCGTGCGGATGAAGAGTTTGGCTGCCTTCTTACACAAGCCTGTATGACGAGGGACCCGGCAGCCGAAACGAAACACCCCTGAGCGCCGAGATTCGACGCTAAGCTGCGCGGTGTCTAGCAGAAGTCCCGCTATCTGTCCACACCCGATCCGCATGCAATACTTAGATTTGCGCTCCACCGCTGCCGGTATGTCCGTATCTGTCTCGGACGAAAACCGGGGCTTTCCCGGGCCGCAATTATGCGGGACACGGAGCAAAATGGCCCCGCACCTTGCGGTGCGGGGCCGAGGCTGAGTGTGGTGCAAACAACCTCTGTCGAAGGAAGAACCGTCGACACCCCCCTATAACAAATGGATGCATTCTGCGCACGTTCCGCGACGGCTGCCCATCCATTAAGCATTCTTATGAACCAGCCTATTTAATCAGCAGTTTCTTTCGCACTCGCACAAAAATAATGCGTCGCTCCTGGATCTGAATTCTGATGATGCTCCTGGCGGCATCAGCTTGGAATTCAGAAAACCTCATATTTTCAATTCGTTAAATCCACACAGACCCTCGCGTCTTCGATCAGGCGGACTTGGCACGCCGGTTGCTATTCATACTGCGGTGCAAACAAACTCTGTCAGGAGGTGAAAATGTTATCTGGATTACGGTCCTTCAAGACCGCAGCCGCGGCCGCTGTGATTGCGGGAGCGGCGCTTTATGGATCGGTCGCACAGGCGGCCGACACGATCAAGGTCGGTGTCCTGCATTCGCTCTCGGGAACCATGGCGATCTCCGAGACGACGCTCAAGGACGTCATGCTGATGCTGATCGAGGAGCAGAACAAGCAGGGTGGCTTGCTCGGCAAGAAACTTGAGCCGGTGGTCGTCGACCCGGCTTCCAACTGGCCCCTGTTTGCCGAGAAGGCACGGGAACTGATTTCGAAGCACAAGGTTGCGGCGGTCTTCGGCGCCTGGACGTCCGTGTCGCGCAAGTCGGTGCTTCCGGTTTTTGAGGAACTCAACAGTCTTCTGTTCTATCCGGTGCAATATGAAGGCGAGGAAAGTCAGCGCAATGTCTTTTACACCGGCGCTGCCCCGAACCAGCAGGCGATCCCCGCAGTCGACTACCTGATGAACGAGGAAGGCGTAAAACGCTGGGTCCTCGCCGGCACCGACTATGTCTATCCGCGCACGACCAACAAGATCCTCGAAGCCTATCTGATGTCGAAGGGCGTTGCCAAGGAAGACATCATGATCAACTACACGCCGTTCGGCCATTCCGACTGGCAGACGATCGTGTCCGACATCAAGAAGTTCGGCTCGGCCGGCAAGAAAACCGCCGTGGTCTCGACCATCAACGGTGACGCCAATGTGCCGTTCTACAAGGAGCTGGGCAACCAGGGCGTCAAGGCCGAGGATATTCCGGTGGTCGCGTTCTCCGTGGGCGAGGAGGAACTTGCCGGCATCGACACCAAGCCGCTGGTTGGCCACCTCGCCGCCTGGAATTACTTCCAGAGCGTCGAAGATCCGGCGAACGAGGAATTCGTGAAGAAGTGGAAGGCCTTCACCAAGAACCCGGACCGCGTTTCCAACGATCCCATGGAAGCCCATGTGATCGGGTTCCGGATGTGGGTCAAGGCTGTCGAGAAGGCCGGCACCACCGACGCCGACAAGGTGATCGACTCCATCGTTGGCGTGAAGGTCAACAATCTGACCGGCGGCGTCTCCGAGATGCTTCCAAATCATCACATCACCAAGCCGGTTCTCATTGGCGAGATTCAGGAAGACGGTCAGTTTGAAGTGGTCTGGCAGACCGACGGCCTGGTGCCGGGGGATGCCTGGTCGGACCATCTGCCGGGATCGAAGGATCTGATCGGCGACTGGGTCGAGAAGAAGTGCGGCAACTTCAACATCAAGACCGGCAAGTGCGGCGGCAAGAGCAGTTGATGCGCGTGTGATCCTCACGGGATCGCCGACACTTCAAACGTCAACATGAAGTTATGGATGGCCAACTCTAGCCGGCCTTCCATCGCAAAGAACAGAAAGAACAGGGCAGCGCGCAGTGGCGGTTCGAACCAGAATTTCCGTTTCGGTCTTTGCCGTTTTCTGCCTGCTGTTCACGAGTTCCGCCTGGGCTCAGCAGTCCGCTTCATCTGCGGATGAATTCAATGCGTTGATTCAGCAATTGGGTTCAGGCGGATTCTCCGCAAAGGCCAAGGTCGTAGGGGAGATCGCGAAAAGCGCGCATCCTCGCGCTGCCGCGGCGATCGAAGCCTTGCGGGACGGTCGGCTGTTTCTGAGAAAGTCTGACAAGACGGTCTTCGTTACAGCTGGTGAGGGAGAGGTCCTTTCGCTGCTCGACCCCGTAACGGGGTCGGCAGCGGGGACCGGTCCCAAGAGTGAATTCAAGAAGATTCGTGTCAACAACCGGCTGCGGAGAGCGATCAGGGCGGCACTCGGCAGTCTGACTTTGCTTAGTCCAGACCGGGAAACGCGTCTTTCCGCGGCGAGGGCGGTATTCAAGTCCCGTGACAGCGGCACACTGAGCAGTCTCGCTTCAGCCATCGCCGAGGAGCAGGACGATGTGGTCAAAAAGGCTTTGCTTGAAGCGCGGGCGGCGGTCGTTCTGACCACGGATGCAGGCATTCAGGAGAAGATCTACGCAATCGGTATTCTCTCGGCGCGAGGAGACAGCGACGCGCTGGCGCTGTTGTCAGAAATTTCCGCGAACGATGCCGGGGACAAGGCGCTTGTAATCGCAGCGCAGGAAGCCGCCGCCGAAATTGAGCGAAGTCTTGCCGCCTGGGCTGCCATGCAGAATGTGGTCTACGGCCTGAGCCTCGGGTCGGTATTGCTTTTGGCAGCGGTCGGCCTTGCCATCACCTTCGGTGTCATGGGCGTGATCAACATGGCGCACGGCGAGATGGTCATGATCGGCGCCTACACGACATTCGTCGTGCAGGATGTCATTCGCACATCGGCACCGGAACTCTTCGACTGGTCGCTGGCCATCGCTCTGCCGCTTGCCTTTGCCGTTGCCGGCGCCGTTGGCATTGCAATCGAACGCGGGGTTATCCGGTGGCTCTATGGCCGTCCGCTCGAAACCCTGCTTGCGACGTGGGGTATCAGCCTGATCCTGCAGCAAGCGGTGCGGACAATCTTCGGCCCGACCAATCGGGAGGTTGGCAACCCCGCCTGGATGGAGGGGGCGGCCGAACTCGGACCGCTTACGCTCACCTATAACCGCCTCTGGATCATCGTGTTTGCCATCGCCGTGTTCGTGCTGCTCCAGATGGTCCTGAGGTACACGCCGTTCGGACTTCAGATGCGGGCCGTCACGCAGAACCGGGAAATGGCGGGAGCCATGGGCATTCGTACCGGCCGTGTCGATGCGCTGACCTTCGGGCTGGGTTCCGGGATTGCCGGTATTGCGGGCGTTGCACTCAGCCAGATCGACAATGTCAGCCCGAACCTGGGGCAGGGTTACATCATCGACAGCTTCATGGTCGTCGTGTTCGGCGGAGTCGGCAATCTCTGGGGAACGCTGGTGGGCGCGATGACGCTGGGCGTTGCCAACAAGTTCCTGGAGCCCTATGCGGGCGCCGTGCTCGCCAAGATCCTGATCCTGGTCTTCATCATTCTGTTCATTCAGAAGCGGCCGCGCGGACTGTTCGCGTTGAAGGGCAGGGCGGTCGAGGCATGATGACATCAGCACTCATACGTGCTCTGGACGGGCGCGGGCTTGTATTCCTCTTTCTGGTTGTCGGGGTCGCCATTCTGGTTCCCGTTCTGAATCTCATGGTTCCGCCGGAGAGTCCCTTTCACGTGTCGACCTACGCCGTCGCGCTGATGGGCAAGTATCTGTGCTACGCCCTGCTGGCATTGAGCATCGACCTGATCTGGGGTTTTTGCGGCATCCTCAGTCTCGGGCACGGGGCATTTTTCGCGCTCGGCGGATACGCCATGGGCATGTATCTCATGCGCCAGATCGGGCCGCGCGGCGTCTACGGCGATCCGGTTCTGCCCGACTTCATGGTGTTTCTGAACTGGAAGGAATTGCCGTGGTACTGGTACGGCTTCGACCAGTTCTGGTTCGCCATGATCATGGTGGTTCTGGCTCCCGGGGCGCTGGCCTTTCTGTTCGGTTGGTTCGCCTTTCGATCCCGGGTAACCGGTGTCTACTTCTCGATCATCACCCAGGCGCTGACGTTCGCGCTCATGCTGGCCTTCTTCCGCAACAATATGGGGTTTGGCGGCAACAACGGCCTGACAGACTTCAAGGACATTCTGGGTTTTGCATTGCAGTCCGATGCAACGCGCAGCGGCCTGTTCGCCGCTTCGGCCGTCGCGCTGGCGCTGGGCTTCCTGATCTGTCGAATCGTCGTGACGTCGAAACTCGGCAAGGTCCTGGTGGCTGTTCGCGATGCCGAAAGCAGGGCCCGCTTTCTCGGTTACCGGGTGGAGAACTACAAACTGTTTGTATTCACACTTTCGGCCTGCATGGCGGGTGTCGCGGGGGCGCTCTATGTTCCGCAGGTCGGCATCATCAACCCCAGTGAATTCGCGCCAGCCAACTCCATCGAGTACGTCATCTGGGTTGCTGTCGGCGGCAGGGGAACGCTTGTCGGAGCTGTCATTGGCGCGATCCTGGTCAACTTCGCGAAGACGTGGCTGACGGTCAGTTTCCCGGAACTCTGGCTGTTTGTACTGGGCGGACTGTTCGTCGCCGTGACCCTGTTCCTGCCGAAAGGGGTCGTGGGCCTTGGCAGGGGACTCTGGAAGGCTCTGAGCCGAACCGGCAGCAACACGAAGCGCCTGCCGCCATCGCACCGTGCGCAGCCGGAACCGGCGGAGTAGGACATGACCGCAGTCGCCGCCGGCTCAATTCTCTATCTGGATGGTGTGACCGTCAGCTTCGACGGCTTTCTTGCACTGAACAACCTCTCGCTCGTCCTCGCGCCGGGAGAAATGCGCGCGATCATCGGGCCCAATGGCGCCGGCAAGACAACCATGATGGATGTAATCACGGGAAAGACCAGACCGGACGAAGGCACTGTGCTCTTCGACGGCGGCACTGACCTTCGCCGTCTGGATGAAGCCGACATTGCCGAACTCGGGATCGGCCGCAAGTTCCAGAAGCCGACCATTTTCGAAGGCCACACCGTCGTCGATAATCTTGAGCTGGCGCTTAAGGCCGATCACAGGGTCCGGCATGTCCTGTTTGCAAGGCTTTCGGCCAGCGACGATGCACGGATCGATGAAATCCTCGAGACGATCCGACTGACGGATGTCCGTGATGTGCCGGCCGGACAACTCTCCCATGGTCAGAAGCAGTGGCTGGAAATCGGCATGCTGCTGGCGCAGGATCCGAAACTGCTGCTCATCGACGAACCCGTGGCCGGCATGACCGATGCTGAAACCGCCCAGACAGCCGGGCTGCTGCGCCGGATTTCCCAAGATCACTCCGTGGTCGTGGTCGAACACGACATGACATTCGTCCGCGACCTCGATGTGAAGGTGACGGTGCTGCACGAAGGCTCGGTTCTGGCCGAGGGAGCCCTTGACGCGGTCAGCGCGAACAAGGACGTGGTCGAGAGCTATCTGGGGCGCTGACGATGCTCAAGGTCAACAACGTCGATCTGTTCTACGGAAGTGCGCAAGCGCTGCACGATGTTTCGCTGACGGCGGATATCGGCAAGGTGACCTGTCTGATGGGGCGCAACGGCGTCGGCAAGACAACGTTGCTCCGGGCCATTGTCGGGCACATTCCGGTGTCATCCGGATCGATTCAATGGAAGGGTGCCGACATTACCACGCTGCCGCCGCCGGCCCGCGCCCGGAACAAGATCGCCTATATTCCACAAGGCCGCGAAATTTTCCCGTTGCTTACCGTGCGGGAGAACCTCGAGACAGGATTTGCCCAGTTGCCGCGTTCCGACCGGTCTATTTCAAGCGAGATTTTCGATCTCTTTCCGGTTCTGGGCGACATGATGAACCGGCGTGGCGGGGACCTCTCGGGCGGTCAGCAACAGCAGCTTGCGATAGCCCGTGCACTGGTGACACGGCCTCAGCTTCTGATCCTGGACGAGCCCACAGAGGGCATTCAGCCCTCGATCATCAAGAGGATCGGGGAGGTGATCAGTCACCTCAGATTGCAGCGGCAAATGGCAATCCTTCTGGTCGAGCAATATTTCGAGTTCGCGCGGGATCTTGCTGATACATTCGCAGTTCTGGATCGGGGGAGTGTGGTGCTAGCGGGTGCCATCGATACGGTTCCGGAACAGGAAATCAAGAAGCACCTGCTCGTCTAGGCTGCGCGCCGCGACGGGATGATGGTGACGCTGGGAACAGGGAATGAATTTCGAGCCGAGCCGAATTGGGCGGGGAATTGCGTCGCTCGACACGGACGCCGATGCGGTTGCTTCGGCCACTTCGTTGCAACGATCAGTCGGCGAAGGCCGCGTTGCGTTCAAGCGGCGTAAGTCCGCAACGGTGCTGGACACGGTCTACCAGGCAGGCTGCTGCAAGATCAGGTTTCCGGGCGCGGAGCCCGGCTCGCCATACGAAGCGGTTCTGCTCAATACCGCCGGCGGACTGACCGATGACGATGTCTTCAACACCGATGTGAACTGGGGCGCGGACACGCATGCCGTTGTGACCACCCAGGCGGCGGAACGGGTCTACAAGTCGCGCGGCGTGCCGGCGAGGGTCGAAAACCGCCTGACGGTCGCGGATGGGGCGACGGCGCTCTGGCTCCCGCAGGAGACGATCATGTTCGATGGCGGACGCCTGTCCCGCCGGCTGGAAGCGGACATTGAACAATCCGGATGCCTGCTTGCGTGTGAAAGCGTGGTGTTCGGCCGTCACGCGATGGGCGAGACGGTTCGCGACGGTTTTCTTCTCGATGTGTGGCGCGTGAGGCTGGGCGGTCGCCTTGTCTTCGCCGATACGCTCCGACTTGATGGCGCCGTGGATGAAACTCTGTCGCGGCCTGCTGTCGCTTCCGGTGCCCGTGCCGCCGCCAGCGTAATCTGCGTGCGGGACGATGCTGCGGAGATGGCTGAACCTTTGCGCGCTGTTGTCTCCGGTCTTCGATCGACGGCGGGCTGTTCGGTTGTCGGGCCGGTTCTGGTGACACGAATTCTGGCAGCAGATGGTGCTGAACTGCGACGGGACCTCATGTCCGTGCTCTCGCACCTGATGGCCGCCGTCTCGCCTGATCAAAGCAGTCGCGAAGGTGCTGTCTGCCTGCCGCGCGTGTGGAGTTGCTGAACATGTACTACGGAGGAATGACGTGAACCTTACGCCGAGGGAGAAGGACAAGCTGCTGGTGTCCATGGCTGCCATGGTCGCGCGGCGGCGGCTTGAACGGGGGGTGAAACTCAATCACCCGGAAGCGATTGCGCTCATCACAGATTTCGTCGTCGAAGGCGCGCGTGACGGCCGGTCCGTCGCAGACCTCATGCAGGCTGGCGCCGGCGTGATTACGCGTGACCAGGTCATGGAAGGGGTCGCTGAGATGATCCACGACGTTCAGGTCGAAGCGACATTTCCGGACGGAACTAAGCTCGTCACCGTTCACGAACCGATACGCTAGGAGCCATTGTCATGACCGAGATTATCCCGGGCGAAGTGTTGGCCGCTGATGGAGAAATCGAGCTGAACGCCGGTGCCGAAACCGTGACGCTGACAGTGTCGAATACCGGGGACCGGCCGGTGCAGGTCGGTTCGCATTACCATTTCTTCGAGACGAATGAAGCGCTCGATTTCGACCGTGACAAGGCCCGCGGCATGCGGCTCGACATCGCGGCCGGCACGGCGGTGCGGTTCGAGCCGGGACAGTCGCGGGAGGTCGTGCTCGTTCCCTATCGAGGAACGAGGTCGGTTTTCGGGTTCAACCGGAAGGTCATGGGAGGGCTTGACTGATGCCGGCGAAAATCTCGCGCGCTGCCTATGCGGCCATGTATGGGCCGACGACCGGCGACAAGGTCAGGCTTGCCGACACCGATCTCATCGTCGAGGTCGAGCGCGATCTCACAACCTATGGCGAGGAAGTGAAATTCGGCGGCGGCAAGGTGATCCGAGACGGGATGGGCCAGAGCCAGGTTACGCGCGGCGAAGGCGCCGTCGATACAGTCATCACCAACGCGCTGATCGTCGACAGCGGCGGGATCGTCAAGGCCGATGTCGGGATCAGGGACGGACGCATTGCCGGCATCGGCAAGGCCGGCAACCCGGACACGCAGCCGGGTGTCGACATCATTATCGGGCCGTCGACCGAAGCGATCGCCGGGGAAGGCAAGATCCTGACCGCCGGCGGATTTGACGCCCACATCCATTTCATCTGCCCGCAGCAGATCGAGGAGGCGCTGATGTCCGGCGTCACGACCATGCTCGGTGGCGGCACCGGCCCGGCGACCGGAACCAATGCCACGACGTGCACGCCCGGTGCCTGGCATATCGGGCGCATGCTGCAGGCTGCCGATGCCTTTCCGATGAATCTGGCCTTCGCAGGCAAGGGCAATGCATCGAAACCGGCCGGTCTGGTCGAGCAGATCGAGGCCGGCGCCTGCGCGCTCAAGCTGCACGAGGACTGGGGTACAACGCCGGCGGCCATCGACTGCTGTCTCGGCGTTGCCGACGACATGGACGTTCAGGTGATGATCCATACGGACACGCTGAACGAGTCCGGGTTCGTGGAAAACACCATCGCGGCCTTCAAGGACCGCACGATCCACGCTTTCCATACCGAAGGTGCGGGGGGCGGCCATGCGCCGGATATCATCAAGGTGTGCGGTCTTGCGAATGTGCTGCCGTCCTCGACCAACCCGACCCGGCCCTATACGGTCAATACGGTGGACGAGCATCTGGACATGCTCATGGTGTGTCATCATCTGGACGCCTCGATCCCCGAGGATATCGCGTTCGCGGAGAGCAGGATCCGAAAGGAAACCATTGCGGCGGAGGACATTCTCCATGACATGGGTGCTTTCTCCATCATCGCCTCCGACAGCCAGGCCATGGGCAGAGTCGGCGAAGTCCTGATCCGAACGTGGCAGACCGCGGACAAGATGAAAAAACAGCGGGGCAGGCTGGCTGAGGAGAGCGGCGACAACGACAATCTCAGGGTCAAGCGGTATATCGCCAAATACACTATCAACCCGGCGATCGCCCACGGAGTTGCCGAGCACATCGGGACGATCGAGATGGGCAAGCTTGCGGACCTGGTTCTCTGGTCTCCTGCCTTTTTCGGGGTGAAACCCGATCTCGTGATCAAGATGGGGACGATCGCAGCGGCACCGATGGGCGATCCCAACGCATCGATCCCGACACCGCAGCCGGTGCATTACCGGCCGATGTTCGGTGCGTTCGGCAAGGCCATGACCCAGAGTGCGGTGAGCTTCGTCTCGCAGGCCGGTCTCGAGGCAGGTCTTGCGGAAACACTCGGGCTTGCCAAGCCTCTGGTGGCGGTCTCGAACACGCGCGGCGGCATCTCCAAGACCGACATGGTGCTGAACAGCGCGACGCCGGATGTCGAAGTCGATCCGGAAACATATGAAGTCCGCGCCGACGGCGAACTGCTGACCTGCGAGCCGGCGGAGAAACTCGCCATGGCGCAGCGCTACTTCCTGTTCTAGGGGCGGGCCATGAGTGCAGATCAGCCAAGAGTCGAGGAAATCCTGGCGGCGGGCGAATGGTCCGGGGAGCCGGCGGATCGGGTCGTGCTCGATTACGATGACCGCTTCCGCAGGCGCATGGGCCTTGTCGGCTTAGGGGGGCTCAAGTTCCTGTTGGACCTGCCGGAGCCGCGCCTCCTGAGACAGGGCGAGGGGCTTCAGCTCGAAACAGGACAGGTGGTTGCCGTTGATGCAAAGGCGGAGCGGCTCGCTGAAATCACCTGCAGCAGCATGGATGAACTCATCCGTGTCGCCTGGCACCTCGGCAACCGGCATCTGCCGACAGAGCTGAAAGGCGACCGCCTCAGAATCCGGGAGGATCATGTGATCATCGACATGGTCAGGGGGCTGGGCGCTTCGGTGGAACTGATCTCCGCGCCATTCGAGCCGGAAGGCGGCGCCTATGGGCACGGCCAGGTACACAGTCATGACTGAGACCGGCTCGCTTTACAGGTTGCTGGCCTGGCTGTCGCCGGGTTATCCGGTCGGCGCCTATACCTACAGTCACGGCCTCGAGCAGGCGGTTGAAACCGGCATGGTCAGCGACGCTGCGTCGGCCGGCCGTTGGATCCACGACGTTGTCGAACTGGGGGCCGGATTTACCGATACGGTGCTGCTTGCGGAAACCTACCGCTCGGTCCTGTCAGAGGACCGCGACCGGCTTGGTGAAGTTGCGGAACTTGCTGCCGCCTTCACGACGACGAAGGAACTGGCGCTCGAGAGCCACGCGCAGGGCCGGGCCTTCTTCGAAATCACGGAAGCGACCTGGCATGCGCCGGCCCTCGACATGCTCCGGACGGCCTGGCCCGGGCCGCATGCCTATCCGGTGGTCGTCGGCTGTGCTGCCGCCGGACACGGCGTTGAACTTGAAGACACAGCGGTCGGCTATTTGCACGCCATTGCCGCCAATCTTGTCTCGGCCGCCGTCCGGCTCGTGCCGCTCGGCCAGACGGACGGGCAGCGAATTACCGCGGCCCTGGAGCCGGTGGTCGGTGCGACGGCGCGTCGAGCGCTCGAAACGGAGCTCGACGAAATGGGGTCGGCTGCCCTCCTGGTCGATATCTGTTCCATGAACCACGAGATACAACACACGAGGCTTTTCCGCTCATGACTGCTTCCGAACATGGACCCTTGAGGGTGGGAATTGGCGGGCCTGTCGGCACCGGCAAGACCGCTCTGACCGAGGCGCTCTGCAAGGCGTTGCGCGACCGCTACTCGCTCGCCGTGATCACCAATGACATCTATACACGCGAAGATGCCGAGTTTCTTACGAAAGCCGGCGCATTGCCGCCGGAGCGGATTGCCGGCGTCGAGACCGGAGGATGTCCGCATACCGCGATCCGGGAGGACGCCTCGATCAACATGGCGGCGGTCGCCGACATGCGGGAGGCGTTTCCCGATCTTGATCTCATCATCATCGAGTCCGGCGGCGACAATCTCGCGGCGACCTTCTCACCCGAACTGGCGGATATCACGATCTACGTGATCGATGTTTCCGCCGGCGACAAGATTCCCCGCAAGGGCGGGCCGGGCATTACCCGTTCCGACATGCTTGTCATCAACAAGATCGATCTGGCACCGCTGGTTGGCGCCAGCCTTGATGTCATGGACCGGGACGCCCGGAAAATGCGGGGCGAACGTCCGTTCTGCTTTACCAACGTAAAGGCGGGTGACGGTGTCGACACGGTGCGGCAGTTTGTCGAGCAAACCGGCGGGCTGTCCGGCGCGTAGCACTTGTCCGGCAACTTGTTTTGTGTGTTGAACGACGACGCCGTAAACTAGGTCATGACAAAGAAACCGCGCAGCGCGAAACAACGTTCCACGGGCGGCTCCGTCGATCCGACGGCACCTGAAACTCTGGATCATGTGCGCCGCAGGATCTGCGAAGCCGTTCTGTCGAAAGCCGATAAGCAGGGTTGGGGCGTGTCGGCCATGCGTGCCTCGGCCAGGGCGTTGGGCATTGACGATCATCAGGTGAAGCTGGCCTTCCCGCGCGGAATTCCCGATCTGCTGCTCTACTATTGCGCCGACGGCGACCGGCGCATGACTGAAGCGCTGGAGGCTCAGGATCTCAGTCAACTGCGTGTCCCGGAAAAGATCACTCTGGCGGTCAGGACACGTCTTGACGTTGTCGCTGACGAAAAAGAGGCAGTGAAAAGAGCAACCACTCACCTTGCCCTCCCCATGAATGCGCCCTACGCGACGCAGGCGCTCTACAGCACGGTCGATGCGATGTGGAGGGCGACCGGAGACACCTCGGAGGGGACGACGTTCTACACGAAGCGCCTGACACTCGCCGGTGTCTATTCCTCGACGCTACTTGTCTGGCTCGGAGACGGGAGTGCCGAACACGCCGATACCTGGCGTTTCCTGGATGACCGGCTCGGCGATGTGGCGACGTTCGGAAAGGTCTCGTCGTCGGTGCGCGGTCTGGTCGATCAGATTCCGGGACTGTTCGAGCAATGGAGATCAGGCGGGCGGACCTGACCGGTCATGTCTGACCATCGCGGTCGAGCCGGGTAACATGTCCCATCTTCCGCCCGGGGCGCGTCTCCGCCTTGCCATAGATGTGAACCTTCACATCCGGCGTTGCAGCATGGTCGAGCCATGCGTCGACATCATCGCCGATCAGGTTCTTCATGCGTGCGCCGCACAGCCGCTCGGGACTGCCCAGCGGCCAGCCGCAGATGGCGCGGATATGCTGCTCGAACTGGCCGGTGACGCAGGCGTCCATGGTCCAGTGGCCCGAATTGTGGACCCGCGGCGCGATCTCGTTGACCCGCAGTGCCGGTCCCGTTTCGCTCCGCTCGACAAACAGCTCCACGCCGATCACGCCGACGTAATCGAGACCGTTGAGAATGTCGGTCGCGATTGAGAGCGCTTCATTCGTGACGGAGGCGTCGAGTCCGCAGGGCACGGTGGTCACATCGAGAATGTGGTTCTTGTGGATATTCTCGCCGGGCTCATAGGCCTGAATCGTGCCGTCCGGCGCGCGCGCCGCGATGACAGAGATCTCGCGCTGGAAATCGACAAAACCCTCCAGGACCGCAGGCGCGCCGGCAATCGCAGACCATGCCGCGTCACCGTCTCCGGGTGCGTTCAATCTGACCTGGCCCTTGCCGTCATAGCCGAAGCGCCGTGTCTTGAGGATCGCAGGTGTTCCGATCTCCGCGATTGCGGCCTCCAGTTCCTCCGGCGAGCTTGCAGGGGCATACGGCGCCGTGGCGATGCCGAGTTGCTCGATGAACTGCTTTTCCAGAAGGCGGTCCTGGGAAACTTCGAGTGCTCGTGCGTTCGGGTGCAGCGGGCAGTGCCTCGAAACGACTTCCGCCGCTTTCGCCGACACATTCTCGAATTCGTAAGTGACGACGTCCACGGCGGCGGCGAAGGCGTCAAGCGCGGTTTCGTCGTCGTAGTCGGCGACAGTGTAACTCGCAGCGATATCGAAGGCCGGGCTTGCCGGGTCCGGGCAATAGATGTGGCACTTCATGCCAAGCTCTGCCGCCGCCTGGGCCAGCATGCGGCCAAGCTGGCCTCCGCCGAGTATGCCGATGGTCGAGCCCGGAGGCAGTGGAGTCAGCCGGTCCGCCATTACGGTCAATCGGTCCCTTCGGGGGTCTCGGCGACGGCGTCCGTTCTGGCCTGCCGCCAGGCTGTCAGGCGATCCGCGAGGGCATCGTCATTCCCTGCCAGTACGGACGCGGCAAGAAGTGCGGCGTTCGTGGCTCCGGCGTTGCCGATCGCCAGTGTGCCGACCGGTACGCCCGCGGGCATCTGCACGATGGACAGCAGGCTGTCCTGACCCTTGAGCGCCTTGCTTTCGACGGGAACGCCGAAGACCGGCAGGATCGTAAGAGACGCCACCATGCCGGGAAGGTGTGCCGCACCACCTGCGCCTGCGATAATCGCCTTCAGGCCGCGCGACCGGGCCGACCTGGCGTACTCGTAGAGCCTCTCGGGGGTCCGGTGAGCGGAAACAATCCTGCTTTCAAACGGGACCTCCAGCTCTGTCAGGATGTCCGAGGCATTTTTCATGGTCGGCCAGTCCGACTGGCTGCCCATAATGATGCCGACGAGCGGCGCGGTCTGGTTCATCGCAATTCAGCTCCGGATACCGGACGGCGGGTGTGATGTCACAGGGTGCCCCGCCCAAAGAGCGCGCGATTATAGGCAG
>CBDHYJ010000078.1:0-153409 GCA_965275905.1 Hyphomicrobiales bacterium | reverse complement strand
CCGCCGATCGTGCCGCTGTCACTCTCTGCCGCCGGCAAGGCGTAGAAAATGGTTTCGCCGACCTCGACCTCGTCGCCCGCGACACGGGTGACGCGGGTGTCGAGCTCCGTGCGGTAGGGATCGGCCCAGAAGAGTTTCGCGGTCATGTCACTGCTCCGCCCCCATCAATAGCGGCAAAGCGGCAGCCCGGCGAGCGCGGAATTGTAGGCGTTCAATTGCGGTGACGCGCGCAGCTTACAGAGCCGTCGCCGCCCGTGCCGCCTGGTCGTAGAGGCCGGACAGCGCGCGCAGGAGGCCGGCGAGATCGGATATGTCGTGGCCTGACGTCGAAAGCCCGTCGACGAAGCGCACGAGGCAGGCCTCGCGGATCTCCCGGTAGCGCTCGCACAGATCGGCGCCCTCCTCCGTTACGGCGGCGTATTTCTCCTTGCCCTGCTTGGCACTCTTCACGAGACCGAGCCGCTCCAGCTTCTTTAGCGCGTAGGCCACCGTATGGGTGTCCTCGTTATTGAGCACGAGACAGATGTCGGCGAGCTTCTTTTCCCGCCCGCGATGGTTGACCGTGTGCAGCACCATGACGTCGAGCGGGCTCAGGTCCGGCATGCCCGCGGCGGTCGTGCCGCGCACGATCCAGCGCTGGAACGCATTGCTGGCGATGGTCAGCGCGAATTCAAGCTCGCTCAGTTCCGGCACCGCGTTATCGGCAAGGTGTGCGGAGGACACGATGGGTCCGACCCCCCTGCTTCGCGTGCCGCGTGAACTGTCGCTGTCGCCTGATTTCGCCATGATTTGAAGCCTTTAGAGTCTTTACGGGACTCTGTAACTGTACACGCTCGCATCCGCAATGTCGATATTATATTGACAATTTATCGATAAATTGTTTCTTTACAATTCACTTGAACAACGCGAATCCGGCAAGGAACACGACAATGGCTGACGCAGGAACGGCAAACGAAACACGCTGGCAATTCTGGATCGACCGCGGCGGTACGTTCACGGACATCGTCGCCCGGGCGCCCGACGGCACGATCAAGACGCACAAGCTCCTGTCGGAGAATCCGGAGAGTTATCCGGACGCCGCCATCCAGGGCATCCGCGACCTGCTGGGCGTCGCCAGGGACGAGCCCATTCCGGCCCGTCAGATCGATGCGGTGAAGATGGGCACGACGGTCGCCACCAACGCCCTGCTCGAGCGCAAGGGCGACCGCACGCTCCTGCTCACGACGAGAGGCTTCCGTGACGGCCTTCGCCTCGGTTACCAGGCAAGACCCCGCCTGTTCGACCGCCACATCATCCTGCCGGAAATGCTCTATGAACGCGTCGTCGAGGTCGACGAACGCGTCATGGCCGACGGCACGGTCGAGACGCCGCTCGACATCGAGACCGCCCGCAAGGGCCTCGAAGAGGCGTTCGCGGACGGCATCAGAGCCGTCGCCATCATCTTCATGCACGGCTACCGCTATCACGACCATGAAAGCCAGGTCGCCGCGCTGGCCCGCGACATGGGCTTCACGCAGGTCTCGGTCAGCCACGAGGTGAGCCCGCTCATGAAATATGTCGGACGCGGTGACACGACCGTCGTCGACGCCTACCTCTCCCCGATCCTCCGCCGTTACGTCGACCAGGTCGCGGGCGAACTCGACACCGAGAACTCGGGCTGCAAGCTCATGTTCATGCAGTCGAGCGGCGGGCTGACGGCGGCCGACATGTTCCAGGGCAAGGACGCCATCCTGTCCGGCCCGGCCGGCGGTGTGGTGGGTGCGGTCGAAACCACCGAGCTTGCGGGCTTCAGGAAAATGATCGGCTTCGACATGGGCGGAACGTCGACCGACGTGTCGCACTATGACGGCGAATACGAGCGCGCCTTCGAGACCGAGGTCGCCGGGGTCCGCATGCGCGCACCTATGATGCTGATCCATACCGTCGCCGCCGGCGGCGGCTCGGTCCTGCACTACGACGGCTCGCGCTTTCGCGTCGGCCCGGACTCGGCGGGCGCCAATCCCGGCCCGAAATGCTACCGGCGCGGCGGCCCGCTTGCCGTCACCGACGCCAACCTGATGCTCGGCCGCATCAATCCGGACTTCTTCCCCTCGATCTTCGGACCCGACGGCGACCAGCCGCTCGACAGGGGCGCGGTCGAAACGGCCTTCAAGAGCCTTGCGGCCGAAATCGGCGACGGCCGCTCGGGCGAAGAGGTCGCCGAGGGTTTCCTCAAGATCGCCGTCGAGAACATGGCCGCGGCCATCAAGAAGATTTCCGTGCAGCGCGGTTACGACATCACCGATTACACCCTAACCTGTTTCGGCGGGGCCGGCGGACAGCACGCCTGCGCCATTGCCGACGTGCTGGGCATGACGTCTGTCCTGATCCATCCGCATGCCGGCATCCTCTCGGCCTACGGCATGGGGCTTGCCGACATCCGCACCAGCATAGAGCGGGCCATCGAACTGCCGCTCGACCACGAGTCCGCCAATTCGACCGGACTAATGCTGAACGAACTCGCCCCGGTCAACCGCGAAACCCTGCGCAAACAGGGCATCGAGCCGGAGGATACCCAGACCTTCGCGCGCGCCCACCTGCGCTACGAGGGAACGGACACCGCGCTGCAGGTCGATCTCGGCGGCAACATAACCATGCGCGGCTCTTTCGAGACGGCGCACAAGCAGCGCTTCGGCTTCGTGTCGCCGGAAAAGGGCATCATTATCGAGGCGCTTTCCGTGGAGACCACCGGCGGCGGCGCCGGTATCGACGAGCGGGATCAGCCGATCTCCACCGAGACGGCAGCCTCCCATTCATCGACACGGATCTTCGCCAACGGTGCATGGCACGACGCGCCCGTCTATCAGAGAACGGAACTGAAGCCCGGCCAGAACCTGCAGGGCCCCGCCCTCATCATGGAGCCGCACGGCACCATCGTCGTCGAGGACGGCTGGACAGCCGAGATCACGCCGAAGCTGCATCTGGTCATGCGCCGGACCGTGGCGCTTGAGCGCACAGCCGCGATCGGCACCAAAGCCGATCCGGTCATGCTCGAGATCTTCAACAACCTGTTCATGAGCATTGCCGAGCAGATGGGCGTGATCCTCGCCAACACAGCCTATTCGGTGAACATCAAGGAGCGGCTCGACTTCTCCTGCGCAGTGTTCGACCAGGACGGTACGCTGATCGCCAACGCCCCGCATATGCCGGTGCATCTCGGCTCCATGGACCGGAGCGTGCAGACCATCATCGAGCAGAACCGCGGGAGCATCGCGCCGGGCGACGTCTATGTATTGAACGCGCCCTATAACGGCGGCACCCACCTGCCCGACATTACCGTCGTGACGCCGGTGTTCGACGACGACGACGAGACAATCCTGTTCTACGTGGCGAGCCGCGGCCACCACGCCGACGTCGGCGGCGTCGCCCCGGGCTCCATGTCCCCGCTGGCCACCAACGTCAACGAGGAAGGCGTGCTGATCGACAACTTCAAGATGGTCGACCGCGGCAAATTCTGTGAATCGGAACTGGAGGAACTGCTCTCAAGTGGCTCGTATCCTTGCAGAAATCCGGCCCAGAACATTGCCGACCTCAAAGCGCAGATCGCCGCCAACGAGAAAGGCGTGCAGGAGCTGCGCAAGATGGTCGAGCACTTCGGCCTCGATGTCGTGCACGCCTATATGGGGCACGTGCAGGACAACGCGGAAGAGAGCGTGCGGCGCGTGATCGACGCGCTCAAGGACTCCGAGTTCGCCTACGAGATGGATCAGGGCACGGTGATCAGGGTGAAGATCTCCGTCGACCAGGAAAACCGGTCGGCAACCGTCGACTTCACCGGGACCAGCCCGCAGCAGGAGACCAACTTCAACGCGCCCTCACCCGTGACCCGTGCCGCCGTCCTCTACGTGTTCCGGTGCATGGTCGACGACGAGATCCCCATGAACGCGGGCTGCCTCAAGCCGATCGAGATCATCGTGCCCGAGGACTGCATGCTGTCGCCGAAATATCCGGCAGCCGTCGTCGCGGGCAATGTCGAGACCAGCCAGGCGGTAACGGACACCCTGTTCGGCGCGCTCGGTGCGCTGGCCGCCGCACAGGGCACCATGAACAATCTCAACTTCGGCGACGACACGTATCAGTATTACGAAACCATCTGCGGCGGATCGGGTGCCGGCAACGGCCATGACGGGACCGGCGGCGTGCACACCAACATGACCAACACGCGCCTGACCGATCCGGAAATCCTGGAATGGCGTTTCCCCGTGTTGCTGGAAAGCTTCGAAATCAGGCCGGGCTCCGGCGGCAGTGGCAAATGGAACGGCGGCGACGGCACCCTGCGCAAGGTCCGCTTCCTGCAGAAGATGGACTGCAGCCTCCTCACCGGCCACCGGCGCATCCCGCCGTTCGGTCTGGCGGGTGGCAGCCCGGGCGAACTCGGCGAAAACAGCGTGCGCCGCCTCGACGGAACGGTCGAGCATCTCGAGGGCTGCGACCAGACCGTGCTCGACGCCGGCGAGACCATCATCATCAAGACGCCGAGCGGCGGCGGTTACGGAACGCCGGACTGATCGCCGCTATACACCAGCACAAATAGAAAGGGCGGGAGTGGCCTCCCGCCCTTCGCAATCGGCCTGATGTTATCCGCCGTTATCAGGCCGCGCGCACTTCGTTCAGGAACCGGTCGACGGTCGTGCTGAGCACGTCCGACTGTTCCGTAAGCCGCTTCGACGCGCCTGAGACCTGGGTTGCGGCCGCAGATGTATCGGTGACGGCATCGTTCACGGTCTTCATGCTGTCGGAGACTTCCTGTGTGCTGTCGGATGTCCTCTGGACATTGCCGGCAATCTCGCCCGTTGCCGCGTTCTGCTCCTCGACCGCGGATGCAATGGCATTGTTGATCTCGCCGATGCCGTTGATCGTTCCGACGATCCCCTTGATGGTGTCGACCGCACGGTGCGTCGCCTGCTGGATCGAACCGATCTGGCTGGAGATTTCTTCCGTCGCCCGGCCGGTCTGCCCGGCAAGGTCCTTGACCTCCGACGCGACAACGGCGAACCCCTTGCCCGCCTCGCCGGCACGTGCTGCCTCGATGGTCGCGTTGAGCGCCAGCAGATTGGTCTGCTCGGCAATGTCGCTGATCATGCCGACAATTTCTCCGACCTTGTCTGCCGCCTCAGCCAGGGCAGCAACGTCGTTGCTGGTCTGCTCGGCTTCGGCCATGGCACGCTGGCCGGTCGAGGCGCCTTCAGACACCTGCTGGCTGATTTCGGAGATCGACGCGGAGAGCTCTTCCACGGCCGCTGCGACCGACTGCACGCCCTGTGCGGATTCCTGGGCCGCGCCCATCACCACACCCGCCCGGTCCGACGTGTGCGTGACCGAGCCGTTCAGGACGTCTGAAGCACCCTGAAGTTCCTTGGCCGCTTCCATGACAACCATGATGACGCCGCCGACACTGTTCTCGAACTCGTCGGCCATCTGCGCCATTGCCGCCTTGCGCTCCTCTTGGAGACGCCCCTCCGCGGCCTTGGCCTCGTTCATGGCGCCTTTGAACACATCGAGCGCCTTCGCGACGGCGCCGATCTCGTCGTCCTCGTGAACAACGACCTCGACATCCGTATTGCCGGACGTCAGTTCGTCGAGAGCCTCGACGACCTCGCGCAGGGGAGAGACAACCTTCCGGCTGACGATCCGATACGACATGAACGATCCAAGCGCGAGCGCCACAACCGCGATGATCGCCATCAACGTCAGAGCGAACTTCTCGCTCGCCTCGGCATCATTCGCCGCTTGCGCCGTGAATGCCTCGACATCGAACAGCACGGTTTCGAGGTGTTTATCGAGCTTGTCTTCAATAACCGTGATCGACTTTGCTTCCTTGAGGGCCGATGCGACATCGCCGGATTGCAGTGCGTTCTTGATCCTGGCCACGCCGGCGTCATAGGCGTCGTGCTCGGCATGAATGCCCTTCATCTCCTTGAGGACCTTGTCGAACTCGACCCGCTCCTTGGCCGAGAGACCGCCGGCCGCCAGCCAGCCGGAGATCATCTTTTCGATGTCCCTGATCTCGACGGCGACCTTCGCTCCGAGTTCGGTGAACTTCTCCGATTCGACGGCGAAGCTCTGCGCGGCTGAGGAATCTCTCTCCATTTCCACGCCGTAGCGCAACGCGCGCTCGAAATGCACGGCCTGCTCCAGCTGGTGCACAGTGACCTTTGTCAGCGCCTCCGTCAGCGGGATGTCGCGCCTGGCAATCGACTCGATGTTCTTGCCGATCGAGAACAGTTCGAACAGCCCCGTTCCGGCGACCGCGACAAGCAGCCCGAGACACATTCCGACAACTGCATAGATACGTGTTCCCACGCCCACGGCTCCGCCGCCGGGCGCAATAAGCCCCTTGATTTTTGCAAACATGCCTAGCCCTTCACTCTCTCCATGGGGAATGGTCCCCGCCAATACCATCGCCGCTTTTGATTAAGGAGTGGTAAAACATTGTGCATTTGAACAATGTTTTTGCATAAGAAAAATATGTGAAATATCAAAGGCTTAAGTGTATCTGATCGATCAAGACAGGAATTTTGGCGCGATAGCCGGAGCGGGCGCATCAGGTGGCGCAACCGGATCCGGGTCAACACAATCTCGCCACAATGGACCGGCGCCCGACCGGAGCCGGAGCAATTATCCGCAACGCCTGAACCGGTCTGCTATTGATCGACGATGACTATTATTTTGGGCGTTTCAAGAGCTTACCGCGCGCGCAATGTTGCATTGCACACCAATGGTGCGACGCAGCGTCGATTTTAGTTAATTCTCGCCAATATTTACGCTTAGACTCAATAATACGAGGTGCAGGAAGAGGAGGCTTTTCCATGACGCTTCAACAAAAACTGAATGCGCTGGCAGCTATCGCAGCGTTTGGTTTTGTCGGCGCATTGATCATCGGGATGATCTGATTCGGTCCCCTTCGTAACGTACACCACACCAAAAGATATACAGAACTTACAAACCCGGCCGGCGGCCGGGTTTTTCTTTTGCCAAATCCGGCGATGAGTCCGGAAGCGTCGGGCGGATCAGGCCGCCACGTCCGCCTTCGTTTCAGGCTCGTAGTTCAGGATCGGCGCCAGCCAGCGCTCCATTTCGCCGAGCGTCATGCCCCGGCGCGCCGCATAGTCCTCGACTTGGTCCCTTTCGATCTTTCCCACCCCGAAATAGTGGCTATCGGGATGGGAAAAATAGAGCCCGCTCACAGCAGCCCCCGGCCGCATGGCATAGCTCTCGGTCAGGGCAATTCCCGTCATGGCTTCCGCGTCGAGCAGCCTGAACAGGATGTCTTTCTGTGTATGGTCCGGCTGCGCCGGGTAGCCGGGCGCCGGACGGATCCCGCGATAGCACTCGGCAATAATCTGCTCGTTGGTCAGAGCCTCGTCAGGCGCGTAGGCCCAGAATTCCCGGCGCACCCGCTCGTGCATGCGCTCCGCGAACGCCTCGGCAAGCCGGTCGGCAAGCGCCTTGGCCAGTATGGCGCTGTAATCGTCGAGTTCGCTCTCGAACCGCTCCGCGATCGCGTCCTCGCCGAACCCGGCCGATACGGCGAATCCGCCGATGTAGTCCGCCCTGCCGCTCTCGCGGGGGGCAACGAAGTCCGCCAGCGCCGCATTGGCGCGGTCACCGTCGCGGGCGATCTGCTGGCGCAGAGTATTGAGTGTGGCAATGGTCTGCCCGCGCGTCTCGTCCGCATAGACCTCGATATCGTCATCCCCGACCGTGTTGGCGGGCCAGAACCCGATGACCGCACGCGCCTGCAGCCATTGCTCGTCGACGATGCGGTCCAGCATCGCCAGCGCATCCTCGTGCAACGTCCGCGCAGCCGGTCCGACCGTCGGGTCATCCAGGATACGCGGGTACTGGCCGATCAGTTCCCACGTCGCGAAGAACGGCGTCCAGTCGATGTAGTCGGCCAGCTCGCGGAGGTCATAGCTTTCGAACACCCTCGTGCCGAGAAAGGCGGGCCGCGGCGGCTCGTAGTCCCGCCAGTCAAAGTCGCGCTTGTTGGCGCGGGCTTGCGCCAGTGTCAGCCGCTGCTTGCTCTCCCGAGCCCTCGCGTGGCGGGCTGCCATATCGGCGTATTCCTCGTTCACGTTCGCCATGTAGCCGTCGCGCTGTTCCGGCGCCATCAGCGCCGAGACCACGCCCACTGCCCGGCTCGCATCGGTCACGTAGATGGCCTGGCCGCGGGAATAGCGCGGGTTGATCTTGACCGCCGTGTGCACCTTGCTGGTCGTGGCGCCACCGATCAGCAGCGGCAGGTCGAACCCCTGGCGCTCCATCTCTCCGGCGACATGGCACATCTCGTCGAGGCTCGGCGTGATCAGCCCTGAAAGGCCGATCATGTCGGCATTTGTCTCGCGCGCCGTCTCGAAGATCTTCTCCGCCGGCACCATCACGCCGAGATCGATCACTTCATAGTTGTTGCACTGGAGCACGACGCCGACAATGTTCTTGCCGATGTCGTGAACATCGCCCTTGACCGTCGCCATGACGATACGCCCGGCCGGGCCCCTGGCATCGAGCCCGCGTTCCAGCTTTTCCTGTTCCATGAAGGGCTCAAGATAGGCGACCGCCTGTTTCATGACTCGCGCGCTCTTGACCACCTGCGGCAGGAACATCTTGCCCGACCCGAACAGGTCGCCAACCACGTTCATGCCGTCCATGAGCGGGCCTTCAATCACCTCCAGCGGCCGGTCCACGCTCCGCCGGGCCTCTTCCGTATCCTCGACAACGTATTCAGAGATACCGTTGACCAGGGCGTGGACGAGCCGCTGCTCGACGGGCGCCTCGCGCCATTCCAGAGTGGCTTCCGCGGCGGCCGCAGCCCCGTCGGCACGATACTCCTCGGCAACCTCGAGCAACCGCTCGGTGCAGTCGTCGCGCCGGTTCAGCACCGCATCCTCGACCGGCCCACGCAGGCCGTCGGGAATGTCCTCGTAGATCGTAAGCTGGCCGGGATTGACGATCCCCATATCCATGCCGGCGGCGATCGCGTGATAGAGGAACACGGAGTGCATGGCCTCGCGCACCCGGTTGTTGCCGCGGAACGAAAACGAGAGGTTCGAGACGCCGCCCCGAGACATGGACGCCCGGCAGGCGCTCGCGGATCTGACGCGCCGCTTCGATGAAGGCCAGCCCGTAGCCGTTGTGTTCCTCGATGCCGGTCGCAACGGCGAAGATGTTCGGATCGAAGATGATGTCCTCGGGCCGGAACCCGGCGGCCTCCGTCAGCAGCCGAAGGACCGCTCGCAGATCTCGACCTTGCGCTCGACCGTGTCGGCCTGCCCGGCCTCGTCGAACGCCATGACGACCACGCAGGCGCCGTAGCGGCGGATCAGCCTGGCCTGCTCGAGAAAGGCCTCCTCGCCCTCCTTGAGGCTGATCGAGTTCACAACCGCCCTGCCCTGAACGCATTTCAGACCGGCCTCGATGACAGACCACTTGGATGAGTCGATCATGACCGGCACCCGGCAATGTCGGGTTCGGCCGCGATCAGGTTGAGCAGGCGAACCATGGCCTGCTCGGAATCGAGCATGCCCTCGTCCATGTTGACGTCGATGATCTGAGCACCGTTCGCCACCTGCTCGCGGGCGATCTCAACCGCCGTATCGTAATCGTCTGCCGCAATCAGCTTCCGGAACTTGGCCGATCCGGTCACGTTGGTGCGCTCGCCGACATTGACGAAGTTGCTGTCCGGCGTGAGTGTGAACGGCTCGAGGCCCGAAAGCCGCATATAGGCGGGTTGCTCCGGGATCGAACGGGGCTTGATGCCTTCAACGGCTTCGGCAACGGCGCGAATATGCTCGGGTGTCGTACCACAGCAGCCGCCGACGATGTTCACCAGTCCGGCTTGCGCGAATTCGCCCAGGAGTTCAGCCGTATACTCCGGCGACTCGTCGTATTCGCCGAACTCGTTCGGCAGCCCGGCGTTCGGATAGGCGCAGATGAGCGTATCGGCGATCCGGGAAATCTCGGACAGATGCTGCCGCATTTCCCGTGCGCCCAGTGCACAATTGAGCCCTACGGCGAGAGGGTCGACATGCCGGACCGAATTCCAGAACGCTTCAGGCGTCTGGCCCGACAGGGTGCGGCCGGACCGGTCGGTGATCGTACCGGATATGATGACGGGAAGCCGCACTCCCCGGGCCTCGAAGGCTTCCTCGATGGCAAACAGCGCGGCCTTGGCATTGAGCGTATCGAAGATGGTTTCCACCAACAGAATGTCGACACCACCCTCGATCAGGCCTTCGACGGCTTCGAGATATGCTTCCCTGAGGTCATCGAACGTGACGGCCCGATAGCCCGGATTGTTTACGTCGGGAGACAGGGATGCGGTCTTGTTGGTCGGTCCGATCGCACCTGCTGCGAAACGAGGACGCGACGGGTCCTCGCGCTCGACCGCATCGCAGGCGGCACGTGCCAGCCTGGCGGCCTCCCGGTTGAGTTCGCGGGCGTAAGCCTCGAACCGGTAATCGGCCTGCGCGATCGACGTGGAGGAAAACGTGTTGGTCTCGACGATGTCGGCGCCGGCGCGCAGATACGCTTCGTGGATGTCTCGGATCGCATCCGGTTGCGTCAACACCAGGATGTCGTTGTTGCCTTTCAGATCGCAGGGCCAGTCCGCGAACCGCTCGCCACGAAAATCTTCCTCGGTCAGCTCAAGCCGCTGGATCATGGTGCCCATGGCACCGTCGAACAGCAGCACGCGCTTTGCGGCAGCCTCGCGAAGTGACGCGTTCGCAGCCGTATCGGTTACGCCGCTCATGCCGCAATCTGCGCCTTCGGAGCCCCAAGACCCAGCATCCGGCAGATCGCATAGACGAGCTCGGCGCGGTTGAGCGTATAGAAGTGAAACTCGTCCACGCCCTGATCGACCAGGGCGCTGACCTGTTCGGCCGCAACCGCCGCGCCGACCAGAAGTCTGGTTTCCGGATCGTCGTCGAGCCCCTCGAAACGTGCCAGCAGTTTGGGCGAGAGCGTCGCACCGCACTTCCGGGCGAAGGATTGCACGCTTCGGATATTGCTGATCGGCAACAGGCCCGGAACAACCGGAATGTCTATGCCGCGCGCCCGCACCTTGTCGATGTAGCGGAAATAGGCGTCGTTATCGAAAAAGAACTGTGTGATCGCCCGGGTGGCACCGGCTTCAACCTTTTCGCGCAGGATCGCGAGATCGACTTCGAAGGACGGCGACTCCGGATGTTTCTCGGGATAGGCGGCAACGCTGACATCGAAATTGCCGGCTGACCGGATCCCGGCGACCAGTTCCGCGGTGGTCTGATACCCGCTCTCATGCGGACGGTATCCCGCATCGATGCCGGCCGACGGATCTCCGCGCAGCGCCACGATGTGTTTCACGCCGGCATCGGCATAGGCCGCGATCACGTCGTCGACCTCGCTGCGTGAAGCGTCGACGCAGGTCAGGTGGGCCGCCGGAACGAGAGACGTCTCGTCAAGAATCCGCTTCACAGTCGCATGCGTGCGTTCCCGCGTGCTGCCGCCCGCTCCGTACGTTACGGACACGAACTCCGGCCCCACGGGCTCCAGCCGCTTGATCGCGGCCCAGAGCGCTTCTTCCATCTGCCCGGTCTTGGGTGGAAAGAATTCGAACGACACCCTGACGCCGTCCTCGGTCTCCTTATTACCGCCGGCCTCGGTACGCTTTACGGCTCCGGACTCAACAAGATGCATCAGGCGTTCTCCGCACGATTGGATTTGACGTTTCCGCGACCGCTTCCGGCGTGAGCCTGCTCGGCGAGCCAGATGGACACGGTAAGCCCCTCTTCTTTGGCGCCCCCGGTCGGCGGCAAGGCGTCCTGCGACACGAGTTTCAATCCCGCATCCTCAATCCAGCTCTCCATCTGGCCGGCCGAAATGCCAAGCCGCCGGTGAGCGTGCTCTTCGCGGAGGAATTCGAGTTCGTGCGGGGCAAAGTCGACGACCAACAGGCGCCCGCCCGGCTTCAGGACTCTTGCCGCTTCCTGCAGGGCGGCCAGCGGATCGTCCAGGTAATGAAGCACCTGGTGGATCGTTATGGTGTCTTTCGATTCGCTGTCATAGGGCAGATGGAAAAGGTCGCCGTGACGGACCTGGCAGTGATTCAAGCCGGCCTTTTCGAGCTTGGCCCTGGCGTAGGTCAGCATCTCCTGGCTGAAATCGATCCCGATCCCGTAGTCGACCCGGTCGGCGAACAGTTCCAGGACGCGGCCGGTGCCGGTTCCGAGATCGAGAAGGGTTTCGATGTGATCGTCTCCCAGCGCATCGAGCATGGCCGTCTCGACGTCATCCTCGGCGACATGCAGTGACCTGATCTTGTCCCAGCGCGCCGCGTTCGCCGTGAAATACTCCGCGGCGCGGCGATTGCGCGATTCGCGGACCGCCTCGAGACGCTGGATATCCCTGCGGACAGAGGCGTCGTCACCCGGAACAAGGTTTACGATCGTCCGCGCGAGTGCCCCGGGCGCGCCGGTATCCGCCAGTCTGAAAAGAACCCAACTGCCCTCCCTGTGCCGTTCCAGAAGACCCGCCTCGCACAACAGCTTGAGGTGCCGGCTCACGCGCGGCTGGCTTTGACCGAGGATCTGGGTCAGTTCCTTGACGTTCAGCTCCCCGTGCGACAGTACGAAAAGCAAACGAAGGCGGGTCTTTTCTCCCGCGGCGCGCAGTCCAGTAAGCAAATGGTCCATTCTCGTATCCGCCGATTCGCAAATCTCAGGCCCGGAACACGTTCAACATGAAGAACGATATAAACATATCTTTATATTATTCTATTTCCGAAGGCAAGGACGGAAGTTTACGTGGCAAAATAGTGACACCTGCGGAAATTGGTGTTTCGAATCGAACCGGAATCGTGATGATTTGGTGGTAGTCGCTGGCCGTTGTGGTATTTATTGGCCGTTGTTAAAGGGATCAAAGGGCCTGCGGATTGGTTAGGCTCGGTCAGAAATCTCTGGCTTGAAAGTGAGTGGTGTGAGTAAAGAGTTGCTCCGGCGACGCCGGTGAAGTGAAACGGGGATGGTAAGACGCAACCGGCCAGTCATGCCGGGTCAGTTAACGGAGCGTTAGCCCCCCTCGTGCGAATGTTTGTTAACCTTGATTGCGTTGCGCGGAACTGCTGGGAAAATAAAACGGACCGTCACACTCAATGAGCGAGATCTCCAATAAAAACGTACTTCCGCGCCGGATTGCCGCGACGACGAAGTCGCTTCGCAGGCATGTCGCCGGAACCGCACTCCTGGCTGGCATTGCTGCGGCTGGACTGAGCGGCATCGCCGATGCGGCGGAGAAGAAGAGAATCGGTGCGCCGATCAACATCGTTCCGGCGCAGGAGCGGTCTGTAGGCAAGTTGAGCGAAGCCAAGGTTCAGCAGCCGAAGAAGGTGCGCATCGAACCCGCCAGCCGCGTGATCATCACGCCGGTGCAGGACCGCGCCGACGAATCGGCAGAAGAATTCGACAACGACCCGCTTGAGCCGATCAACCGCGTAATCTTCGCGGTCAATGACGGGCTCGACGTCGTCATCATTCGTCCGATTGCTACAGTCTACAAGACAGTGCTGCCGACATTCGTCCGGCGCGGCATCGGCAATTTCCTCTCGAACGTGGCGACGCCTATCACGCTGGCCAACGACCTGCTTCAGGGCGAATGGCTGCGTGCGGAGAACACGATCGTCCGCTTCATGCTCAACTCGACCGCCGGCATTGGCGGACTCGCCGATGTTGCTCAGCATGTCGGTTACCAGCGCCATACCGAAGACTTCGGCCAGACCCTCGCCGTTTACGGTGTTCCGTCAGGGCCCTATCTGGTGCTGCCGATCCTCGGGCCGTCCTCGCCGCGCCACGCGGTTGGCCGGGTCGTCGATCTGTTCGCCAACCCCTGGTTCTGGCTGCTGGCTGACGAGGAAACCCTTGTGCGGCTCACGCCTGGAGCCGTGTCGGTTGTCCACGCCCGTTCGGAATCGCTTGAATCGCTCGACGCGATACGGGAAACTTCACCGGACTACTACGTCTCGATCCGAAGCCTCTATACGCAGAATCGCGAGGCTGAGATTCGCAATGGCGAGGAATCCGAAGACGATCTTCCCGACATTCCTGACGTAGGCGGTTGATGGCGCATCGCGCGCCCGGCTTTCCGGGCGGACAGCAAGCCTCTCAAAAACTGTAACAGGGAGTTCTCATGACAAACGTGCGCTCATGGGGCCGTGTTCCGGCTTTCTCGGTGCTGACCCTTGCTATTGGACTGATCGTCGCTGTTGCGACCGCCGATTCGGCAAACGCCTCAGCCGCCGGCGAACGGTTCGTTCAGGGCATCGCCAACAAGGTCGTGGCGACCATCAAAGGCGGCGGCTCCGCATCTCAGAAGACCCGCAAATTCGCGTCCGTGTTTACGAGCAATGCCGACATCAGGGCCATCGGAACGTTCGCTCTCGGCAAGTACTCGAGAAAAATCAGCGGCTCGCAGAAGTCACAGTATTTCCGTCTTATCCGGCCTTACGTATCGCGCGTTTTCCTCCGCCGCATGACCGACGCGGCCGTGGACAGGGTCGAGATCAGCAGCAGCCGCAAGCGCGGCAACAACGAAGAGCTCGTCAAGTCGAAGGTCAAATTCACGGACGGCCGCCCCGACCTCGCCATTTCCTGGCGTCTGCGCCGCAAGGGCGGCAGCTTCAAGGTTATCGACATCCTGGTTTCGGGTGTCTCGATGATCAAGGCGCAACGCGATGAATTTACGTCCGTTATCCGCCGCAATAACGGCAATGTCGACGCCCTGCTGAATTACATGCGCGGCAAGGGCTGACAATCGGGAACACACCCGAGTCCGGACGCCTATCCGGTCTTAAAGCAAAAGGGCGCCCTTCCGGGCGCCCTTTCTGTTTGCCGGGCCTTTCGAAAGATCAGGCGCGGCTGAACCGCTTGTACTTGATTCGCTGGGGCACTTCGGCCTCCGGACCCAGCCGGCGCTTGCGGTCGGCTTCGTAGTCCTCGTAGTTGCCCTCGAACCATTCGACATGGCTGTCGCCTTCGAAAGCCAGCATATGGGTGGCGATCCGGTCCAGAAACCAGCGGTCGTGGCTGATGACCACGGCACAGCCGGCGAAATTCGTGAGACCGTCTTCAAGCGCGCGCAGGGTATCGACATCGAGGTCGTTGGTCGGTTCGTCGAGCAGCAGCAGATTGGCACCGGATTTCAGCATCTTGGCCAGATGGACCCGGTTGCGCTCGCCGCCGGACAGCAGGCCGACCTTCTTCTGCTGGTCCCCGCCCCTGAAGTTGAAGGCGCCCACATAGGCCCGGCTCGACTGCTCGCGGGTACCGAGCTTGATGACATCGGTCCCCCCTGAGATCTCTTCCCAGACCGTATGGTTCGGATCGAGGTCGTCACGGCTCTGGTCGACATAACCGAGCACCACCGTCTCACCGGTGCTGAGCGTACCGGCATCCGGCTCCTCCTGACCCGTCAGCATCCGGAACAGGGTGGTCTTGCCCGCGCCGTTCGGCCCGATCACGCCGACGATGCCGCCCGGCGGCAAACGGAATGACAGGTCGTCGATCAACAGCTTTTCGCCGAACGCCTTGGAGAGCCCCTCCGCCTCGATGACGTTGCCGCCCAGACGCGGCCCGGCTGGGATCACGATCTGCGCGCGGCCCTCCTGCTGCTTGCCGGCCTCGGCCAGCAGCTCGTCATAGGCGCTGATTCTGGCCTTGGACTTGGCCTGGCGCGCCTTCGGGCTTGAGCGGATCCACTCGAGCTCCCGCGCAAGCGTGCGCTGGCGGGCCTCTTCCTGGCGCCCCTCGACTTCCAGCCGCTTCTGCTTCTGTTCCAGCCAGGACGAATAGTTGCCCTCGTAGGGCACGCCCTGCCCGCGGTCCAGTTCCAGGATCCAGCCGGTGACATTGTCGAGGAAATAGCGGTCGTGCGTGACCAGCACGACGGTCCCGGCGTAGGCCGAGAGGTAGTGCTCGAGCCAGGCCACGGATTCCGCATCCAGATGGTTGGTCGGCTCGTCAAGCAGCAGCAGGTCGGGCTTGGCCAGCAGCAGCCGGCACAGCGCCACGCGCCTGCGTTCGCCGCCGGACAGCTTGGTGACATCGGCGTCGCCATCCGGGCAGCGCAGTGCGTCCATCGCCATTTCGACCTGGCTGTCGAGATCCCAGGCGCCGAGCGCCTCGATCTTGTCCTGCAGCTCGGCCTGCTCGTTGTTGATGGCCTCTTCTTCCGCCGCATCCGCCGCTTCGCCGAGGCGGACCCAGTTTTCATTGTAGCGGTCGATCAGCGCCTGCGTTTCAGCAACGCCCTCCATGACGTTTCCGCGCACGTCCTTTTCCGGATCCAGCACCGGCTCCTGGGCCAGATAGCCGACCTTGGCGCCGTCGGCTGCCCAGGCCTCGCCCTGAAATTCCTTTTCCTCGCCAGCCATGATCCGCAGCAGCGTGGATTTGCCCGCGCCGTTGACGCCCACGACGCCGATCTTGGCTCCGGGGAAAAAGGACAGCCTGATGTCCTTGAGGACCTGCTTGCCGCCGGCATAGGTTTTCGACAGCCGGTCCATCACATAGACGTATTGATACGACGCCATTCGAGTTCCTGTTCCTGAAACGTGAATATGGGAAAGAGTGGCTTCTTCTAACCGATCGCAATTCCGCCCGCAATCCGCTCGGTCGCGCTCACGAAGTGCCTCACGCCGTGTCAATGAAACGTTATTTGAACGTGTTCGCGGCTGCCGCCAATTCAACAGGAC
Source organism: Hyphomicrobiales bacterium (assembly GCA_965275905.1). Classification (GTDB taxonomy): domain Bacteria; phylum Pseudomonadota; class Alphaproteobacteria; order Rhizobiales; family JAJFHC01; genus CBDAQD01. The sequence continues at coordinate 136,644 of CBDHYJ010000078.1, read as the reverse complement.
AGGAGCAGTTTCATTCCCAACCGGATGTCCCGCCGGGACGTCCAGCAATGAAGGGGATTCCCTATGAATCTGGTGGGCGCGCAACGCTTCGGCGCACGCGGAAAGATCTTCATCACCGGCGCAAGCGGTGTCGTCGGACAGGCTCTTCTCAAGCGGCTGCCGCGGGAGGATGTGATCTGTCTCACCCATCACCAGCCGGTCGGCGCCCCCCGGGTCGAAACCGTGAGAGGTGACATCCGCAAGCCGATGCTCGGCCTCTCGCAACACGAATTCGACCGTCTGTCCAGGCGGATCGGCTGGATCATACACAGTGCCGCCAGCACGAACTTTACCGCCAGCGCCGAAGAGCTCGATCAGATCAACGTCGGCGGCACACGCAACCTGCTCGATCTGGCCGACCGTTCAACCGCCTCGACGGTCTATGTCAGCACAGCCTTCGTGCACCCCGTCAGCGCGCATCCTGCGGGTGACGGGTTCAACGCCTACGAGCGATCCAAACAGTCGGCGGAACGGGTCGTGCGCGACAGCGGACTGCCCGTTTCGATCGTCCGTCCGTCGATCGTCATCGGCGATTCCAGAACCGGCGTCACGACTGGCTTTCAGGGCTTCTACCATGTCCTCGGCCTCATTCTGAGCGGCCATCTCCCGGTCCTGCCGGCATCGCCCGATGGCCGTGTCGACATCATTCCGCAGGACTTTGTTGCCGAAGCGATCGCCGGCCTCCTGCTGTCGGACGTGCGCGAGGGCGAGTTCTGGCTCACCGCGGGCCGTCACGCGCCGATGTTGGAAGCCTTGATCACGACGGCTGTCCGGACGGTCTCCGCCTACACGGGAGAACGCATCATGCAGCCTCACCTGGTCCCTCCGGGCGGTGCAGGCGACCCCTATACCGGCCGGAAAAACAGACGCAACCTGCTCCCGGCTGTCCGCTCCGCACTGATGCAGCTTGAGGCCTACGGCAAATACCTTTCGGTGCAGAACCCCCTGCCCTCGTCGTCCGGCGACACGGCGCTGCTTCCCAGAACGCTGGACAGCAACCTGCTGAAGACCGCGTTCATCCGCAGCGTTCTTTACTGGGCGGAGATGACCCGGAGCGCAGCCGGCGCGGTCGCGGCCAAACCAAAGGCGCGGCCGGGCCGTCTTGCTCCATTCAATGCCGAACGGGACCGGTCGCATGTATCACTGTGAGGTCGTCTCCAGCGTCTCGGCGATCCCGAGAGAAATCTGGAACACCATGGCGCCCCCGGATGACCCGCTCTGGAGTTGGTCGCATTTCCGGATCATGGAGCAGAACGGGTCCGGCCCGGACGGGTTTGAGTACCTCCTTCTGTGCCGCAAGGGCGCGATCATCGCCATCCTGCCGACCTTCTGGTATCGCGCGATGCCGCTGCCGACCGCATCTCACCCCGCGATCGATCGCACGCTCGACCGGATCAGACGCCTCGTGCCGCGTGCAGTCAGCCTTTCGGTCTATTTCGCCGGCAATCCTCTCGGAGAGGGCATGATCCTTTCGGAAAGCCCTGTCGAGGCCGCGGCCGCGGCCCATCTGGCGGAAATCGTCGAGCAGCGCGCCAAGCACCACCGGCTGTCCTGGGTGTTTTTCAAGGACTTCACGCCGGGACGTTCTCAATCCCTGATCACGGGGCTCGACGACCCGCGATTCTTCGCAGTTGACGGCCTGCCTGACGCCTCGCTCGGTATCGATTATCCCGACTTCGAAGCTTTTGTGGACTCGCGCTCGGCCAATATGCGACGCAACATACGCAAGCGGATCCGGGCGTACGACAGATGCAAGGACCTCCGGATCGAGACGATCCAGGATTTCGACGGATACGCACCGGAAATCCGGCACCTCTATGAGACGGTCCACGCCAGGGCGAAGCTGAGCCTGGACCGCCTCTCGCCGGAGTATTTTTCGGCGATCGCCCGCGACGGCCGGATAGACCACCGCTTCGTCGCCTGCTTCTCTGGCCAGCAAATGGTCGGTTTCATCCTCAATGTCTTCGGTGGAAAGCACGGAGTCTGCTTTCGTGGCGGTTTCGACTATCAGCGCTCCCACGAGGCGGGTGTCTATTTTGTCCTGCAGTATGAGAGCATCCGCCAGGCCATCGCGGCTGGCGTAAAGCGGCTGAGCTTCTGCCAGGCGACGTACAAGCCCAAACTGCGCCTCGGGTGCGATCTGGTTCCGCTGCAGCATGTCGTAACCCACCGCAACCCCCTGCTCCGCCCTCTGGCGCGGAGTCTCATGCCGCGCCTGTTCGCACGCTACCGTACTTACAGCGGTCTCGACGCCGCCACAGCCCGTGCCACGTCCGGCGGCCCGGCACGAAACGGGTCGCCCGCCGTGGCGGCCTGAGCGGGTGCATTTGCCCGGGCGGATTCCGGCTGCACCCGGTATTGAGGCGATGGACGGTTAACCGGCGACGAAACTTTTCTTGCGACGCCGCCTGAGAGGCTTTTCATTTCCTTCCCACCCGTCTGGCGCTAGACAGGGAGTGACAAAGTGATCGCGGGTGCGGGAGATCGAGGGGAATACACGATGAGCGACAATACCTACGACCAGGGACGTCTCAACCTGCCGTTTGTCGGCCTGTGCACGTTCGGCAAATACCCGATCGCACAGGACTGGGACAGCATCGATGCCGATGTCGCTATTCTCGGCGCGCCGTTCGACTTCGGCACCCAGTGGCGGGCCGGCGCCCGGCAGGGGCCGCGCGCCATCCGGGAGGCCTCGACCCTGTTCTCCTTCGGCCACGCCGGCGCCTACGACCATGAAGACGACGTCGTCTACCTGCCTGCGGAGACCACCAGCGTGGTCGACATCGGCGATGCCGATATTGTCCATACCGACACGATGACGAGCCACGCAAACATCGAGCTTGGCGTGCGCAAGATCCTTGCCGCCGGCGCGATCCCGGTCGTCCTCGGCGGAGATCACTCGGTCAATATTCCCTGCATCAACGCCTTCTCCGAACAGGAGCCCATCCATATCGTGCAGATCGACGCCCATCTCGACTTCGTCGACGAGCGTCACGGCGTGCGCTACGGCCACGGCAACCCGATGCGCCGGGCAGCGGAGAAGGACTACGTCACGGGCCTGTCCCAGATCGGCATCCGCAACGTCTCGTCGACCGCGCGCGAAGGCTACGAGGACGCCCGCGGCATGGGCTCCGACATTCTCTCCGTCCGCCAGTTCCGCAAGCTCGGCGTCGACGGCGTGCTCGACCGCATACCGAAAGGCGTGCGCTATTACCTCACCATCGACATTGACGGCTTCGACCCCTCCATCGCGCCGGGCACCGGCACGCCCAGCCACGGCGGATTTCTCTATTATGAAGCGCTCGAACTCATCGACGGGCTGACGAAACAGGGCGACATTGTCGGCATCGACCTAGTCGAGGTCGCGCCGGATTACGACCTCACGGGCTCGACCGCGATCCTCGCCGCCCAGATTCTCATGAACACCATCGGGCGCATCCTGCACCACCGGCAGGGGTGAGGCTGGCGCCATACCGGATTGGCGCGTTCCCCGCCTCCGAGCCGGGGCCTATTTACACCAACCAACTACCGCAGCATCCGCCGCTGGGCCCCGGATCAAGTCCGGGGAACAGCCTGCAGAACCCAACAGATGTCATGCTCGTGCTCGACACGAGCATCTGCGTTTCGCCGCAGACCCTCGTGTCGAGCACGAGGGTGACAGTAAAAACCTTACTCCCCCAGCATGGGCCAGGTGTCGCCGAGCTTGTAGCCGCCGGGCCACGGGTCGTCCGGGTCGAGCATGTGCTGGTGGATGCCGGTGATCCAGGCGCGGCCCGAGATCGTCGGGACGATCGCCGGCCTGTCGCCGACCGTCGTCTCCGCCTCGACCGTGCAGTCGAACCGCGAGCCGATGATCGAGCGTCCGGTGAAGCGGTCGCCGGTCTTGAGCTGCCCGCGCGCGTGCAGCACCGCCATGCGCGCCGAACAGCCGGTCCCGCAAGGCGAGCGGTCGAGCTTGCCCGGCTGGATCGCGACCGCGTTGCGCCCCGACAAAACGCCGTCGTCCTCCTCAAGGGGCATGGCGATCTGGCAGAACGAGATATGCGCCCAGTCCGGGTTTTCCGGATGGGTGAAGCCGAGCTGCTCGTTCGCCGCATTGGTGATGGCGATGCCGGTCCTGGCGATGTCGCGCGCCTCGTCTGCCGCGAGTGAAAAACCGAGCGTTTGAGCATCGACAATGACGAAACTGTCGCCGCCATAGGCCGTGTCCACCTTGAGCGTGCCGACGCCCGGCACTTCGAGATCCGCATCCAGCCGGTCGACGAAGGACGGCAGGTTGCGCGTCGTCACCCGCTCCGCCTTGCCGTTCCGGCAGGCCACCCGCGCCTCGACCAGCCCGCCTGGCGCTTCCAGCATGACCGTCGTCTCCGGCTCGGTCATCGGCACCATGCCGGTATCGAGCAGGACAGTCGCCACGCACATGGAATTCGAGCCTGACATGGGCGGCGTGTCTTCCGGCTCCATGACGATCCAGCCGAAATCGGCGCGCGGATCCTTCGGCGGGACCAGCAGGTTGACGTGCCGGAACACCCCGCCGCGCGGTTCGTTGAGAACGAAGTTTCTCAAACTCTGGTCTTCAGCGATCCAGCGCGACTGTTCCCACAGCGTCTCGCCCGGCGGCGGCGCGGCACCGCCGACAATGACGTCGCCGACTTCACCCTCGGCGTGACAGCTCACCACGTGCAGAACCTTCGATGATCGCATGATCGCCCTCGACACTGATCCCGCCGCCATCGGACCGGCAGGCCGGCATCAAGTCAATATGGAAATACCGATCAGTCCCGGCGCAGAACCGTTGCCCGGTAGTGATGATCGAACCGGATTCCTTCAGCGATGACTTCACCGCGCTCGTGAAAGACGCGATCGAATTCCTCGCCGACGCGGTCGAACGCCGCCTGACGCCCCGGATCGACCACGAGGCTCGAGGCCTTCATCTGGTCGGGAGCGGGAAACACATTGAACATCTTGAAGCGATGGCGCGCCGTCACCGAAAGGGGAAGCCCGTCAAATCCGCCGTGAAGACGGCCTTCGACAAGATCGTAGAGCGCGGCCTCATCGTCGATCAGTCGGGTAACATCGTAATACGAGCCCCTGGCCACGGGTTCCTGGATGTAGACGGTTCCGCCGGGTTTGAGGACGCGCACCATCTCGGCGAACGTTGCATCGTGAGCGTCCCCCGGCACGTGATGAAACGAATTGAAATAGGCCATCACATCAGCCGAGCCATCCTCGACCGGCAGATCCTGTGCGAAACCGAGAGCGTAGCGGGCAAGCCCCTCCTCGTCGGCCGCCACGGCGGCATCGACACGGGCCTGCTCGACCTCGATGGCAATGACATCGGCACCCAGCCGCGCAATAGCGCGGGCATTGCCGCCCCTCCCGCATCCGACATCGACCACCGTCCGGCCCGTCACGTCCAGGCACTGTCTGAACATGTCGAGCGGCGTTTCGACATCCTGGACGATTTCGTTCTCAGCCATACCTGTCACCCGTCAATCCGAATTCTCGTCGAGGCCGAGGGCCCGCTCAAGCTCCGCCAGCCCATCAAGCAGGCGCCCGCGCGCGTCCTCCGGCAATGTCTCGTACAGGGCGCGCTCGAAGGCAAGCACATCCGGCAGCAGAGCGTCGAACTTTTCGCGCCCCTTCGCCGTGAACCGGAGTTGCAGCTCACGGCGGTCGTCGCCGGAGGTGACGCGCTCGATCCAGCCCAGATCAATCAGCCGCGCCACGGCCCGGCTGATTGTCGACTTGTGCGTGCGCGTCGAGCGCACGACGGCCTGCGCCGTGGTCGGCTCCTCGGCCCCGAGCGTCGCCATGACCCGCCACTCCGGAATATCGATGCCGAAACGGTCGCTGTAGATCTCCGACATCCGGCTCGACACAACCGCCGCGACACGGTTCAGCCGGAATGGCAGGAACGCGTTGAGATTGAATTCTTCAGCCATGCTTCTACGGATTCGTCTCCTCGATCGAGATGCGGCCTTGATAGTTGCATGTGAAACTATTATACGAAAGTACTATCCCACGGACGATACAGGTACAACCATGTCGAACGCATACATGCCGGGTTTCGGAAACGACTTCGAGACGGAAGCGCTCGAAGGTGCCCTCCCTCAGGGACAGAACTCGCCGCAGAAATGCGCATACGGCCTTTACGCCGAACAGCTTTCAGGCTCTCCCTTCACGGCCCCGCGCGGCGAAAACGAGCGCTCCTGGCTTTACCGGATGAGGCCGTCGGTCCGGCACAGCGGCACGTTTGCCCGCATCGACCTGCCCTACTGGAAGACCGCGCCGTGCATCGACGATCACGACATGCCAATCACGCAGTTGCGCTGGGGCCCCGTTCCCGTCCCGGGCGAACCCTGCACGTTCATCACGGGCATGCGCACCATGACGACCGCGGGCGACGTCAATACCCAGGCCGGCATGGCCGCCCATGTCTATCTCGCCAATACCTCAATGGTGGACGACTATTTTTACAGCGCCGACGGCGAGATGCTGGTCGTTCCGCAGATGGGCCGGATGGTCTTCTTCACGGAGCTCGGCCGAATGGAGGTCGGGCCCGGCGACATCTGCGTCATCCCGCGCGGCATGAAATTCAAGGTCGAGCTGCTCGACGACCAGGCGCGCGGCTACATGTGCGAGAACTACGGCGCAAAGTTCACCCTGCCGGACCGAGGACCGATCGGCGCGAACTGCCTGGCCAATCCGCGCGACTTCAAGACGCCGGTCGCCGCATACGAGGAAAAGGAAACGCCCTGCACGCTCACCGTCAAGTGGTGCGGCGGCTTCCACCGCACCGAACTCGGACATTCGCCGCTCGACGTCGTCGCGTGGCACGGCAACTACACGCCCTGCAAATACGACCTCAAGACATTCTCACCGGTCGGCGCCATCCTGTTCGATCACCCCGATCCGTCGATTTTCACCGTGCTGACCGCACCGTCCGAGACCCCCGGCACGGCCAATATCGATTTCGTCATCTTCCCCGAGCGCTGGATGGTCGCGGAGCATTCCTTCCGTCCGCCCTGGTACCATCTCAACATCATGTCGGAGTTCATGGGACTCATCGAAGGCGTCTACGACGCCAAGCCCGACGGCTTCGTGCCGGGCGGCATGAGCCTGCACAACTGCATGCTGCCGCATGGTCCCGACACAAATGCGTTCGAGGGCGCGAGCAATACCGAGCTGAAACCCGAAAAGCTGACGGATACGCTCGCCTTCATGTTCGAGACCCGGTTCCCGCAGCACCTGACCCGTTTCGCGGTGGAGCTGGAGACGCTCGATCACGGCTATACCGACTGCTGGACCGGCCTCGAAAAGAAATTCAACGGAACGCCGTGACGGCGGCCGGAACAACGAAGGGTTTTTCATGAAGCTTGCGACACTACGCAACGGCACACGGGACGGCGCACTGGCCGTTGTCTCCCGTGACCTCGCCCGCTGCGCCGACGCCTCCGTCGTGGCCCCGACCCTGCAGGCGGCCCTCGACGACTGGGCGGAATGCGAACCGCGCCTGAGGGAGATGTCCCACGTGCTCGACAGAGGCGACGGCCCGTCCATGCCGTTCGACGAGCATCAGGCGCTCTCGCCCCTGCCGCGCGCCTATCAGTGGGCGGACGGCTCGGCCTACGTCAATCATGTGGAGCTCGTGCGCAAGGCGCGCGGCGCGGAGATGCCGGAGAGCTTCTGGACCGATCCGCTGATGTACCAGGGCGGCTCCGACGCCTTCCTGGCTCCGCGCGATCCGATCATGCTGGCCGACGAGGCCTGGGGCATCGACATGGAAGGCGAGGTCGCCGTCATCGTCGACGACGTGGCCATGGGTGCTAGCACAGACCAGGCGCGCGCCGCCATCCGGCTGATCATGCTGGTGAACGACGTTTCGCTGCGCGGCCTGATTCCGGCCGAACTCGGCAAGGGGTTCGGCTTCTTCCAGTCCAAGCCCTCTTCCGCCTTTACGCCTGTGGCGGTAACGCCCGACGAACTCGGAGACGCCTGGGACGGCGGCAAGCTCTCGTTGCCGCTGCGGGTCGACTATAACGGCGAGCCCTTCGGCCGCGCCGAGGCCGGCATCGACATGACGTTCGACTTCCCGACCCTGATCGCGCACGCCGCCAAGAGCCGCCCGCTTTCCGCCGGGACCATCATCGGATCGGGCACGGTTTCGAACAAGCTCGACGGCGGCCCCGGCAAGCCGGTCGCCGAAGGCGGCGTCGGCTACTCGTGCATCGCCGAGATCCGCATGATCGAGACGATAAATTCAGGCAAGCCGGAGACGCCGTTCATGGCGTTCGGTGACACGGTGCGCATCGAGATGCTCGACAGCGGCGGCAATTCGGTTTTCGGAGCGATCGAACAGACCGTACAGCAATACAAGCCCTGAAACGGGCGCAGAGACAAGGGACGGACGGCAGGACATGGCCAAGGCATTCGCGTCGCAAGGCGACCTTGAGGAAAAGAAGATTTCGTTCACGCAACTCGGCGAAGGCCTCTACGCCTTCACCGCAGAGGGCGACCCCAACACGGGCGTCATCATCGGCGACGACAGCGTCATGATTGTCGACGCCCAGGCTACGCCTGTCATGGCCAACCTGGTGATCGAGCAGATCCGCGGCGTCACCGACAAACCCATAAAGTATGTCGTGCTGTCCCACTATCACGCCGTGCGCGTCCTCGGCGCATCCGCCTACGATGCCGAGCAGATCATCGCGTCCGAAACCTGCCGGGCCATGATTCACGAACGCGGCCAGGAAGACTGGGACTCCGAATTCGCCCGTTTCCCGCGCCTGTTCCAGGCCGCCGACAGCATTCCCGGCCTCACCTGGCCGACCATGACCTTCAAGGACAAAATGACGGTCTACATGGGCAAGCGCCGGGTCGATCTGATGCATCTGGGCCGTGCGCACACCGCCGGCGACATCGTTGCCTGGGTCCCGGATTCCCGGGTCATGTTCTCCGGCGACATCGTCGAGTACAAGTCGGCCTGCTATTGCGGCGACGGCCACTTCGCGGACTGGCAGGGCACGCTCGACGCCATTGCAACATTCCGGCCGGAGGCGATCGCGCCCGGCCGCGGCGACGCGCTCGCCGATCCGGACAAGGTCGCCGAAGCCATTGCGCTTACGCGCGATTTCCTGCGCTCGACCTACGACCCGATCGCGGCCGTGGCAGCGCGTGGCGGTGACCTCAAGGAAGCCTGGGACGCCTGCCGGGCGGCCTGCGACGAGAAGTTCGCGGACTACGCGATCTACGAGCACTGCCTGCCGTTCAACGTATCGCGCGCTTATGACGAGGCGTTGGGCATGGACACGCCGCGCATCTGGACCAACGAGCGCGACATCGAAATGTGGAACGCTCTGCAGGGATAGTCACGTGGCGCGTTACAAATACACACCGTTCGACTACGAGACGCCGCCTGAACTGAGCGGTGTCGAGGGACGCCGCTGGCCGGTCGTCATTGTCGGTGCCGGGCCCATCGGGCTCGCCGCGGCGATCGACCTCGCGCTCCACGGCATCGAAAGCGTGGTGCTCGACGACAACAACGTGGTTTCGGTCGGCTCGCGGGCGATCTGCTGGGCCAAGCGGACGCTGGAGATCTTCGACCGGCTGGGGGTCGGCGACCGCATGCTTAAGAAGGGCGTGACGTGGCAGGTCGGGCGGCTCTTCCACGGCGACCGGGAGGTCTACAATTTTGACCTGCTGCCCGAGGACGGCCACAAGATGCCGGCCTTCATCAATCTGCAGCAGTATTACGTCGAACAGTATCTGGTCGAGCGCGCTCGCGAATTCCCCGATCTGATCGACCTGCGCTGGAACAACCGGGTCACGGGCGTAGAGCAGACCGGCGACGGCGTCCGCGCCGGGGTCGAGACGCCCGACGGCAGCTATACGGTTGAAGGCGACTACCTGCTCGCCTGCGATGGCGCCAGATCGCCGGTCCGCGCCATGATGGGCCTCGACTTCGCCGGCGAGGTGTTCGAGGAGCGATTCCTGATCTGCGATGTCGAGATGAAGGCGGAGTTCCCCTCGGAACGCTGGTTCTGGTTCGAGCCGCCCTTCCACAGCGGCCGCTCGGCACTCCTGCACAAGCAGCCCGACGACATCTACCGCATCGACCTGCAACTGGGTCCCGACGCTGACCCGGAAGAAGAGAAGAAGCCCGAGAACGTGTTGCCCCGGATCAGGGCCATGGTCGGCGACCGGCCGTTCGAAATCGACTGGGTCTCGGTCTACACCTTCCAGTGCCGCCGCATCGACCGCTTCGTGCACGACCGCGTCATCTTCGTTGGAGACAGCGCCCACATCGTCTCGCCGTTCGGCGCCCGCGGCGGCAATGGCGGCATCCAGGACGTCGACAATCTGGTCTGGAAGCTCGCCGCCGTGCTCAGGGGCGATGCGCAGGCGGGATTGCTGGAAAGCTACGATCGCGAGCGCACGTTCGGCGCCGACGAGAACCTGCGCAATTCCAGCCGGGCGACGAGCTTCATGACGCCCAAGTCGGACATGGAACGCCTGTTCCGGGACTCCGTCCTTGACCTGGCGTCCGATCTTCCGTTCGCGCGAAAGCTGGTGAACTCCGGCCGTCTTTCCGTCCCCTGCTCGCTTGAAAGCCTGGTCCGCCCGAAGACGGACAGCCGCGCCGATGGCCTTCTGCCGGGTCAGCCGTGCCTCGACGCGCCGGTGACAAACGGCAAGGCCGGCTGGCTCCTCGGCGAGCTTGGCGGCGAGTTCACCGTCCTTTCGTTCGGGGACTGCCCCGGCGGCGAAGCCGGGAGCGATACCGTCGCCGGCATGCGCCATGTCCGTGTTTCGGCCGGCCCGGAAGACCGGGATTGCCTCTCCGACACAACCGGCCTGGCAACCGGGCGTTACGGTTCGGGCCTCGCCTATCTGATCCGGCCCGACCAGCACGTGGCGGCACGGTTCGACCGGATCGACGCCGCCGGGCTCGACGCCGCACGCGCAACCGCGCTCAAGGGTGAAATGTAATGGCCGGCAATGGCGATATCGGAAAAGACCGGCTCGCGGCCGGCGGCGACGACTTCTACGAAGCGCTGATGAAAGCGCACGACGGACTTACCTTCGAACAGAGCGCTGCACTCAATGCCCGCCTCGTTCTGCTGCTGGCCAATCAGGTCGGCGACGGCGACCTGCTCAAGTCGATTCTGGACGCCGCTGCAGACAGGCCCGAGGACAACTGAAATCGCGAGGAACACCAGCAAGGGAGAGTAACGAGTTGCTAGAAAATCACCTCACATGCAAAACTCGAAACAACGCTGAGGCCGTGCGGAAAATCCGCCAAGCGGCTGAAAAGACGTCAAATACTGGGAGGGAATTCATGATGTCTCTGAAAAAGACGATTGCCGCCGTTGCCATCATGGCCGGCGGACTGGCCTTCGCCGCGGCGACGACTGCCGCGCAGGAAGTGACCCTGAAGGTTCACCATTTCCTGCCGGCGAAGCACAACACTCATGCCAAGGTGCTCGTGCCATGGGCGGAGAAGGTTCAGAAGGAATCCAACGGCCGCATCAAGGTCGAGATCTATCCGTCCATGCAGCTTGGCGGCAAGCCGCCGCAGCTCATGGATCAGGCCCGTGACGGCGTTGCCGACATCGTCTGGGCGCTGCCGGGCTATTCACCGGGCCGCTTCCCGATCATCTCGGCGTTCGAGCTGCCGTTCATGGTGTCGAACGCAGAAGCCACGTCGCAGGCGCTGCAGGAATATTACGAGAAGCACGCCAGGGAAGAGTTCAAGGACGTTCACCCCCTGTGGTTCCATACCCACGCGCGCGGTGTCTTCCACACCCGCGAAGCCCCGGTGAAGAGCATCGCCGACCTGGACGGCAAGAAGATGCGCGCGCCCAACCGCGGCATCGGCACGGCCCTGTCGAAGCTCGGCGCCGCACCGGTCTTCATGCCGGTTCCGGCCCTGCCCGAAGCCCTGTCCAAGGGCGTGGTCGACGGTGCCGTGATCCCGTGGGAAATCGTGCCGGCGCTCAAGGTCAACGAGCTTGCGCCCTACCACACCGAAACGCCCGGCCCGCGCGGGCTTTACACCGCGATCTTCGTCTTCGCCATGAACAAGGCGAAATACGAAGGCCTGCCGGACGACCTCAAGAAGGTGATCGACAATAACTCCGGCATGACGCTGGCCAAGAGCACGGGCATCATCTGGGACAAGGCCGAGGAAACCGGTATCGCGGTCTCCAAGAAGAGCGAAAACACAATCATGGCTCTGTCGGCAGAAGAGGTCGAGCAACTGAAGGTGAAGACAAGGCCCGTGATCGACGACTGGATCAAGGCGCGCGGCGACAAGGGGCAGATGCTGTTCGACGACGCCAACGCCCTGCTCGACAAGTACTCGAAATAGATCCGGTCCGGCACTGATCGGGCCCGCCTGATGAGCGAATCCGATACGCAAAACGGCTCGCGCGCGGTCATGCTTCTGGAAGGAGCATGCCGCGTGCTTGCCATGGGCGGTGCGCTGGTGCTTGTCGTGCTTTCGGGCATCACGGTCGTGAGCGTGCTCGGCCGTTACCTCTTCAACACGCCGATCACCGGCGATTTCGAGATGGTCGAGGTCGGCTGCGCCATCGCGGTCTCGACCTTCCTGCCTTACTGCCAGCTCAAGAACGGCAACGTCATCGTCGACTTCTTCACCCTGCGGGCGCCGGAGCGCGTCAGGAACCTGCTCGACGCGTTCGGCTGTATTCTGCTGACGCTCGCCTTCGCCGTGCTGACCTGGCGTCTCGGGCTCGGCGGTTACGACCTCTACCGCTTCAACGATCAGACCATGATCCTTCAGATCGGCACATGGTGGGGCTTTCTGGTGCTCGTGCCCTGCACGGCCCTGCTGACCCTTGTGGGTGCGCTGACCACGTGGCGCGCGCTCAACGGCCGTTTCAGCACCCACACCGTCGGGGAGTTCGAATAAGCCATGTCGGGGCCGATAACGGGGGCAATCGTGATTGCGTGCATGCTCGCCCTCATGGCGGTCCGCGTGCCGATCGCAATCTCCATGCTGGTCGCCGGCATCGGCGGGTATGTCACCGTATCGGGCTGGGTGCCCCTGCTCGCCTATCTCAAGACCAGCCCCTATTACCAGCTGTCATCCTATTCCCTTTCGGTGGTCCCGCTGTTCTTGCTGATGGGCCATCTGGCGACCCATGCCGGGGTCTCGCGCGCACTGTTCCGGGCCGCCAACGCCGTGTTCGGCTCCATGCGCGGCGGGCTCTCGATCGCCTCCATCGGCGGCTGCGCCATGTTCGGCGCCATCTGCGGCTCGTCACTCGCCACTGCTGCCACCATGGGTCAGGTCACCCTGCCGGAGATGAAGCGCTTCAACTATTCCGGCGCGCTCGCCACCGGCACGCTGGCCGCCGGCGGCACGCTCGGCATTCTCATCCCGCCCTCGGTCGTACTCGTCATCTACGCCATCCTGACCGAGCAGAACGTCGCCAAGATGTTCCTGGCCGCCTTCATTCCGGGCTTTATGGCAGCCGTCGGCTACATGATTGCGGTGGCGGTCTATGTGCGGCTTTACCCCGAAGCCGGGCCGGCCGGCGAGGCCGTACGCGGCAAGCAGCGGCTGCGCGACCTTCTGGGCGCGACCCCCGCCGCGGTGATCTTCATCGTCGTCATCGGCGGCATTTACGGCGGCGTCTTCACGCCGACCGAAGCGGCAGCCTTCGGTGTGCTCGGCACCGGCGCGCTCGCCGTCTGGAACGGCATATCCCGCGCCCAGCTTGCCGAGAGCCTGACCGGCACGGCGGTCGCAACGGCCATGATCTACATGATCCTCGTCGGCGCCGACGTCTTTAACGCGTTCCTGACCCAGACGCAGCTCCCCCAGACGCTTGCCCAGTATGTCGGGGCGACCGGTTATTCGCCGACGCTCATCCTGGTCCTGATCCTGGTCATGTACCTGATCCTCGGCTGCGTGATGGACGCGCTTTCCATGATCCTCCTGACCATCCCGATCTTCTTCCCCGTGATCATGGCGCTCGATTTCGGCATGACGCCGGAGCACACCGCCATCTGGTTCGGCATCATCACGCTCATTGTCGTGGAGGTCGGGCTGATCACGCCGCCCGTTGGGCTGAACGTCTTCATCATCAACAAGCTCGCGGGCGACGTGCCCCTGCGCGAGACTTATCGCGGCGTGATGCCGTTCCTGATCTCGGACTTTATCCGGGTCGTGATCCTCGTCTCCTTCCCGGTCCTGACCCTGTTCCTGGTCGGGTTCTTCTAGGCAGAAAACCTGACGTCAGGCCGTTAACTCCATTCATCAGCGCACAACCCCGCTCGACGCCAGGGCGTGCCTCGATTTTCCCTGCATCTTGTTTTCGCGAGACAGCCTCACTACGTGAAGCGGCATGGGAGAACACACTGCAAATAGCGATGCGGCCGCGCTTGGCCCGCTGAGACGATGGGGTTTCTGGGCCGTTCTGTTCGGCGCAACGTCCCTGATTCTCGTCATTTTCCAGGTTTTTGGCCCCACGCTGGAGCCACAGCCGTCTGTCGGCACCCAGATCGGTGAAATTGCCGGAGAGATCAAGCGCTCCGCATGGCGATCGTTCTTTGGCTTGTCCACCGAGACCGCGGCTCCCGAGCCCGCCTCGGCAATGGACTACCTTGCGGTCGCAGCGCCCATTCTCGGGGTCGTTGCCATCGTCCTGTCCCTGATCTCCGGCATTCGGCGTGAAAACTGGAGATACCCGGCATACGCCACCGGCCTTGGCGCATCGGCGATCATCTTCCATTTCTTCTGGTGGGCCGCCCTGTTGCTCGCAGGTGTGCTTCTGCTCGTCGCAATCATCGAAAACATCGGCGATATCTTCAGCTTCGGATGACCGGCCGAGGCCCGTTGATCACCGGCCAGGGGTATCGCGAACGAAGCTGTTGCCGCGCTGTGCCGTCGCGTTGAACGCCATGCCGGTTATGCGCCAGCCGTCGGCGGACCGCTTGAAGTCATGCCGGTAGGTGCCCCAGACTTCCCACAGCGCCTCTCCGCCGTTCTCCTTCTCGGCCCCGCGCTCCATGCGGTTCCAGGCATAGCCGTGGCTCAGCATCGTCGCGGTGTCGGAGCCGGTGAAGGTCAGCCGGTGATTGCCGCGGAGATGGAAGGAGGTCTTTTCTTCCGTGAGATTTGCCGACCATCCCGCGATCAGGCCGTCGGCCGGTATCCGCGCCGGCTCACCCCCGACAAGCGACGTGAAGTCGACGTTGATCTGGTCGGTAAAGAACGACCGGGCGAGCGTCCAGTCCTTTGCGTCGACCGCCGCATCCAGCGCATCGGCGATCCTCACCAGTTCCAGGCGGTCCGCAACGGTGGCGGATGAAACCGGGTCGCCGGCCAGGTTTTCGCCGGCAAGGGCGGATGTGGCCGACAATCCGTATGCAATGGCAATCGCTGCAATCTTCTTCATGTGTCGTCTCCATGGTCTCGATATGTCGTTGGACTGATGTGTCGTTGGACTGGAGATGGAGACGAACGCCGCCCGGTTATTGAACAGAACCGGGCAATATTTGAATATTCCTGCTCGGTTGGCGGACCAGGGTCCGGCAATGACGGGAAGCTTCAAAGACCCAACACGGACTTCACGGACCCGGCGCCGCTGAACGACCAGTCGATCGGGTTGTTCTCGATCAGGAAGATGATCGAGTTATCCGGATTGAAATCGATCCCGCCGAGCCGATGGCGGACGTCCCTGAACAGAGCTTCCTTCTGTTCGTCTGATCGTCCGGCAAGCAGGGCGATCTCGATAACCACCGTCGATGCCGGATCGCGATGGCCCAGGAAGGTCGGGTGCAGGATCATGTCGTCTGCCGCGTATCGCGACACGAGACAGAAATAGTCATCCGGGTTCACCCCGCACGTTTCGACAAGACTGTCGTGCAACAGATCGTTGATGGCGTGACAGGTCTCGGCGGGAAGAGTCTGCGGCACATGAAGCTTGTTGAAGGGCATGAGAAAATCCTTGCGAGTTGAAGTGCGCGGGAACGGACGCCCCTGAAACGGCGGTCGCCTGTCACGGAATGTGCAAAACGGTTGTTGTGGTTGGGGTCAGGTTGATCGTCGTCTGATCACGATGTCGCGGATCTTAGCATAGATTGTCGGCGGCCCGGCGCCGTCAATCCCTACTCAGCCGTATACCTGTCTGTCTGGTGCAGGAACCGCTGGTAGACCCCGAGCGTGATCGCGACCTGATAGTCGCGCATGTAGTTGGCTCCGGCTTCCGATGTCACGGCGAACACGCGACCTTCGGGCGCGAACGACACAAGCAGGGTCTGCTCCGGGTCCAGTTTCTCCAGCGCGGCGTACCACGGCGTCCCGGCAAAGCAGTCGATGACGTTGGACCACCGGTCCCAGAGCGGCGGATGATGGGTCAGCCTCTTGGACGACAGCAGAATGAACAGCCGGTCGACGTGGTTCTTGGTGATGATCTGGTTCAGCTCCCACCGGATCCATTCCGTCGGCCCGGCAATCATCGGGATCAGGGCCGCCTCGTTCATCCAGCCCATGACCTGTTGCTTCCATTCGGCCTCGTCCAGAGGCTTGCGCGCCGCGCCGAGCTCCGGCACGCTCTCGCCCGGTGCGCTGACCGCGATCAGGGGCCCGATCTGGCTGAACCTGTTGGCGATCGCCTGCTCGAACCGGATCCCGCGGTCATACCGCCACAGCCAGCGCTTGAAGCGCTTAAGAACGATCAGCGTGTCGTCCTTGAACGACCGCAGCAGCAGAACCGGCTTGCGGTCATCCGCCTCCCTGAGTTCCTCGAATGACGGCTGGGCGTGCTGCTTCGAGATATTGGACGCCTTGGTGATTGCCGCCAGTGCGGCCACGAAACCGACCACGCCGAGGAGGGATTTGGCGCCCAGGCCGAGGTTCCCCGGGTCGACCACCACGGTGAACGAGGCGATCACGAAAACCGCGCCCGCGAGCAGCCTGTACAGGAAGGCCTTCCGTCTGGATCGCTCGATGAACGCCACGTCGATGGGGAAGCGGGACGAGGTATATTTGTGCACGTCCCGGAATATGTCGCCCAGCGTGCGGTCGAAGACCTCGATCCGGAGACCCAGCTCGCCGGCGTTGAAGTCGATCTCCGCCCCCAGCATCGTGTCTCCCGAAACCCAGTCCTGGGCTCCGCGCAGCTGGGCCAGGAGGAAGATTATCCCCAGTCCGGTAACGCCCAGGAAGATCGTCATGTAAACGGCGTCGGGCACCCTGGTGAACAGCGTGGACACGATGAACATGATGACGAAGGAGAGTGCGAAAGGCGCAAAGAACAGCGGAAACCAGATGCCGAGATTGCGGAAGATGTTGCCGACCGGGGGAAGCGGCGTCTCGCAGACATCGGAGATGTCGACGCGCGTGAGGTTGGCGTGTTCCCCTGCTCCCGGCTCTCCCTGATTCTCGGTCATTCTGCCGCCTCCGGCACAGCACGTTATGGAGCCGGATTGTAGTATTCCGAATCATCCGCGCAAAGAATCTCTCGTTGTTCGCGCGCTCCATCGCGGCAATTCGCGGCATAACCAGGCTTTATGTCGCTGAGTCGCGCCGGAAATGCGGCAATTGTGACGATTGTTGCAGAATTGTCACGTAACTATCGAGAGTTGCAGGAAGAACACGGTTTGGTGATCTATTGCGCCCACGGTTGTCGAACCCTGCGCAATTTTATAAATTGCCTTCGCACTATTGAGGAGGGAGTCATGCACGGCCGCCCCATGACCCTGTTTGCGCCAGTACTGGCTGCAGGTTTGTTTTTGAGTACCGAAGTGGTCCAAGCGGACCGTCCGACGCCGGAAACCGTCTTTGGCAAGCCGCCGGCATCCGTCACCGGCAACTTCTCGGCATCCAATTACTTCCGCCGCCTGGCGGAAGAAGTGCCGGTCGTCGAGGCCACCGAAAGCCGGGCCCGGGACGTGGCATTGCCGCCAGAACCGCGCGTGGCGCTGCGCGACCGCAAGCTCGAACCTCCCAAGAGCACGGACAGTTTCTCGACCGCCCTGCACAGCGAACTGATCGCACCGGCGGCAAAGGCGATACGGGTCCGCAAGGAACACCGGCCGGCCATCCTCTCGTTCTATCGCGATAGGGGCTTCGTACCGGCCTGGACCGGCGATTACGGCCTCAGCGAACGCGGCAAGCGCATCCTCGACGTGCTGGCAAAGGCCGACGAAGAAGGCCTCCGGTCGATCGACTACCTGCCGGCCACGATGACGGCCTACGGTGACTATTCCGCAATCGCCGATGCCACGCCGTCGACACTGGCGCGGCTCGATCTCGAGCTGACCGCGGCCGCGCTTGACTACGTTCAGGACATGACGGCCGGCACGGTCGATCCGTTCCGCATCAGCGAGATCCATACCCTCAAGGTCAAAGAGGTGTCGCCCGCCGAAGCGCTCAAGCAACTGAACGCAACGGTTCGCCCGCAGGTCTATCTGGCCACGCTGGTACCGACAATGCCGCAATACGGACTGCTCAAGACCGCTCTCGCCAATTTCCGCAAGCAGGCCGAGAACGCCGCGACTGTCCGGATCCCGGCAGGACCGACCATCCGTCCGGGCGCGACCGACGACCGGATGGGACTCATCCACGCCCGCCTCGAGCAGCTCGGGCTGTACGAAGCGCCGGCCAGGGCCAAACAGGCTTCGTCGACGATAACTTCGGAAGAAACCGCTGAAACCGCTGCGACGTCCGAGGAGACAGCCGAAACCGCACCCGCGAATGTCTATGACGAAGCGCTGGTCAAGGCGGTGAAGGCGTTCCAGCGCGAGGCGGGACTTGGTGTCGACGGGATCATCGGTCGCCGCACCATCACCGCCATGAACGGCCAGTCCGTCACCGGCCAGATCGAAAAGATCCGCCTCAGCATGGAGCGCCTGCGCTGGCTGCCGCGGGATCTGAAGAGCAAATACGTCTTCGTCAACCAGGCCTTCTTCAAGACCTGGCTGATCGACTCCGGCAAGGTTATTTTCCGCTCGGATGTCATCGTCGGCAAGCCGCGGTTCCAGACCGCCGTGTTCATGGACGAAATGGAAACCGTCGTCTTTAACCCCTACTGGTGGATTCCGCGTTCGATCGCAAGAGCCGAATATCTTCCGCATTTGCGGGTCGATCCGAGTTATCTCGACCGGCTCGGCTACGAAGTCGTGACACAGACCCGCGAAGTCCGCAGCTCGTCGTCGATCGACTGGTACGACCTCGACGCGGAGACCATGCCGTACGATATCCGCCAGCCACCCGGACCGAAAAACGCCCTTGGCCGCGTCAAGTTCCTGTTCCCGAACAAGCATGCCATCTACATGCACGACACGCCGGCCCGGAACCTGTTCAGCAGGAAGGTGCGCACGTTCAGTCACGGCTGTGTCCGTGTCGCCAAGCCGCTTGAATTCGCCAAGGTCATCATGCAGTCGGAAGGCTGGAGCCGGAGCCGGGTCGCGAATGCGATTGAAAGCGGCGAACGCCAGGAAATCAAGCTGAAGACCAAGATTCCGGTCTATCTGGGCTACTACACCGCATGGGCAAACGAGGACGGCCGCGTCGAGTTCCGCGACGATGTCTATGACCGCGACCGTGTCCTGGTTCAGGCGATGGAACAGAACGACAGCGCGAATTCCCGCCGGCGTCTGGCCCTGCGCTAAGTCGTCAACCCGTTTCGTTTGACAATCCGTGAGGACGGGGAGGCTTACGCCTCTTCGGCTTCCGCCTTCTCTTCTTCTGCCGCGGCGTCAGGATCCGCGCCCTGCATCGTCCTGACGGTCCGGTTGCCTTCCTTGTCCGCGACCCGCATCTTGAATTCCTTGCCCGCAAATGCGGTACGCGACAACTGGTCCACCAGAGCGCGGCCGACTTCGGGTCCCGCAATCACGTCGACCAGCCAGTTGATGTCCCCGCTGGACCACTGATCCGGCCGCAACCGCAAGGGTCGGTCGAGATTTGACGAAATCTCCGCGTCGACCTCCTCCGAGACCCTGGCCCATAGCGCAACGCCGACCGGGACCGACAAGGACGCATTGTTCTTGGCCTTGGCGTTGGCGAAAGCAAACTGATTGGACATGACCGCCGGCAGAACCATCCATTCGAGGTCTGAAAGGCTGTAGTGCTTGTGACCCGGCGACCGCATGAAGAGCGCGACAATTTCGCCGAAAGCCGCCGCCGCCATTTTCGCGCTCAGCGCCTGCCGCGCCGTCGCCCGGGGGTCGGCTTCGCCGGCGCCCTCTGCGCCGCCGTTGCCCGCCGGCGCCAGGTTTTCAACATCCTGCGCGCCCTCGGCAGCGCTTGATGCGATATCCTCGTTCTTTTGCATGGTTGTGACCCCCTCTACTCCTCGGTGCCGCATTCGTTGGCGTGCATTGTCAACCGCCTGAACGATGCACACAAGCCGCGAATCGCATTTTATCCCGCGATAACCAACCGGCGGCCGGCACCCCGCAGTAGCGGCACGGTTGAACTTTACCTGCCCCGACACGACATCTACCCTGTGGGCAGCACCGGATATTGATCTGACGGGAGACGCATAATGACGGTCTTTCTCCGTTGGCTGGGTGGAGTCTGCTTTATCCCCGCTGTTGTTACCGCAATGACCCTGATTGGGTCGGACGCGAGCGCCGCCGACCGCGACGCCATCGTCACGCCGAATGCCGACTACCCGGGATTCGACTACCGCGACATCGCTGACATTGATCTCAACGCCTGCCGATCGGCCTGTGTTTCAGACGGCGCCTGCCAGGCCTTCACGCACAATGAGAAGGCACAGCACTGCTTTCTGAAGTCGGATTTCGGCGAGCTCATCCAGTTCAACGGTGCAACATCAGGCCGCATCGTCACGACGGCCGTCCCCGCCGAAACACTGAAACAACAGCGGACGGGCGAACTCACCTTCCTGCCGAAACGGTTCCTGGACGAGGCCCGCAAGGTGGAGACCCGTGTCAGAAACGCCGGCAACGCAGGCGATGACGGGTTCCTGGCCCTGATCCAGGCCGGCGATGTCGCATTCGGACAGAAGAACCTCCAGGCGGCGACAAACGCCTATGCCGGCGCGATTGCGCGCGATCCGGACAGTATGGACGCCTGGTCCCGGCTCGCCATCGCCTCGATCAACTGGCGCGCGGACAACTACCGCAAGAACCAGGAAATCGCCCGGCGCGGAACGGGCGCCGCAGTCAGCGCGTATCTGCGTGCCGGAACGAACCGCGAGCGCGCCGTGGCGCTCAACGTCATCGGCATGTCGCTCGAGCGCCGGTCAGTCTGGCGCCCGGCCATCCGCGCCTACCGCGCCAGCCTCGCACTGCGTGAGAATGACAGTGTGCGCAAGGCCTACGAGACCGCCGTCGCCCAGCACGGTTTCCGCATCCTCTCACACAAGGTCGACTCCGACAGTCAGAACCCCCGCATCTGTGTTGTCTTCTCCGACCCGCTCGCCTCGGGAACGGACGCGCCGCAGTTCGTCTCCGTAGAGGACGTGAACAACCTCGCGATCGAAGGCAAGGACAACCAGATCTGCGTCGACGGCGTTTCGCACGGACGGCGCTATGAAATCGGTGTCCGCGCCGGGCTGACGTCGCAGGACGGCGAAACCCTGGAAAAAAGCTCCGATCTGACCGTCTACGTCCGTGACCGCGCACCGTTCGTCGGCTTTGCCGGCAAGTCCTACGTACTGCCGCGCGGCAAGGGCGCGACGATCCCCGTGGTTTCGGTCAATACGGATCTGATCAAGGCCAGCATCCATCACGTCGGCGACCGCGCCCTGGCATCGACCCTGCGCGACCGCAATTTCCTCCAGCAGCTGAGTCAGTACAGCACCGAGCGGATCGGTGACAGGACCGGCGAAAAGATCTGGGAAGGCGAGATCGAGGTCTCCAAGGTCCTCAACGAGAACGTCACCACCGCCATTCCGATCGAGGAGGCCGTGAAGTCGCTGAAGCCCGGCGTCTATGTCATCACCGCCAAGGCCGCGGTCGGGCGGCGCGACAGCTGGAGTCCGCTTGCGACCCAGTGGTTCATCGTCACCGACCTTGGTCTGAGCGCGTTCAACGGAAACGACGGTGTCCATGTCTTCGTGCGCGCGCTGTCGGATGCCCAAGCGAAGGGCGACGTCAATGTGCGCCTCGTCGCCGTCAACAACGAGGTGCTCGGGACGGCGAAAACCGATACCGGCGGATACCTCAGGTTCGAACCGGGTCTGGCCCGCGGCACCGGTGGAATGGCCCCGCGCCTGCTCGTTGCCGAAGGCGCAGATGGCGATTACGCGTTCCTCGATCTCGGCAAGTCCGCCTTCGACCTGACCGATCGCGGCGTCAAGGGACGCGCGGCACCCAAGCCGGTCGACGTCTTCCTGACACCGGAACGCGGGGTGTACCGCCCCGGCGAGACAGTCCACCTCACGGCCCTGACGCGCGATACCAGGGCGACCGCGCTCACCGGCCTGCCGCTGACCCTCGTGGTCGAGCGTCCGGACGGCGTCGAGCACAGGCGCGTCACGCTCAAGGCCGAGGGCCTTGGCGGTTACGCCTACGGTCTGGACCTCGCTGGAAACGCCATGCGCGGGTCCTGGCGCATGAGCGTCTATGCCGATCCCAAGGCCAAGCCTTTGTCTGCGGTCTCCGTGCTTGTCGAGGATTTCGAGCCGGAACGGCTCGCCTTCGACCTCAAGACGGCCGCCAGGCAGATCGAGAGCGAAGCGCCGGCCGACGTGTCGGTTTCCGCCCGCTACCTCTACGGCGCACCGGCGGCAGGACTGTCGATGGATGGCGACCTGAAGGTCACGCCGCTCAAGACCAGCCCGGCCGCTTTCCCCGGATACACGTTCGGACTGGCGGACGACTCTGTTCGGCCGCTGCTCGAGCCGCTCGGTGACATCGGCCGCACGGATGACGAGGGCAACGGCCGGTTTTCCCTGGAATTACCGGACCTGCCGGTATCCACGCGCCTGTTCGAGGCCAGGATCACCGCCCGGCTTTCCGACACAAACGGACGTTCGATCGAACGCACCCTGACCGTGCCCGTCAGGCCCGACGGCCCGCGCATCGGGATCAAGCCGCTGTTCAAGGACGGTTCCGTCGACGAGGGCAGCACGGCCGGCTTCGATGTCATCATGATGGCCCCGGACGGGACGAAGATCGCTAGTCCCAAGCTCTCCTGGACGCTTGAGAAGGTCGAGACCTCGTTCCAGTGGTATCAGGAGAACGGCCGCTGGAATTACGAGCGCGTCTCGGCGGCCCGTCGTGTCGCTGATGGCACGGTCGACGTAGCGGCGGATACGCCAACCCGGATCTCAGCACCCGTAAAATGGGGCCGGTACAGGCTGCAGGTCGCCTCCTCCGGCGACTCGCCGACGGCCTCGAGCGTCGAGTTCAGCGCCGGTTGGTACTCCGCAGACGCCGCAACCGAGACACCGGACTTTCTGGACATCTCGTTCGACCGGCAGAAGTACCGCCCCGGCGAGACGGCCAAACTCAGGATCAACCCGCGCTTTGCCGGCACCGCCCTCATAGCCGTTGTCGACACGGGCCTGATCGAGACCAGAACCGTCGAGGTACCCGCGGAGGGAACGACAGTCGATCTCGCCGTAACGGAAAAGTGGGGCGCCGGCGCCTATGTGACCGCGACCCTCTACCGGCCCATGGATATCGAGGCCAAACGCATGCCCGGCCGCGCGCTGGGCCTGCAGTGGCTCGATGTGGACCCCGCCGGCCGCGACCTTCAGGTCGCCATCGACTTGCCGGACGAGACCCGGCCGCGCGGTCCCCTGTCGATCCCCGTTTCAATCTCGAACCTCGCCGCGGACACGGAAGCCTACGTGACCGTGGCAGCCGTCGATGCCGGTATCCTGAGCCTGACCGGCTTCAAGGACCCCGCACCTGACGACTGGTACTTCGGTCAGCGCGCGCTCGGCGTCGAGATGCGCGACCTCTACGGTCAGCTCATTGACCGCACGCAAGGTGCGCTCGGGCGCATCCGCTCCGGCGGCGACGGTTCGGCTGCCGGCCTCAAGGGTCCGCCGCCCACGCAGAAGCTTGTCGCCTTCTATTCCGGCATCGTCAAAGTCGATGCCGACGGCAAGGCCGAAGTGACGTTCGACATGCCGGACTTCAACGGCACGGTCCGCGTGATGGCCATGGCCTGGTCGAAGGACGGTGTCGGCCACGCCGGCAAGGACCTTCTGGTTCGCGATCCGGTCGTCGTCCTGGCGAGCCTGCCCAGATTCCTGACGCCGCGCGACCAGTCACGCCTGTTTGTGGAAGTCAGCAACGTCTCCGGCAAGGCCGGTGATCACGAGCTCAGCGTTTCGGCCGACGATTACGTCACTATCCCGGACAGCGACGCCGGGCGGACACTCAGCCTCGAGAAGGACGCCCGCACCACGGTCGCCATACCGGTCACCGCGGACGATGTCGGCACGTCGAATATTTCCGTGGAACTGACCACGCCCGACGGCGAGACGTTCGAGAAAACGCTGACGCTCGACGTCCGTTATACGGACCAGCCGGTGATCCGCCGCAGCATCGTAACGCTCGCCGCGGGTTCGGGCCGGGTCAATATCGACACCGGACTGCTGGACGGCTTCATCGCGGGCACGGCGGCCGCCACGGTCTCCGTCAGCCCTGCCGGGCGTCTCGACGTCCCCGGCCTGCTGCTGGCGCTCGACCGCTACCCCTATGGCTGCGCCGAACAGCTCACGAGTCGGGCACTGCCGCTGGTCTATCTGGACGATGTCTCCAAGGCCGCCGGTCTTGCGGGCGACAAAAAGATCAAGGAGCGCGTCGACGAGGCCATCGCCGGCGTGCTCGCCGTCCAGTCTTCGAACGGCGGCTTCGGCCTCTGGTCGCCGGGGGACGGCGATCTCTGGCTCGACGCCTACATCACCGACTTCCTGACCCGAGCGGCCCAGAAGGGGTATACGGTCCCGGCGGTCGCCAAGGACACGGCGCTCGACAACCTGTCGAACCGCCTCTCCTACGCCAACGACTTCGAACGCGGCGGCGAAGGCATCGCTTATTCGCTCTATGTGCTGGCCCGCAACGGCCGTGCCACCATCGGCGACCTGCGCTACTTCGCAGAAGTCAAGCTGGGCGCATTCTCGACGCCGCTCGCAAAGGCCCAGATCGGTGCCGCACTCGCACTTTACGGTGACCGGCAGCGCTCGGCGTCCGCCTTCAAGGCAGCCGTCGCCTCGTTCGAAGAAAACAGCGACGGACAGCGGTCCTGGCGCTCCGACTACGGCTCGCACATGCGCGATCAGGCCGCCGTTCTCACACTCGCTTCCGAGACCGGACAGACCGGTGTCGACATCGCGAGGCTCGCCAGCCGTATCTCCGACGAGCGCGACCGGAACATTCATACCAGCACGCAGGAAAACGCCTGGCTGCTGCTGGCCGCCAACGCGCTTTACCGGAACGCCGCGAACTTCGCGCTCGCGGTTGACGGCGAAATGACCACAGAGGCCCTGTTCAAGCGCTTCGATGGAGACGCGCTTGGGGAAAAAGCAGTCGTTGTCGAGAACCGCGGCGACCGCGATGTCGAGGCGATCATCACCGCGACCGGCATCCCGCAGACGCT
This sequence comes from Hyphomicrobiales bacterium, assembly GCA_965275905.1. Classification (GTDB taxonomy): domain Bacteria; phylum Pseudomonadota; class Alphaproteobacteria; order Rhizobiales; family JAJFHC01; genus CBDAQD01. Next base: position 111,038 of record CBDHYJ010000078.1, on the reverse strand, counting down.
TGAGCCGGCCGATGCCAACGGCTTTGCGATTGAACGCAGCTACTTCACGCCCAAGGGCGAGCCCGTTGACGTGAAGACCGTCGGACAGAACGACCGCTTCGTCGTGATGCTCAAGGTCACGGCCGTCGAGGACAAGGCCGGGCGGCTGTTGATTGTCGATCCGCTGCCCGCAGGCTTCGAGATCGAGAACCCGAACCTGACCCAGAGCGGCAAGCCGGCCAATTACGGCTGGCTCGAGGTCGACCAGACCGCGGTCCACGTCGAGGCGCGCGCCGATCGCTTCGTCGCCGCCATGAACCGCAAGCGCGGCGAGACGACCGAACTCCGCGTTGCCTACACGGTCAGGGCCGTTTCGCCGGGACGGTTCTCCCACCCGGCCGCCACGGTCGAGGATATGTACCGGCCTGACCGGCGGGGACGTACGGCCGCCGGATATGTCGAGGTTGTCGGACCGCTGCGCTGACGGGGGCGGCAGAGATGACAGGCAAACACATATCGGCATGGCGGCGGATCGCTCCGCCGCTGCTGCTGGCTGCCTCCATGACGGCCACGGTCGGCGGTCTTGCCGGCGTGTCGTCGCTCGCTCATGTCATCAATGCGATCGAGCGGATCCTGCCCGCCATACCGGAACCGGACAAGCTCGCTGTTTCGCCCGTCGTGCTCGACCGGAACGGTCTTCTGCTGCGGGCCTACGCGGTCGAGGACGGGCGCTGGCGCCTGCCGGCGAAGACCGGGGATGTCGACCGGCGCTTCCTCGACATGCTGATCGGCTACGAGGACCGCCGCTTCAGGGAACACGGCGGGGTCGACTATCGCGCCATGCTCCGCGCGGCCGGTCAGTTGGCGGTGTTTCAGCGGATCGTGTCCGGCGCGTCGACCCTGACCATGCAGGTCGCTCGGCTGATCGAGGCCAGGCCGACCAGAAGCCTGCAGGCCAAACTGCGCCAGATCCTGCTGGCGCGTGCGCTCGAACGGCGGTTGTCGAAGGACGACATTCTCGATCTCTACCTGGCCCTGGCGCCCTATGGCGGCAATCTCGAGGGGATACGGGCCGCGAGCCTCGCCTATTTCGGCAAGGAGCCGGGCCGGCTCACCGTTGCACAGGCTGCTCTGCTCGTCGCCATTCCGCAGTCGCCGGAAGCCCGCCGGCCCGACCGCTTCCCCGGAGCGGCGAAGCGCGCCCGCGACCGCGTCCTCAAGAGACTGGCGCGGGCCAGCGTGATATCAGCCGGAGAGGCCGCCGGAGCCGCACGCGAACGCATGCCCGCCAAACGCCGGAACTTCCCGATCATTGCAGCCCATGCCGCGGACAGAGCGATCCAACGCAATGCGTCGGTATCGCGTCATCGCCTGACCATCGACCGGACGCTCCAGACTGCGCTGGAAAAACTCGTTGCCGACCGGCTCACTAACCGGACATCACGGCTCTCTGCCGCGGTCCTCGTTGCGGATCATGCTTCCGGCGAGGTGCTCGCGTCCGTCGGCTCCGCGGGGCTGTTCGAGACGTCGCGCAACGGCTTCGTCGACATGACCAGGGCCCTGCGCTCGCCCGGATCGACGCTCAAGCCCCTGATCTACGGCCTCGCTTTCGAGGCGGGGCTTGCCCATCCGGAAAGCCTCGTCGAGGATCGCCCGACGGCCTTTGCCGGTTACGACCCCGTCAACTTCGACGGGCGTTTCCGGGGCACCGTCACCGTCCGCGACGCCCTCACCCAGTCGCTCAACGTGCCGGCCGTCCTGGTGCTCGATGCGGTCGGCCCGACGCGCCTCATGGCGCGCCTGAGACGGGCCGGCGCCACACCGAAATTGCCGAAGGACGGAGCACCCGGCCTTGCCATCGGCCTCGGCGGCATCGGCATGTCGCTGCATGATCTGGTGTCGCTCTACGCGGCTTTCGCAAATGCCGGCACGTCCCCACCCCTGCACGAGACCGTGGAGGTATCTGTGTTGACGGACACGCCGCCCGTCCTTGAACCGCTCGCGGCCTGGTATGTCAGCGACATCCTGACCGACACATCACCGCCGGCTAACGGTTATCCCGGCAAGATCGCGTTCAAGACCGGCACGTCCTACGGATACCGTGACGCCTGGGCGGTCGGCTTCGACGGCAAGCACGTCATCGGCGTCTGGGTCGGCAGGCCCGACGGCGCCCCCGTCCCCGGCCTGTCAGGGCTTGAGACCGCCGCACCGCTTCTGATGGAAGCCTTCGACCGGCTGTCGCCGAAGCGCACGCCTCTGCCGGCCGCGCCGCCGGGTGTCATCGAATCCGCATCCGGCGCCCTGCCCGGTCCCCTGCAGCGTTTCCGTCACCCCGACGCCAACCGGAGCCAGACCGATACCGATCCGGAAATCGCCTTTCCGCGCGAAGGATTGAAAGTCGATCTGGGATTTGGCGACGGCGCCCGACCCTCGCCGCTTGCCATCAAGATCCGCAACGGCGTGCCGCCGTTCGTCTGGTTCGTGAACGGCACGCTCATCGAGCGCTCGCACTTCTCGCGCTCGACGAGCTGGATGCCCGACGGCCCGGGTTTCGTCACCATCTCCGTGCTCGACGCTTCGGGCAAATCGGACAGGATCACGGTGTTCGTACAGTAATTCCCGGGAATTGCCCCAAGCCCCGACCGCAGATCTGATCATGGTCGGATCTCGCCACTTGGCAATTCAATGCATCAATAAACCGGAGTCTGGCTTCGGCGGCCGAATTGACATTGCCGCAAAGACAGAGTGCACCGAGGCGGCATTCAGTCAGCAATGCGGGCGAACTCGATGCAATTCTGGTCTATGAACCAGCTGCGATTGCCTTGAACAAATGAATCGCGCCCCGTGCCGTCAGGGGGACCAACTGACCGAATGACATCGGAAATCGCTGATGCAGTACTCCGGTCATCTCCGGCATCTACAGTGACAGCGTAATTATTCGATATCTTTGTGCGCACGACGTAGACAAGCTTTCCTTTGAAACCTTGTCCGGACAATCTCGGCGCGAAGTACTTCACGTCGTTCCTGGCTTCGTTGCATCCTTTTTCTGTAACGTTATAGGAGGCGATCAAAGCATGCCATTGGCCGATCTTGCTGGGAGTGTCTGGACTTCCGCTGGAGGCTTCGACGTCAGTCGCCGCAGGCGCACTATCGGAGATTAATGATTCGAGTTTTGAATCACACGTCGGCGGCCACAAGCCGGCGCGCGAGACGTCCTCAACGTAATTCCGGACAAAATGAGGTGGTTCGTTCTTACGAAGGTGTAATTCTGCATTTCCTAGCGTCGCCACAAAAAAACAGCTCCGCGCAAGCCTCTCAGGATCATTTCCCGCTTTGGTCATTTCCGTATGAACGGACGCTAGAATTTCGAGCGTTCTCTCGGTGCGAAACTCGCGTTCGGAAAGTTCCTGAGCCGTGTTCTTGGCCTGGATCGCAGCGTAAGCAGAGAGTCCGGACACCAAAAACGCGCCAAGAGATATCCAATCCTGCAGCTTCAAATCACTCGCCATCAATTAGAATGAGAGATTACGTACTGTATTCTGGTCAAACGCAATCATGTTTCTTCACATAAATTGACACGACGTTAGTCAAGGCATCCGTCGACACCAATAGAAACCCGGCCAAAGAACAGCTGCCAAAATGATAGCAAGGGACGACCTCTAGCTCCTGCGCAGCGACTTTTTCAGGTCTTCGAGCCGCTTGATCGTCCGGTCGGCCTTGCGGCCGATCTCGGCCATAAGATCCGCATCGGATTTGCCTGACTGGCCGAGGCGCGCCACGACCCGCGCTGAAATGGTCTCGAGCTGCCGGTCGACACTGTCGAGCGTCCGGTCGAGCCACCTGACCTCGCTCGGAACGGTGGCTGCAGTCATCGATGAGGGTGTTGGAGCCCGGGCTGCCGGCGCGGGGCTTGCGGCCGGCTCCGTTTTCTCCTTCGGCTTAGGGGCCGCCGCCTTGCGCTTGCGCGCTGCAGGCTTCGCGGCCGCCGGCTTTTTCGGCGGCGCCCCGTTCTCGTCATCGTCCCCGCCGGCCTTGACCCAGTCGTCCGCTTCCGGACTGGCGGGCTTGGCGGGCCGCTTGAACGAGATCTTCTTGTTCATGCCGCCTGGCTTTCCTGCTCCTGAACGAGCGAACGGCCGAGCGAGGCGATTTCAAGCGCTGCAAGACTGGCGGGCGCTGCTTCGAGCACGGTCAGCCCCTGGGCCGCGCTTTCCGCATAGATCACGCGCTGGCACAGCGTGGCGGGCAGCACTTCGAAGGGCTGCTCCGCAAAAGCATCGGCCACATCACGTCCGATCGCGGTGTTGACGATCTTGCGGTTGATGGCGAACACCGCGTCGATGCCTTCCTTGTACTGCTGCGCCTCGCGGATCAGCCGGACCGTGTCGTCGGTCGCCCAGACATCGAACGGCGACGGCTGGACCGGGATCAGCACGAGATCGCTCGCAAGGATCGCGGCACGGCCGAGATCGTTCACGCGCGGCGCCCCGTCGATGACCGTGATGTCGTAGTCGCCCGCAACAGCAGGAAGGTCCCTGTGCAGGGTCGGCTTGGCCATGCCGATGACCGGAAACTTCGGTTCCGCTTCGCGCACGATCGACCAGTTCTGCGCGCTGCCCTGCGGGTCCGCATCGACCAGCAGGGTCTTGTACCCCTGATCGGCAAAGTACCCGGCCAGATTGATGCTGACCGTCGTCTTGCCAACGCCACCCTTCTGATTCAACACACCGATAATCATGTGGCTCTCCCCTCGTGAGTGGAGTCGATGGAATTTCGAGCGTACTTGACGCACTGAGTCGAGTCCAACCGGCATTGAGCGCGCATTCCGGCGGGCTCACGCGTCATCCGAACGCGGCGATGAGCTCGTTCGTGGACGTCACGGTGGCGACGTTCTGCATGGCGAAATTGATCGACGCATTGTGCCAGTCGGCATTCATGGTCGAGCAGCAGTCTTCCGGCACGACAACCTTGTAGCCCTTGTCGGCGCCTGTGCGGGCCGTGTGCTCGACCGACATGTTGGTCCACGCCCCCGTGCTGATGATCGTGTCCCGCCCGCCGCTCTTGAGCACGGTTTCGAGAGTGCTGCCTTCAAAGGCGCTCATGCGCATCTTTGTGACCACGTGATCGCCGGGCCGCGGCTCCAGGCCTGTCACCGCCGCCACGCCCCAGGTACCGCGCACCAGTGCATTGGCATCCCGCAGCCCCTCGAACAGCGGCGCATTCAAAGTCACGCCCGGCGCGCCGGGTTCGACCACGAACCAGACATGGATGACCATGACGCCCTTGGACCGGCACACGTCGGCCAGCCGCCGCAAATGCTCGATATTGTTCTGCTGCTTGCAGTGCGCCGGCGATCCGGACTCCGCAAAGGCGCCGCCTTCCATGACCACGTCGTTCTGCATGTCCTGGATGATCAGCGCGCATCGTCCCGGATCTAGCCGGAGGCCCCCGCTTGAGGGAGAAGCAGCGGGCGCCTCCGGGGGCGGCGCTGCCGAAACAGTCCCGGCTTCAGGCCCGCCGCGCGTGCGCATGAAAGGTTCGTTCCGTGGCCCGACCTTTGTCGTCACGGTGTAGACGGAATGGGTCGCAGCACATGTAGAGCGTGCGCCAGTCCTCGCCGCCCCAGTGCAGGTTGGCGACCAGTTCGGGCACGCGCACCTTGCCGATCAGCGTGCCGCTCGGCGCGTAGACCCAGACGCCGCCCGGCGCCGTGACCCAGACATTGCCGAGCGCATCGCACTTCATGCCGTCGGGCACGCCCGGCAGCAGGTCCGACTTGATGCCGCTGGCGAACAGCCGCCCGTTCTTGAGCGTGCCGTCCGGATTGACATCGAAGGCCCGGATCAGGGCGTTGGTCGTGTCGTTGATGTAGAGGATGGACTCGTCCGGCGAGAAACACAGACCGTTCGGCTGATCGAACAGCATGCGGTCGACGACGAGCTCCGGCTCCTGCCCGACCGTGCCGGGCCGGACGCGGTAGACGCCCTGGAAGCCCAGCTCCCGGGGCCGCTCCACGCCGAAGCCAGGCATGCGCCCGTACCATGGATCGGAGAAATAGATCGATCCGTCCGAGCGCACGCAGACGTCGTTCGGGCTGTTCAGTTCCCGGCCCTCGAAGTGCGAGGCCAGAACCTCGCGCCGCCCGTCCGGCGTTCCCGGATCAGCGACGACGTCGAGTGCTCGCAGACGATGAGGTTGAGGTCGGCGCGTCGTAGGTCATGCCGTTGCACTTGTTCGACGGCCGCATGACTTCGCGCACGCCGTGCCGGTCCCAGCGCCGCCGCACGTCGCCCGGCATGTCCGAGAACAGGAGGAACTGATCCACGGGATGCCAGATCGGCCCTTCGGTGAACTCGAACCCCGTGGCGAGCTGGCCGACAGGCGCATACTGGTCGATCAGGTCGTTGAATTCCGGGCGCAGGGCTTCGTGCGTCATCGTCCTTGTCCTCCCCAGGCAGGCGTCAGACCGGGAACCAGTCGCGCTTCGGCAGCGACTCCACGATCGGTCCCGGAACCTGAGCCTCGAGCCGCCCGACGATCTGCTGTTCCTCGATCTTCGCCGGTTTGTCGTGGATCGGCAGCAGGAACTGGTAATTGTGGAGCAGCTTCTTGATCGCGCCCTTCTCAGACCGCTTGGAGCCCGCGTGGTTGCCCGTCACCTGCGGCTCCATGAACTGGGTCTGGCGCACCTGGTTCACGATCTGGTCGTTGAAGTTGTAGATCACGTCGCCGCAGATATTGGCGAGACCGTCGGCGGTCTCGACCACCACGTTCATCGACCCTTCCGTGTGGGCATTGGCCGCTTCGCACCACACGCCCGGAATGATTTCTTCCGTGCCGGTGATCTCGAGATCGAGGAAGCGCAGCGCGTCCTGGGTGTGCAGACGGTCGATCAGGTGCTTGATGTCCGGCTGCGGGTATTGCGGGTGCATGAGACCGGACACGGAGCATTCGAGCTCGCGCCGGTTCACCACGACCGTCGTGTTCATCGGGAACAGGTCGTCCTTGCCCGCGTGGTCGATATGCAGGTGCGTGTGCAGGATGTAGCGGATATCGCCCAGCTTGAGTCCGTGCTTGGCCAACTGGTTCTCGATCATGTTCTCGTGGTATTGCAGCCCGCGCATGCCGAGCGATTCCATGATCGCGTTGTCGCGGTAGCCGGTATCGACCAGGACCGGGTACTTCCCGCCCAGGATCAGATAGCCATAGACCGGCACCCGCCGGATGCGGCCGCACTCGTGGCCGAGCACGAGAAAGCTCGTTTCCAGCTCGATGTCCCCGTAGTCGAGTATCTTGATTTCGAGCGCCATGTTCTTGTCTCCTTTTTTGGAGGCACTTCAGCCCCTCTTGGTTCTCCTTGACTAGAGTCGGTAGACCCGCGTCGCGGTGTCGTGAAAGATTGCCCGGCGGTCGTCGGGAGGCAGGTCGCCTGCCCCCGCTTCGAAGGCGGCGAACAGTTGCGGATAGGTCGTCCAGAGTTTCTCGATCGGGAAGTTCGAGCCGTAGAGGCAGCGTTCGGCCCCGAAGATCCTCACTCCCTCCTGGACAAGAAGCCCGACGCGGTCCGGATTGTTCCAGTGGATGAACGTGCCGAAGCCCGAGAGCTTGCAGTAGACGTTCTTCTTCTTGGCGAGACGCCGGATCGCCGCGTACCAGGACCGGCGCGGCACGTCGTCCTGGTCCTCCGGCATACCGGCGTGCTGCAGAATAAACTTCACCTTCGGACAGGCCGCCGCCAGTTCGGCAGCACCATCCATCTGACCGGTGAACACCTGAAGATCGAAGCTCCAGTCATAATCCGCGAGATGCGCAACGTTCTCCTGAAGCTTCGGGTTCGTGCACAAATCAGGATCGCCGGCGAACCGGTACATCTCGTTCTCGTGCCAGTGAAGCTGCATGCGCACGCCGCGCATCAGAGGGTACTCGGCCAGACGGTCAAGCTGCGGTCGCACATCGTCGGCGAGGAAGTCAGCATAGCCCACGATGCCGTGCGGCCAGCCCGTCTCGTCGGCGACGTGCTGAACCCACTCCACTTCGTCCTCGAAGCGGTCGGGTGCCCAGTTCGCCTGCACGTAAACCGACTTGGTCACCCCGGTTCCCGCAATATCGTCGAGGAACTCGGGCATGAGGTAGTCCCGCCTGATCGCCTCGTATTCCCCAAATATCCGCGGCTGCATCGGCCCCATCAGCCACGGCAAGTCTTCCTGGCGCCAGACATGGTGATGGGCGTCGACGATCATGGCATCTGCTCCCGGGAAAGCTCGAGCACATGCGTGCAGAGACGGTCGAGGGAGCTGCAGTCGGCAAGGTCGTCAATGAGGGGCCTGATCGCCTTGAGCGCGGCCGTTTGCGGTTCGAAGCCGGGGCCGGTGGCGAGCGGCGACAGCCAGCTTATGCGCCAGGCCCGGCGCGAGAGCCGTGCCACCGCATCAAGCATGGCGTCATGTTCGCCACGCTCCAGCCCGTCGGAAAGGATCAGCGTCAGGGCGCCGCGCGCGAACCCGGCGAAACGCGGGATCGAGAGAAACGCCTGCAGGGCATCGCCGATGCGTGTGCCGCCGTCCCAGTCGGAGACGGTCGAGGACGCGGCGGCCAGCGCATGATCCGCGTTCCTGTAGCGCAGGGCGGGCGTGATCCGCGTCAGCCGTGTACCGAGCGTGAAGACCTCGATCCTGTCGGCGGCTTGCGCAAGGACATGAGCGAAGCGCATATGATCTTCCGTCTGCGCCTTCATCGAACCGGACACGTCGATCAGCAGCAGGATCGCGCGCTGGCGCATCTTCCGTTTGAGGCGCGGCAGGGCGATGATCTCGCCGTCATTGCGCACCGCCTGACGCAGCACCGCCCGCAGATCGAAGCCGGGGCCCTGGCGCACCACGGCGCGCCTGTGTCCCTTTCGCACTGGGATACGGTCCGGCACCGCGCGGGCGAACCGGCGCAGCACCTCATCGCGATCCCCGGCCGGGAATTCCCGCACCGAGAGTGCCTCGGTCGTGGTGGCCGCTTCGCCGGTTTCGTTGATATCGTCGGAGTCGAGCGGCTCGAACGTGCCGCCCTCCTCCTGCACCCGCATCTGCTCTTCTTCGTCATCGTCGCTGACGATCGGCGCGGCGACCGTCTGGCCCATGAAGAACATGCGGAACAGCGCGTCGAACTCGTCGCGCCGCTCAGGCGCTGGCGCAAGCGTCGCATGAGCCGCATTGGCGATATCGCTCATGCCTCTCGGCCCCAGCAGTTCGATTGCCGTGATGAAATTCATTGTCTGCTCGGGCGCGACCGAAAATCCGTGCCCGCGCAGAACCGCGGGAAACTCGACAAACGGCTTCGCCGCATCGGGTATCTGCCGCAGGTCCGTCATGCCGCCTCTCCTGCTATGAGAGAGTCGAGACGCGGTGCCAGATAGGCGAGGTCTTCCTCGTCCTTGAGCACCACGCCGATGGCCCGCCGGAAGGCCTCCGGCCACGGCGCGCCCTGACTGTTGAGCAGAGTCGCGGCCTCCGCCCACTCGACGGTCTCGGCCACGCCCGGCGGCTTCGTGAGCGGCTCCTGCCGCATCCGGGCGACGGCGGCGACCACGGCCTGCGCTGTCGCTTCGGCAACGCTGGAGGCGCGCATCATGACGATCTGCGCCTCGCGTTCGGCGTCCGGATACGCGATCCAGTGATAGACACAGCGTCGCCTGAGCGCTTCGTGCAGTTCGCGGGTCCGGTTCGACGTAAGGACCACCACCGGATGCTCGTGCGCCCGGACCGTCCCGCGTTCGGGGATCGAGATCTGGAAGTCGGACAGGAATTCCAGGAGGAAGGCCTCGAACTCGTGATCGGAGCGGTCGATCTCGTCGATCAGCAGGACGGTGTTGCGCGGCGCCTGAAGCGCGGCAAGCATCGGCCGCTCGATCAGGAATTCGTCGCGGTAGATGTCGACCGATTCCTCGCCGGCCTGCCGGATCGCCAGCATCTGGCGCGGATAGTTCCATTCGTAGAGCGCATGGGCGGCATCGATGCCCTCGTAACACTGCAGCCGGATCAACTGGCGTCCGAGAACGGAGGAAATCGCCTTGGCGGCCTCGGTCTTGCCGACACCGGGCGCGCCTTCAAGCAGCAGCGGCTTGCCAAGAGCAAGCGCCAGATAGGCCGCGGTGGACAGGCCGCCATCCGCCAGGTATTGGGCGGCGCGCAGAGCGCTCTCAAGCGTGTCCGGCCCGTCAATGCCGACTATTTCACGCCTTACCGCCACGCCGACACCCTCCTAGCCCGTCCGTCCCGCCGGGGCCGCTCCGCCCTGGGCCTTGATGCCGCGCAGCACCTTTTCCGGCGTGATCGGCAGTTCGTCTATGCGCACGCCGACCGCGTTGAACACCGCATTGGTGACGGCGGGCAGGACCGGATTGGCGCACATCTCGCCCGGCCCCTTGCCGCCATACGGCCCGTCAGGCGCCGGCCGCTCAAGCACGGCAATATTGTGGGTTGCGACATCGCCCGGACCCGGCATCAGATACTCGTTGAAGTCGACCGGCCCGTGGCTCCTGTCCGGATAATACGGTTCGGTGGTCTCGTAGAGCGCGTGGCTCAGGCCCATCCAGGCCCCGCCGACAAGCTGCTGTTCGACCAGCTTCGGATTGAGCGCACGGCCGACTTCGTAGGCGCTGTTGATCTCCAGCACCTCGACCTCGCCCGTCTCGTCATCGACCTCCACGTCGACAACGAGGCAGGCATGGGCATAACAGGACACCGGGGTCATCTCGCCGGTCTCGGGATCGACGTCCGACATGGGGATCAGGAAAATGCCGCGCCCTGAAATGGTCTTGCCCTGCTTGAACTGAGCGGCGATCGCCACTTCGGTCGTGGTGATCGAGCGCTGCGGGGCGCCCTTGACATGGATGTTGCCCTTGCCGTCGGTCTCGAGATCGTCCGCATTGACCTCCAGTTCCTCGGCCGCCGCCTCCAGCAGCACGCCGCGGGCTTCCTTGGCCGCCGCAATGACCGCGTTGCCGACCCGGTGGGTGCCGCGCGAGGCAAAGCTGCCCATGCAGTGCGGGCCGGTATCGCTGTCGGCAGTGTCGACATAAACGTCCGTGACGGGAATTCCGAGGGTTTCAGCCGCGATCTGCCGCGTCACCGACTTCATGCCCTGTCCGAGATCGATCGACGACAGGGCAACCGTGAACTTGCCGTCCGGATTGGAGTGCACGAGCGCCTGGCTCGGGTCCCCGCCGAGGTTCATGCCGATCGGATAGTTGATTGCGGCAACGCCGCGTCCGCGATGCAGAGCCATCGTCAGCGCCTCCTCATGCCTGAAATGGAAGATGACCGGTGCGCGCCATGGCGCTGCGACCCGGGCCGTGGCGACGGCGACGGCCGTGCCGAACCGGCCGGCTCGCTATGCGGTTCCGGCCGTGTCTGCACCGGGGGATGCGGCTGCGGCGGCGGAGCCGCGGGTTGTGGCGGCTGCGTGGTCTGTTGGGCCGGCGGCGGGGCGGCAGGTTGCGGTGGCTGCGCCTGCGCCGGCGGAGGTGCCGGTTGAGGTTGCGGCGGAGGTGCCGTCACGGTCTGCGGCTGCACGCCCGGCGTGATCAGTGGCGCGGGCTGCGGCGTCGAGACCGGCGACGGTGCGGCGCCACCGCCGATACGTCCCTCGTTGTCCATCGCCGTCTGCGGGATCAGCGCCCGGTCCCCGCCGCCGTCCCTCATCGAGGCCATCTGCCTGAACTCGTCGCGGATGGTCCAGCCAGCCTTTTCCGCGGCCACCTGGCAGCACTCGATCAGCGCGCAGTTCTTGGCCTCGCGCCGGTGCGCCTTCATATCGCCGTCGCGATAGGCATTGAGGATACGCATCTCGATCGGATCCATGCCGACCAGATGCGCCATCTTGTCCATGTGGCATTCGAGCGCGAAATCGACGCCCGTAATGCCGAAGCCGCGCATGGCGGTTGCCGGCGTCCGGTTGGTGTAGACGCAGAACGCGTCCGACTTGACGTTGGGGATCGTGTAGGGCCCCGGCAGATGCGCGGTGCACTTGATGATCGCGTAGCTCGACAGCCGGGTATAGGCGCCGGCATCGAAGTATCCACGGATCTGCCGGGCGACGATGCGCCCGTCATTCATGACCCCGTCCTTGATGTACCAGACCTCCGCGCCGCGCGGCGCGCCGACCTGCATTTCCTCTTCCCGGTCGAACACGTAGCGCACCGGCCGGCCGGTGAATTTGGCCCCGAGCACGGCAAGCGGCTCACACAGGGAGTCGACCTTGCCGCCAAAGCCGCCGCCGACCGTGCCACCGATGAAATGCAACTGGTTCGACGGCATATCGAGCAGCTTTGCGGTCGTCCCGAGCGAGAAGAACAGCGCCTGCGTGGACGTGTGCACGACGAACCGGTCATTGTTCTCCGGCGCGGCGATGCATCCGTTCGTTTCGGTCGGCGCCTGCTCGATCGGCGACATCTGGTAGCGCTCCTCGAGCACATGATCGGCCGAGGCAAAGCCCCGCTCGACATCGCCGTAGCGAAGCTTCTGGCGGTCGTAATGCTCGTGGTAGACGAAGTAGTTCTCCGGATAGGTATCGTTGACCGTCGGCGCACCGGGCTTCAGGGCCTCCTCGACCTCGAGCACGTGCGGCAGGACCTCGTAGTCGACCCTGACGAGCTGGACGGCATCCCGTGCCGCAATTTCGCTTTCCGCAATGATGGCGACCAGCGGCTCGCCCTTGTAGCGGACCTTGTCGACCGCGAGCACCGGCTCGTCATCCCTGCCGAAGCCGATCAGGCTCAGGAGCGTGTTGAGATTGACCGGGACGTCGCCGGGACGGATGATCCGCACAACGCCGGGCGCCGTTTCCGCCTGCGAACAGTCGACCGAGCGGATGCGCGCATGGTGGTGTGGGCTGCGCACACACTTAAGGTGCAGCAGGCCGTCAAACGCGTGGTCGTCGAAGAACCGGGACCGGGCGGTGACATGACCCAGTATGTCCTGGCGCTGTGTCGGCTGGCCGATCTCGTTCAGATCGTCGTCGCGTTCATCGGCAAAAAGATCTTTTCTGAATTCGAGCATGACGGACGGTCCTCAGGCGCTGCGCGCGTTACGCCGCGATGCGGCATCGAGAATGGCATTGATGATCGACTCGTAGCCGGTGCACCGGCAGATGTTGCCGGAGATCGCCTCGACCACGTCTTCGCGTGTCGGCTGCGGATTGCGGTCGAGCAGAGCCTTGGCGGCCATCAGCATGCCGGGCGTGCAGAAGCCGCATTGTGCTGAGAAATGCTCCGTAAATGCGGCCTGCAGGGGATGGAGGTCGGGGCCGTCGGCGAGCGCGCTGGTCGTCTCGATGGCACGGCCTTCGCAGGTCTCGGCAAGGGTCAGGCAGGAAAGATGAGGTTCGCCGTCGATCAGTACGGTACAGCAGCCGCACGTGCCCTGCCCGCAACCGTATTTCGGCGCGAAGTCGCCGACCTCGCGGCGCACGGTGTCGAGCAGGTTCTGGCCGTCCTCGACAAACACGGCCTTCTCCGAGCCGTTGAGCCTGAACTGTATCGGTTTACGCGCCATTGCTACCTCGCCTGTCCGAGCAGAAGCCGTTTCAGATGCACCGGCGCCACCTCCCGGCGGTACCATTCGGACGCAATTGCATCCGTCGCCGGGGCACAGCCTTCCGTTGCCACGGCAAGGGCGCCTGCGATACCGGCCTCGTCCAATGTCTGGCCTTCGAGTGCGCGCTCGACTGCTGGTACCCGGATCGGTGTCGGCGCCATCGCCCCGTAGGCGACCGCAGCGCCGCTGACCCGTCCGCCGGAGACCGGCAGGAGTGCCGAAATGCTCAGAACCGAGATGCCCTTCGGCTTCACGCGGCTCACCTTGACGAAGCGTAACGCGTCCGGTGTCGAGGGACGCGTCACGGAAACGCCCGCAACGAGTCCCGCCTGCCCGCTGTCGCGCTGGGCCAGAAACTCCGCAAGGGCCATATCCCGGCTGCCCATGCCGCCAACCGTCGAGACGGTGGTATCCAGCGCCAGCAAGGCCGTCGTAAAGTCGCCGTAGGGAGACCGCGCGAACAGATTGCCGCCGATCGTCGCCATATTGCGGATCGCCGGGCCGCCGACCGCTCGCGCCGCGGGATGCAGGAATGCCGCGTCCTGGCTCGCCAGGATGTCCGACATGGTGACGGCAGCCCCGATCTCGATCCGGTTCGACGCCGGCCGGATCTGTTTCAGGGACTGGTCGGTCGCACGCACGATCGTCCGGAATGACTGATCGCCCTCGTTCACCGCGCGCATCACCAGCGTGCCGCCGCCGAGGAAGCGCGCGGCGCGGTCCGACGCCATCGCGCTGGCGGCTTCGCCGAGTTGGTCGAATGTCCTGACTGTATATGCCATGCGGGTCTGTCCCCTTTCCTCAGGCCGCCAGGCCCATATGCTGGCGAACGGCCTCGAAGCCCGCCTCGTAGATGTCCGTTCCGACCAGTTGCTCAAGCTCGCTCTCGCGACCCTTCGGCGTGTCGAAGCGCGACTCCCACTGCCAGAACGTGCGGTTGCCGTCGGTTACCGGAATCAGCCGCACATGAGCGACGTAGTTGAACAGCGGCACCGGTGTATCGAGCAGGCAGTAGCTGAACGCCGTTTCCATGTCGGACAACGTCAGCAGCTGCTCGCGCAGCTCCGAACCGTCCTGCAGGTGAAAGCGCCTGACGCAGCCCACCCGGTCCGACGGTGAGCCGCGCTCGACAGTGCTGTCGGCAACGGCCGGGTGCCAGTGGTCGTGACCGTTGAAGTCACGCAGCACGTCCCACACCTCATCGATGGGTGCGTCGAGGATCGTGCTCTTGACCACTTTCACCATGCCCGACCGTCAGTTTCCGAAGTGCCGCTTGAGCGAGTCGAAGCCGCCCTGGAACACATTTTCACCAATGCCGGAAACGAGACCGGATTCCTCTTCCGGCGCGCAGTCGAACTCCGCCGTCCACTCGGCGAACGTCCTGTTGCCGTCCGTGATCGGTGTCAAGCGCAGCGTGGCCACGTAGTTCTCGAGCGGCATCGGGCTTTCCAGGATCGAATAGGTGCAGAACATGTCGTAGTCCGACAGGCCCAGCAGTTGCTCGCGGATCCGGTCGCCGTTCTGCAGGTAGAAGTCCCTGATACAGCCGACCTTGTCCGACGGTTCGCCGCCCTCGATCTGGCTCTCCCGGATCGCCGGATGCCAGCTCGGCAGACCGTTGAAGTCACGGATCCGGGCCCAGACCTTGTCGGCGGGCGCGCCGATCACGCTTGATGTGAAGACTCTCGCCATGCGTCCGCCCGCCTACTTCTTGGATCTGGTTGAGCGCCGGCCGCCCGAACGCCGCGAACTGCCCGAGCCGCCTGAGCCGCCGGATCCGCCGCCGTCATCTCCGCCGCCCGAACCACCGCCGTCGCCCGAGCTATCGGAGCCGCCGTCACCAGCAGACGCCTGTTTCTCGGCCTTCTCGGCGATGGACTGCATGTCGCGTGCTTCCCGCACCAGACCGCCCAGTTTGGAGATGTTGCTGCCGTCGATGCCGAGATCGGACATCAGGCTGTCGACCAGCGGCGCCTGGACGCGGTAGCGCAGGGCGGAGTCGATGACCTCGTCGGTCGCATTCTTGCGGTCGCCGCCCCCGCCGCCGCTCATGCCGTCGAGCTGCATGATCCGGATATCCTGGATCTTCTCCATCGGCTTGACCGACGCCGAGACAATGCCTTCCACGTGTTCCAGCAGCTTGCGGCGGAACAGCGCGTAGCGCGCCTCGTCGGTGAGGACGTTCTCGGCCTCGTTCAACAGACGCTGGGCCTCGGCTTCGACCGCGGCGCGCACTTTCTCGGCTTCCGCGGCGATCTTCTTCGCCTCGGCTTCCTTCTCGGCCATGATCACGTCGACGGACCGGCGGCGCTTGGCCTCCTCGCTCTCGCGGACGGTCTTGACCTGCTCCTCGGCCTCCGCGGCCTTGGCACGAGCCGCATCGGCTTCAGCCTGCGCGGCCGATTCCTCAAGCGACTTCTGGTAAAGCACGATGGCCTTTTCCATCTCGGCCGACTCGACCTCACGCTCGCGCTCGACTTCGAGCTTGCGGCGGTCGCGCTCGCGGGTGATCCGGGCCTCGTCCAGACCGCGCTCGGATGCGATCTGGGCGCGCTCGATTTCCTCGCGCGACGCGATCTCTGCCTCACGCAGGGCCTGGAGCCTCGCCACCTCGAGTTGCTCGAGCGCACGCTTGCGTTCGAGTTTCACGGCATCGAGCACCTGCTCGCGCGAAATGTCGGCTGTATCGACATCGCGCTGGGCCTCGATATCGGCCTTCTTGACCTGGGCATCGGATTCCGCGCGCTCGATGCGTTTGCCTGCAAGCGCGATGACGCGATCTTCTTCCGCCTCCTCGACCTTCTTCTTGCGGCCGATATCGGCAATCTCGCGGGTCTCGGACGAATCGATACGTTCCTGCTCCAGCCGCAGCTCCATGGCGATCCGTTCCTTCTCGACGGCATCGCGCTTGGCGATTTCGGAGCTTTCGACAACCTGGTCGCGGGCAATCTCCCGGCCTCTGGTCTCCTGTTCGGCCAGAATGCGTTCCGCGTCGATCGTCTTCTGACGCGAAATGCGGGCGGCCTCGATCGCCTTGTCGGCGGCAATCTGCGCGGCATCGAGCGCTTCGTTGCGTGCGATCTCGAGCTTGCGCACCTCCTCGTCCCGCCCGATCCGGTCGACACTCGTCTCCTTCTCGCGCTCGATCCGGGTCTGGTCGACGCTGCGCCGCGACCCGATCTCCGCCATCTCGACCGCCTCGTTGCGCTCGATCTCGCGCGAACGGGTTTCCTGGTCGGCCAGAATGCGCTCGGCTTCGGTGTTTCTTTCCTGTGCGATCCGGGCCGCTTCCGTGCTCTCGCGCGCCACGAATTCGCGAAGCGTCGTCGCCTCGTCGGCGGCGATCCGCTCGGCGTCGACCTTCACCCGCTGCTCGATCCGCGCCGTCTCGATGAACTCCTGCGTGGCGATATCGGCGGCATCGACCTCGCGGTTGCGGACGATCTCGCGCTTGCGCGTTTCCTCTTCCGAGGCAATGCGTTCCGCCGCGATCCGCTTTTCCTGCGCGATGCGTGCGGCTTCGGTGGCCTCGTGGGCGGCGATTTCCGCCTCCCGAACCGCCTTGTCGCGTTCAACCTGACGTTCCTTCGTCGCGCCTTCGCTCTCGATGCGCTCGACGGCGAGCGACTTCTCCTGCGCGATGCGTGCAGCCTCGACGGCCTCACGGGCTGCAATCTCGGACTCGTCGACCGCACGGTTGCGGGCGATCTCCAGCCCGCGCACCCGCTCTTCCTGGGCGATCCGTGTCGCCTCGATCGCTTCCTGGGCCGTGATCGTGGCTTCCTCCACGATCTTGCGCCGCTCGATTTCGAGCTCCCTGGTGTTCTGTTCGGACGCAATACGATCAGCGGCGAGCTTCTTCTCCCGCGCGATACGGGCCGCTTCGGTCGCCTGCTGAGCCGCGATTTCAGCTTCTTCCAGCACGCGCGTGCGCTCGATCTCCATATCCCGGATCTTGCGGTCCGAGGCTATGCGTTCCTCGTTGACCACGGTCTCCTGGGCAATGCGCAGTTTCTCGGTCGCTTCGCGTGATGCGATCTCGGCTTCCTCGACAGCGAGGTTACGGGCGATTTCGCGCCGCCGCGTCTCTTCCTCGTTGTGGATACGGGCATCGGTCAGCACCCGCTCCTGCGCAATACGCGCCTTCTCGGTTTCCTCACGCGCCTCGATTTCGCGGCGCTGGGTTTCCTCGTCCTTGGTGATGCGGGCCTCGGTAACGGCCTTCTCCTGGGCAATGCGTGCCCGCTCGGTCGCCTCATTGGCCGCGATCTGCGCTTCCTCAACGGCGCGGCGGCGGGCGATATCCTTGGATTGCGTCTCCTGCTCGTTTGCGATCCTTGCCTCGGTGACCGAGCGCTCCTGCGTAATCCGCGCCATCTCGACCTGCTCACGCGACGCGATTTCGGCGGCATCGATGATCTGCTGGCGTTCGATTTCCTTCTGACGGATCTCCCGTTCAGACGCGATGCGCGCCTGACTGATGGCGTGCTCGTTGGCAATCCGCGACTTCTCGATTTCCTCACGTGCGGTGATCTGCGCCTGTTCGGCTTCCGTCTCCCGTTCGGCACGCTGGCGTGCGATCTCGGCCCGCTGGGCCGCGCGGTTCGACTCGATTTCGCGTTCCTGCTCAAGACGAGCGGACTCGCTTTCACGCTCGATGTCGAGAGACTGTTTCTCGGCTTCCAGGTTTCGTGCCCTGATCCTGATCATCGAGTCCTGCTCGATGTCGTTGCGCAGCTTGCGCTTGGCCTCGATGTCCTCGATCAGTTGCGTCAGACCGACGGCATCGAACTGGTTGGAAGGATTGAAGTACTCAAGGTCCGTCTGGTCGATATCGGTGATGGCGACGGATTCGAGCTCAAGACCGTTCTGGGCCAGCCCTTCCTGCGCGGCAGCCCGCACCCGCATGACATAATCGCCGCGCTGCTCGTGCATCTCCTGCAGATCCATCTCCGCGGCAACCGATCTGAGTGCCGAGATGAACTTGCCGACCAGAAGCGCGTGCAGCCGCTCCTGCTCCATGGTCCGGCGGCCAAGTGTTGCCGCAGCGACCGACACGGAGTCCTTTGTGGGTGCGACACGCACATAGAATTCCGCGTCGACGTCGACACGCATCCGGTCACGTGTGATCAGTGCGTCATCCCTGTCGCGGGTCACCGCGATCGGCAGCACGTTCATGTTCACCGGCGTGATATCGTGGACGATCGGCCACACGAATGCGCCGCCATTGATCACCACCTTTTCGCCAAGGAAACCGGTCCGTACGAACGAGACCTCCTTGGTGGACCGGCGATAAAGCCAGTTCATGACCCAGTAGATGATCGCGATGACGATAACCGCCACGATCAGCCAGAGAATCAGTTCACCGATCAATTGACCCGACATGATCTTTACCTCCCGTCACCCCGCCCCTTGCGGGTGCCGTCCTTTTGTCTCCGATCAGCTCGCGCCGATCTGCTTGAATTTGCGCGTCTGTTCCGTGAGCGCGACCTCGGTCGGCAAACGCTCCATGGAAGACGCACCGTAAAACCCGTGACAGTTGCTTGTGTTCCTGAGCACGTAGTCCGCGTCCTCAGGCGATGAAACCGGCCCGCCGTGCACCAGCACGATGGCATCCCCGTTCACATTGAGAGCTGCCTGGGCCCAGGCATCGACCATGGCCGAGCAGTCCTCCAGCTTGAGGGCCGTCTCGGCCCCGATCGACCCGCCCGTAGTCAACCCCAGATGGCAGACGATGATGTCCGCGCCGGCCTTCGCCATGGCTGTCGCATCGTCCTCGTTGAACACATAGGGCGTGGTCAGCATGTCCTTCTCGTGAGCCTTCGCGATCATGTCGACCTCAAGGCCGTAGGACATGCCGGTCTCTTCGAGATTGGCCCGGAACGTGCCGTCGATCAGTCCGACCGTCGGAAAGTTCTGCACGCCGGAGAAGCCGATCGCCTTCAGTTCATCGAGAAACACGTCCATCAGCCGGAACGGATCGGTCCCGTTGACGCCCGCGAGCACAGGCGTGTTGCTCACCACGGGCAGCACTTCGCTCGCCATCTCGACCACGATCTGGTTGGCGTCGCCATAGGGCATGAGGCCGGCCAGAGAGCCTCGCCCGGCCATTCGGTAGCGCCCGGAATTGTAGATCACGATGAGGTCGATGCCGCCGGCCTCCTCGCACTTGGCGGACAGCCCCGTCCCCGCGCCGCCACCGATAATCGGCTCGCCCCGGGCAATCATGCCCCGGTATTTTTCGAGAAGGGTCGAGCGTTCAAATCGTGGCATGCATTATCTCCTGGCACTTCTGCGCGTTGACTGGCCGCCGTGCAGGGACAGAAACGCCCTGACGACCGCATCGGAAAACTCCTGATCGTTCACATTGTGCGGCAGGCGGATAAGCTGCCGGTTCGACGTCTGGCGCACGGTCTGCTCGAGTGCTGTAAAGAGCGCCGCATCGGCTGCCGGGTCGTGGAACGCCTGACCGGGCGCGTCGAGCAGCGATACGCCGCCTTCGGGCAGGAAGAAGCGGACCGGCGCGTCCATCTGGTTCAGCTTCTCGCCAATCCAGCGGCCCATGCGCTCGTTTTCCTCGGCTGTCGTGCGCATCAGCGTGACCTGGGGATTGTGCTCGTAGAACAGACGGTCCGCATAATGCGCGGGCACCGTGTCCGGCGCTCCGAAATTGACCATGTCGAGCGCCCCGCAAGCCCCGACATAGGGCATCTGCGCACGGATCATCGCGCCGAACCGGTCTTCCGTGGCCGCGAAAACCCCGCCCATCAAAAGGTCGCAGACTTCCGTGGTGGTGATGTCGATGACGCCTGTCAGCAGGCCACTGTCGACCAGCTTCTCCATCGAGCGTCCGCCGACACCGGTGGCATGGAACACGAGGCAGTCGTAGTCGTTTTCGAGGGCGGGCGTGATCTGCTGGACGCAAGGAGTGGTGACGCCGAACATGGTCAGCCCGATCGCCGGCAGATCCCCTGCCCCGGTGTCCCGCGTGCGATGCCGTTCCTGCCGGGCCTTGACCATCGAAACCATGGCATTGGCCCCGTTCGCAAGGACTTCGCGGGTGATCGAGTTCAGGCCCTGAACGTCGGCCACCGAATGCATCATCATGATATCCGCCGGTCCGACATAGCGGCTGACATCGCTGGAGGCGACCGTCGAGATCATGATCTTCGGCACGCCGACAGGCAGCACGCGCATGGCGGGCGTCGCCATGGCCGTGCCGCCCGACCCGCCGGCCGAAATAATGCCGGCTATGCCGCCCTGACGGCTGATCCAGGCCTCGAACGCCTCGGCCATGCCGGCCACGGACTTGCCCCGGTCGTCGGTGAAGACCGCGCTCGGCCCGTGGCGGTGATAGGCCGCGATCTGGTGCGGCGGGATATCGGCACTCGACAGTTTGCCGGTGGTCGAAAGATCCACCAGCCGGGTGCGAATCCCTGCGTCCTTGAGGATATCCCGGATGAAGCGGATCTCGTCGCCCTTGGTGTCGAGCGTGCCGGCAACGAGGACCACGTCCTCGCGACCGGCCGACAGCGGCCGCAATTCGACATGCTGCGCCGGACCGGCCGAAGCCGTCCTTCCCGCCGCCGATCCGGAGTCGAGGCGTGCCGCAGATTCAATCCGGGCGAGCGGCGCGGGCTTCGACCAGCGCGTCGGGATGGTCGGATTGGAGACGAAGATCCTGACCGGCCCCTTGCGGCTTTCGGATACGTCCTCTGCCTCACCCGCGGCACCGGCCTGCGCCTGCAGCTCCAGGTCGTCATCGTGCGCGTGGCGTCCAACACCCAGCAGTCTCTGCTGCAGATCCTTGTCGGCGGCCAGCCGCCCGGCGTCCATCACCCGGTTGATCCGGCCGTTGACCATGATGGCGACCTGCTCGGAGATTTCCGTGGCGACACCGATGTTCTGCTCGATCACCAGCACCGAAATGTCACTTTCGTCGCCCAGATGCAGAAGCATCTCCTCGACCTGGCTGACAATGACGGGGGCAAGCCCCTCGGTCGGCTCATCCATGACCAGCAACTGCGGATTGAGCAGCAGCGCGCGCGAGATCGCCAGCATCTGCTGTTCGCCGCCGGAAAGCTGCCCGCCGCCGTTGTTGCGCCGTTCCGCCAGGCGCGGGAAAGTGTCGTAGATGCGTTCGATGCTCCAGGCGCCGCGCGTGTTTCCGGCGACCAGCCGGAGATGCTCATGCACGGTGAGCGACGGCCACAACCGGCGCCCCTGCGGCACGTAGCCGATGCCGTACTGGGCAATCTGCGACGAAGAAAGGTTTGTCAGTTCCTCGCCGTTGAACCGGATCGAACCGCTCGATGCCGGGCACCAGCCCCATGATGGCCATGCACAGCGTGGTCTTGCCCATGCCGTTGCGCCCGACCACGGAAAGAACGCCGTGATCAAGCGTCAGATCCACGCCCTGCAGCGCATGGGAATGCCCGTAGTAGACGTTGAGACCACTGACCTGCAGCACCGGCGCGGGCGGGCTCCTGGGACGGTCAAACCTAGTCATGGCCGCCTCCCAGGTAGAGTTCCTGCACCTCCGGATCGGACTCGATCTCCTCCGGGCGGCCTTCCTTGAAGATGCGGCCGTTGTGCATCATCGTCACGCTTTCGACGACCCTGCAGCGCCACGTCCATGTCGTGTTCGATGATGATGTAGCCGATATGCTCCGGCAGCGATGTCAGGATCTCGATCAGCTCTGCCCGCTCGGTCGGCGACAGTCCGGCCGCGGGCTCGTCGAACAGGATGAACCGCGGCGCGCCGGCGAGGGCCAGCGCAATCTCGAGCTGCCGCTGCTGGCCGTGGCTGAGTTCCGAGACGGGCTGATCGCGCACGTCGGTCAGGTGCACCGCTTCGACCAGTTCGAGCGCGGACTGCATCAGTGCCTCGCTACGCCTCGGCCTGATCAGGGAGAAGCGGCCGCGCGAGACACCGCGGCAGGCCAGATACACGTTGTCGATCACCGTCAGCCCGCCGAACAGAAGCGAGATCTGGTAGGTCCGCCGCAAGCCGTTGCGGATACGCTCGTGCGGCGGCAGGGTGGTCACGTCTTCCCCGAAGAAGCGGATCGTGCCCGAGCTCGGCGGGAAGTCTCCGGTGATGCAGTTGAACAGCGTTGTCTTGCCGGCACCGTTCGACCCGAGCACGGCACGGCGCTCGCCCGTGCCGCACGCTCATCGTGACATCGGTCAGCGCGGCGAGCGCACCGAAATTGCGGGACACGCCGCGCAGTTCCAGCGCGTTGGCGGTTCCGGCGGAAGACAGGCGTTCGGCGGCGGTCTGGATCATCGCTCGCCTCCGTCGCCCGGGCTCAGGCTCGAATTGGTCATGCTCAGATGGCGGCGGAACCGGGCGCCAGCGGTCCGAGGCCGAGCACCGTCTGGCGAGAAGAACACGATCAGCAGGAAGCCCATGCCGATCAGCAGCTGGAACCGTTGCCCGGCCAGCCGACCGCCACGAGCACGTCCAGTGCGAACGTCCTTAGCAGGACATAGATGAATGCGCCGATGAACGGGCCGATGGGGCGGCTCAGGCCGCCGACCACGGCAATGACGAGGATATCGATGACCGGTCCGATTCGGACGGCCGTGCCGGGCGAGATCTGGTTGTTCTGCCAGGTCAGGAGGATGCCGGCAACGAGCCGCGATGACGGCCGCGAACGCATAGGCCGCGATGCGGTGGGCGGTGACGTTGTAACCGAGTGCCGCCATCCGGCGGGGTTGTCGCGCACGCCCTGCAGCGCCAGCCCGAACGGCGAGCGCGAGACATAGAGCACGACGAAATAGCTCAGTACGTCGCCCATACCCAACAGCGTGAGGTAGTAGAACGGCCGTCGGCTGGCGCCAGTCGACACCGAAGATTTCGGGCGGCAGACCGAATTGAAGCCGCTGAACCCGTTGAAGAGAGTGTAGTTCTGGCGGGTGAAATAGAAGAACGCCGAGGCGATCGCCAGCGTGATCATGATCGTGTAGATGCCCTCGGTCCGCACCGCCAGCGCGCCGGAGATGGTGCCGAACAGCACTGCGATCCCGATCGCGACCGGCACCGCCAGCCACCACGGCCAGCCGAGGCTGATATTCGTGACCGCGCTGGTCGCCGA
The DNA here is from genome assembly GCA_965275905.1 of Hyphomicrobiales bacterium. Taxonomy (GTDB): domain Bacteria; phylum Pseudomonadota; class Alphaproteobacteria; order Rhizobiales; family JAJFHC01; genus CBDAQD01. The sequence goes on along the minus strand of CBDHYJ010000078.1, from coordinate 87,376 downwards.
GATCGCCATCATGTAGCCGGCGCATCCGGCAACCGTCATCTGCACCAGGCTGACCATGCCGCCATAGCCCGCCAGAAACATCAGGCTGAGCGCGATCATGCCGAGGATGAAGGCCCAGCCGAAAATCTGGAACTGCACGAAGTCGCTGGCGAAGGCGGCAGGAACAGCAGGAATGCCGCCAGCATCCACGTAGATGCCGGATGGACCTGCCTGACGCACTCGGAGAGTCCCGACCGGGTATTGGCGCTCCGGCCGGTCCGGCGTGTTGCTGTGGCCATCGATCGCCACCATGGCCTAGCGCGCCGCTCAACAGGCCCTGCGGCCGGAAGGCCAGCACGAGCACCATGATCAGGAAGGTCAGCACGACGGCATAGGTCGGCATGTAGACGGAGCCGAACTGCTCGGCGAGCCCGATCAGCAACGCCCCGAGGGCGGCGCCCGGGGATCGACCCCATGCCGCCGACAATGACGACCACAAGGGACGCCAGCAGGAACCGGGTATCCTCGCCGGGCGCAAGGGACTGGAACGTGCCTCCGACGACACCGGCGACACCGGCCAGCCCCGCGCCGAAGGCGAACACGCCGACGAAGATCAGCTGGACGCGCACGCCGCTCGCGGCGAGCATTTCTCGGTCGTCGACGCCTGCGCGGATCAGCATGCCGACACGGGTCCGGTTCAGCAGCAGCCACATGATGATGCCGACCGCGACGGATGCGGCGAAGATCACCAGCCGCACCATCGGGTATTTGAGGTAGATCGGATCGCCCGTGCTGCGCTTGATCGCCGAGACGATCGGCGTGACGACAGGCCCGGACAGCCAGTCCGGCGTGAGGATCTGGTAGAAGTCGCCGCCCCAGTACCACAGCATCAGGTCCGCCACGACGATCGAGATGCCGATCGTGACCAGGGTCTGGCGCAGGTCCTCGCCTTCCATGCGCCGGAACACGACGATCTGCAGCAGCAGGCCGAAGAACGCCACGACGATGAAGGCGACGATGAAGCCGAGAATCCAGACACCCGTCAGATTCACGGTCTCGTAGCCGATATAGCCGCCGAACAGATAGAGCGAGCCATGCGCCAGGTTGACGTTGCGCATGAGGCCGAAGATCAGCGTGAAGCCGGAGGCCACCAGGAAGTAGAGACTGCCCAGCGTAATGCCGTTCAGCAGCGCGTTCAGAAAGACCTTTTTCTTGCCGATCACCGAGACCATGCCCGGCGTCCAGGGCGCCACGATCAGCCACAGCAGAACGATGACGCCCACCAGAATGGCAAGCGACCAGAACGGGTGACGTTCAAGAAAACGGCTCACGCCCAGTCCCCCGTGCATCGGGGCGCTGCCGGAGCCGGACAATCACCGTATTCAGCCCGATTTAGCGTCAGCGGCATGGCAGACGCATATCCTCCCTCTTCAGGCGTCCGGTTTTCCGGATCACGTTAGGCCTGAAACACTAGGACGCGGGGCCAAAAGCCTCATATCCCTGAGTATTATAAATTCACGGACGGTCGTAAAAAACCGCGGCAAACGGCGCTTAAGCGTTCAGAATATGGGCGACCCGGCGGTACTCCGTCGGCGCCATCCCGACATTGGAGCAGAAGAACCGGGTAAACCCGCTCTGTGACGAGAATCCGAGATCGAAACTGATGTCTGTAATCGACTGATCAGACTCCGTCAGATGCAGGATCGCCCGCTCCGTCCTGAGCGTGTTCATGAAGAGATTCGGTGTGATGCCGGTCTGCTGGCGGAACAGTTTGTAGAAATGCGGACGCGACAGGCCGGATTCGCGTGCAATCAGGTCGAGTTCGATCTCATTGCCCAGACTTTCGCTGATCAGCCTCATTGACTTGCGTACGCGAAAGTCCGTGAACGACGTCCGGATGTCGTTGCGCAGCGGCGTGACCGGATTCCACTGCCACGACTGGTCGTAACATTCCTGCGTCAACTCGTAGAGGTAGCCGTCAAACAGGTCGCTATCGCAGTCTTCCAGAAGCAGGGTTACGACCTTCTGCATTGAACGGCCGATAAAGTCGGTCACCTCGATCTGCGTCCGCCCGAATCTCAAGGCCGACCGCGCGCTGCGCGCAACCTCCAGGAACCAGATCGGTTTGATGTAGAGCGTAAGGGCGAAAATCCCGCCGTTACTGTCTCCAGGGTTGAAATCGTGCGGTTCCCACGGATTAATTGCCGTCGCCGAGATGGGCGTGAGTTCGTACCGTCTGCCCGATACGTTCTGATGTGAATCGTGCCCTTCGAGCAGGAATATCAGATGCCCCTCCCGATGGGCATGGGTCGTCATCGGGCGGTTCAGCTGATAGAGCGTCGCCCGGCCGAACTTGCCATGATAAATCGAGATCGCAGTACTCATCCCTTTCGCGCGAATTCTGCGTTCGCGCCTCCTTCCTCCCGTTTTCCTCAGATGTTCCCATGACGTGCCGTCAATTGGCAAGACCCGACAGAAAGTCTGCTCTCGCCGGATATCCGGCCCTGGGAACGCCTATGGCCGCGTATAGGCCGTCTTGACCGTCGTATAGAACTCCTTCGCATGACGCCCCTGCTCGCGGGGACCGAAACTTGAACCCTTCCGCCCACCGAACGGGACGTGATAGTCGACCCCCGCGGTCGGCAGGTTGACCATGACCATGCCGGCCTCCGAATTGCGCTTGAAATGACTCGAGTGCTTGAGGCTTGTCGTACAGATGCCGGATGTCAGGCCGAACTCGGTGTCGTTTGCGACCTGCAGCGCCTCGTCATAATCGCGCACGCGAATGACCGACGCGACCGGCCCGAACACCTCCTCCCGGTTGATGCGCATCGTATTCCTGGTGTCGGTGAACAAGGCCGGTTGCAGGTAGAACCCGGGCGTGTCCCGGGTCAGGCGCTGCCCGCCCCAGCGCAGATTGCCGCCTTCCTGCCTGCCGATCTCGATGTATTCCTCATCCTGCCCGAGTTGCACGGCATCGACCACCGGCCCCATCTCGGTACCCGCCTTGAGCGCATCGTCAACGACAAGCGTCTTCAGGCGCTCGACCATCGCCTCGACGAAGCGATTGTGAATGCCCTCGGTCACGATCAGCCTGGAGGACGCCGTGCACCGCTGGCCTGTCGAGAAATAGGCACCGTTGACGGCACAGTCGACGGCAATGTCGAGGTCGGCGTCATCAAGCACCACAAGCGGATTTTTTCCGCCCATTTCGAGCTGGCACTTGCGCATATGGCGGGCGCAGGCCTCGGCCACCCTCTGCCCTGTCGCCACCGAACCCGTGAAGCTGATCGCGTCGACACGCGGATCGTCCAGCATCGCCTGCCCGACCACGGATCCGGGGCCGTTGACAAGATTGAACACGCCGGCCGGCAGGCCCGCGCGATGCAGGATATCGGCAATGGTCCAGGCGCACCCCGGAACCAGTTCGGCCGGTTTGAAGACCACCGTGTTGCCGTGGCAGAGCGCGGGTGCAATCTTCCACGCCGGTATTGCAATCGGAAAGTTCCAGGGCGTAATGAGGCCGACGATCCCGACCGGTTCCCGCGTGATCTCAACCTCGATTCCGGGGCGCACGGAAGCGATCTTCTCGCCTGAGAGACGCAGCGCTTCGCCCGCGAAGAAGCCGAAAATCTGGCCCGCTCGGACCGTCTCCGCCACGCCTTCGGCGAGGGTCTTTCCCTCCTCGCGCGCCAGCAGCCGGCCGATATCGTCTTTCCGCGCGAGAATCTCGTCGGACGCCGCTTTCAGAATGTCGTGGCGTTGTTGAATGCCGGAATGGGCCCATTCGCGGGCCGCGGCGGCGGCCGCTTCCACGGCACGGCCCGCGTCCGCCTCGCTCGCCCGGGCATAGCGGCCAATGACATCGTCGGTGTTCGACGGATTGACGTTCTCGACCGTTCCGTCTCCGGGCGACCATTCGCCGCCGATCAGATTTGCATGGACGTCCATTGCGTTCCGTTTCTTCCGCAGCGCGTCAAAGCGCCGAGAACATGATGCCGCGGTAGTCCGTTGCCCGGGCGCGGCGCGGATTTGTGCTGTTCGTGTAGTCTTCCGCTGCCAGCGGCGCCGCCTGTTCGATAGCGGTCTCGTCCACGCCCATCTTGGCCAGCCGTCCCGGCAGGCCGACCCGCTCCCGGAGCTTCGAAAGCGCGACAGGAAGGTCCGCGTGGTGCCTGAGACCCATGGCCTCGTTGAGCGCCTGATACCGGTGCCCCACGGCCGGTGCGTTGAATTCGAGCATGTGCGGAAGCATCACGCCATTGATCGTGCCGTGATCCAGTTCATAGCCGCGCATCCCGCCGAGCGCATGACTGATCGCATGAACCCCGCCAAGCCCCTTCTGGAACGCCAGCGCGCCGTTCATGGCCGCTGCCATCATCTCACGGCGCGCCTCGAGATCCCGTCCCCGGTCGACGGCGCGCTCGATGTTGGACACCGCCCGCCTGAGACCATCCAGCGCTATGCCGTCGGCAGGCGGATTATAGGCGGTCGAAATGTATGTCTCGATGCAGTGGGTGATGGCATCCATGCCCGATCCGGCGGTCAGGTCCGCCGGCAGTTCGATGGTCAGCGTCGGATCGCAGATCGCCACCTTGGGCACGAGGTATGGGCTCTGCAGGCCGACGGTACGGCCGTCATCCAGTATGACCACCGCCATGCGGCCGACTTCCGAGCCGTTGCCGGCAGTCGTCGGGATCGCGATCAGTGGCGGCAGGACGTCACGGATGCGTGCGAAGCCGCCTTCCACGGTGGCGTACTTCGAGAGCGGTCCGTCATGGGATGTGAGGACGCCGACGATCTTGGCGAGATCGAGCGACGGGCCGCTGCCGAGCCCGATCAGCGCATCGCAGTCGTGTTCGCGGCACAGATCGGCAACCGCGAGAGCCGCATCCTCCGTCGGCGTGCCGGGAGCGTCCTGGTAAATCTCGCAATGAACGGATTTCGGAATGGCCTGTTCGACGCGTCCGAGAATGTCCGCATCGGCGGTATTCCGGTCGGTTACGATCAGCGGACGTTCAGACCCGAGGACCTCGATTTCGGCTCGCAGGGCCTCCTCCACGATGCCGTCGGCAAAATGGATCTTGGTCACGTAATTGATGAGCGACACTGGGCACTCCCGTCGCGGCTCCCGCACCGGCAGGGTGACGCCGGCGCATTGAAGCCCACGCGTTCGAACGAAAGCAAACCGGGCGGCCGAAGCCGCCCGGATTTCTCATGTCAGTTGTAGGACTTCTGGCACTTCGGAACTTCACGTCCCGGCACGCCGATCTTCCTGAAGACCGCTTCGTCCATGCCCATCGTCTGATTGACGTTCGGCACGATCTTGACCAGCTTGTTCACGAGGTTGCCGTTCGAATCCTTGACGACTTCCGTGATGAAGTTGGTGCCGATGGCCTGGCGATTGCCGTCGAGCTTGATCTTGCCGTTGGGCGCATCAAGTTCGAGAGACGCAAGCCCGGCGCGGAGTTTTTTGTGGCCATCGCTGAGATCGCCATTGATGTCGTTTATGACCGAGAACGCCGCGGTGGCCGCGTTGTAGTACCCGGTTGCGAGCAGCGACGGGCTCGGGAAGCGCTTCTCCGGCGGGAAGGCGTCCTGGTAGGTCTTCACGAAGGCCTGCCATTTCTCGTTGTCCCATGTGTCCGCCTGCGGTCCGGCACCCGGCGTACCCGTCAGCACTTCCTTGGCCTTGCCCTTGGAGTTGAGCACGGTACCGTCGATCATGATCGTCGAGCCGATCAGGTTGGCGTCGCCGCCGGCCTGGAGGTACTGGTTGAGGAAGTTGACCGCATCGCCGCCGCCGAGGCCGAGATAGATGGCGTCGACGTCATCGGGCAGCGCCGCGATGATGGAGGCGAAGTCCTTGGTGCCGAGCGGCACCCAGAAGCGCTCGGTGATCTCACCGCCGGCTTGGCAGTATTCCAGTGCAAAGCCGTAGACCTGCGTGTAGATGAAGGAATAGTCCTCGCCGATCGTGGCGACGGTCTTGTAACCCTTTTCCTTGAACACATACTCGCCGAGGCCGGCCATCCACTGGGCGCCGTCCATATTGAAGCGGAAGAAGTTGTCCGCAGGCTCGACGAACGTCGTTTCCTGAGCACCGGAAATGCCGTTGATAAAGGTCACCTGCGGCTGGGTCTTTGCATAGTTCTTGACCGCAATGCCCTCGGAACCGGACAGCGGACCGATGACGATGTCGACCTTGTCCTGCTCGACGACCTTGCGGGCCGCGCGGACGGCGGAATCCGGGCTTGCATCGGTTGCGCCGATAATGACTTCGATCTCGCGACCGCCGGCCTTACCGCCGAACTTCTTCATGGCCACCTGAAAGCCTCGCATGCCGTCCTCGCCGAGAACCGTATAGGTTCCTTCGAGGGTTGCCAGCACACCGACCTTGAGCTTTTCGGCGGCCTGGGCCATGCCGAAGGCAGCCGTAAGGCAGAGTGCCATCACAGACAGCATCAATCTCTTCATGAATTTTCCTCCCAATTTTTAGGGGCGCCTGCGCCAGGGCAAGAATGGCACCCTTGGCAATGCACCCTGCAAAACGCCGGTTTTCCGGCAGGAATCCGGGTTCCCCGGCATTTTCGGCAGGTTGCCTGCCGCAGGCGGTATGGTAGGGGCAACGTCGACGGCGGGTTTGTCACGTGGTCTGGCGCTCATGACGCACAGTCTGTTTTTTCGATAGCGGAGTGCACGTGCCGGCTGAGCCGCGACGGGACCAATCGCGGAATATTTTTGAATGCCGGGCGGATTCACCTTGTCGCGGCGGCGCAATCGTACACACTGCGCAGCCGCTTCGATTCGGGTTCCGCAAAGGTTTTCGCAATGGACTTCTTCGTCTTCGCCGTTGTGCTGTTCGCAGCCCTGCTCCACGCCACGTGGAATGCCTTTGTCAAGGTTGACAGCGACCGTCTCCTGTTCATGGGACTGCTGTCTCTTGGCGGCGCCGTGGGCGCGATTGCCGCCATCCCGTTCTTGCCGGCTCCCGCACCGGAATCCTGGCCCTACATTCTGGCCTCGGTCATCCTGCACCAGGGCTACATCGTGTTTCTGCTGCTGGCCTACAGGTACGGCGATCTGAGCCACGTCTATCCGCTTGCCCGCGGCTCCGCCCCCCTGATCGTCGCCATGCTGTCGCTCACCCTGATCGGCGAGCAATTGAGCCAGTCGTCAACGTTCGCGGTGCTGATCATGGGTGCCGGCATCATGAGCCTGTCGCTCACGCGCGGCGCACAGAACCTCTGGAATCCGACCGCCGTGCTGTTTGCGCTCGGCACCGGACTGTTCATCGCCTGCTACACGCTGGTTGACGGTGTCGGCGCACGGCTCGCCGGCAGCCCGCACAGTTATTCGGCCTGGCTGTTCGGCCTGGAATGGATTCCGATCACGACCTATGCGCTCTGGAAGCGGCGAAACGGCCTGACCGGCAAGGTCGCCAGGGTCTGGCGGCCGGCCATGGCCGCGGGCCTGATGGCCCTCGCCGGGTACTGGATGGTGATCTGGGCCATGAGCGTGGCTCCGATTGCGCTCGTCGCGGCACTGCGCGAAACCAGCATCATCTTTGCCGTTCTGTTCGGTGTGATCATCCTGAAGGAGCGGCTTTCCCTCGCCCGGCTGGCGGCAACGTTCATGACGCTGACCGGAACAGTTCTCCTGAAAGTCAGCCGGCCCTGAGCCGAATGCCCTAAAAAAAGCCGGCCCGGGCAACAATCCCGAACCGGCTCGCTTGTCAGACGTGGGGTATTGACGTCTTACATCGCCTTGTCGATCACCGCATGGGTCCACGCCCCTTCCGGCTTCTTGGTAATGACCGGATCGGAACCACCCGACAGCAGAGTCTTCACCGTGCGGTCGTAATCGGCAGGATCGAGCTTGCCGTCTGAGCCGGCGGTCAGCTTGTTGATCTCGCCCATCATGCGGCGCTGGTGCTTCTGGGTCTGCGCACCGGTGGCGTCATTCTCGAGCACGATATCGGCCGCTGCGTCCGGATTTTCGCGCGCCCAGGCCCAGCCCTTCATCGAGGCTTTCACGAAGCGGGCCATCTTGTCGACAAAGGCGGCATCCTTGAGCTTGTCCTCAAGAACGTAGAGGCCGTCTTCCATCGTCGAAACGCCCTGGTCCTCGTACTTGAAGACCACGAGATCGTCAGCCGGGATACCCGCATCGATGACCTGCCAGTACTCGTTGTAGGTCATCGTGGAGATGCAGTCGGCCTGCTTCTGCAGCAGCGGGTCGACGTTGAAGCCTTGCTTCAGCACGGTCACGCCGTCGCCGCCGGTGGTCGGAATGCCGAGCTGGGACATCCAGGACAGGAACGGATATTCATTGCCGAAGAACCAGACGCCGAGGGTCTTGCCCTTGAAGTCAGCCGGCTTCGTGATGCCCGTCTCCTTGCGGCAGGTCAGCATCATGCCCGACCGTTTGAACGGCTGGGCGATGTTGACCAGAGCGACGCCCTTCTCGCGGCTCGCGAGTGCGGACGGCATCCAGTCGATGATGACGTCGGCGCCCCCGCCGGCGATCACCTGCGGCGGCGCGATATCCGGTCCGCCGGGCTTGATCGTGACGTCGAGATTGGCCTCGTCGTAGAAACCCTTCTCCTTGGCCACGTAATAACCGGCGAACTGGGCCTGCGTGACCCACTTCAACTGGAGCGTGACGGCGTCCTTTGCCAGTGCAGCGCTGCTGGCCAGGCCGAGCATCACGGCGGCGGTGGTAGCGAGTAGTTTTTTCATCCTTGTCTCCCTGTTTGCAACGGACTTTCTCAGCTACGGAATGACGGGTGCCAGAACGTGAACACCCGCTCGATCAAGGTCAAGATGCCATAGAACAGCGAACCGGCGAGCGCCGCGATGGCGATCTCCGCCCACACCATGTCGATGTTCATGCGTCCGACCTCGGTGGAAATACGGAATCCCATGCCGACAATCGGCGTACCGAAGAATTCCGCAACGATTGCGCCGATCAGCGCAAGTGTCGAATTGATCTTCAAGGCATTGAAAATGAACGGCAGCGCCTGCGGCAGTCTGAGCTTGAACAGCGTCTGCCAGTAGCCTGCGGCATAGGTCTTCATCAGGTCCCGTTCCATCGCGCTGGACGCGGCGAGCCCCGAAACCGTGTTCACCAGCATCGGGAAGAACGTCATGATGATCACCACCGCCGCCTTGGACGGCCAGTCGAAGCCGAACCACATCACCATGATCGGCGCCACGCCGACGATCGGCAGCGCCGAGACCAGATTGCCGATGGGCAGCAGCCCGCGCTGCAGGAAAGACGAGCGGTCGATGGCGATCGCCACCAGGAACCCCGCCCCGCAGCCAAGCGCATAACCGATAAGAACGGCCTTGAGGAAGGTCTGCTGGAAGTCGGCCCAGAGTATCGGAACGGATGCGACAAGCCGGTCTCCGATGGCACTGGGCGGCGGCAGAAGAACCGCCGGCACGTTGAAACCGCGCACCAGGACTTCCCAGAGGATCAGGAGCCAGATGCCGAACAGCAGCGGAACAACGAGACCGATGGCGCGGCGCATGGTCTTGTCCAGGGTCTCGATCGCCGAAAGCCGGTCGACCAGGAGCCAGGCCAGCGCCCAGGCCGCGATCACGAGCACCCAGTAGGCGGGACCCTTGACGACACCGTCGAGCACGCCGATCAGGACCCATGCCCCGTAGTGACTGACCAGTGCCAGCCCGATGATGATCCAGCCTTCCGAGATGCGCGCCGGCATCGTCGCGGCAGCTATGAACATGGCCGCCAGCGCGAACAATCGCAGGCTGCCGTCGCCAGCGATCAGACTCATGACCAGTCCTGCCCCGCTGCACAACAGCGCAACCAGCGAAAGGACCGTGCGCAACCCGCTCATTGTGCCATCCCCATGCGCCTGAGAACGGAGCGGTTGGCAACGCCGACAAGAGCGACAAGCGTTGCCGCGAGCACGGCCGCGACCACGAGCGCCGACCAGATCTGGATGGTCTGGCCGTAATAGGAGCCGGCGAGCAGCCGCGCGCCGAGACCCGCCACCGCACCGGTCGGCAGTTCGCCGACAATGGCGCCGACCAGGGAAATCGCGATCGCCACCTTCATGCTGGCGAACAGGAACGGCATGGAGGACGGCCAGCGCAGTTTCCAGAACACGTCCCAGCGGGACGCGCTGTAGGTGCGCATAAGGTCGAGATGGATGACTTCAGGCGACCGCAGCCCCTTGACCATGCCGACCGTGACCGGGAAGAAACTCAGGTAAGTGGAGATGAACGCCTTGGGCAGAAGGCCCTGGATGCCGATGGCGTTGAGCACGACGATAATCATCGGCGCAACGGCAAGGATCGGGATTGTCTGGGACGAGATGACCCAGGGCATCAGGCTCTTGTCGAGCGAACGGTTGTGCACGATGGCGGCCGCCAGGATCACGCCCAGCAATGTGCCGATCAGAAAGCCCAGCAGCGTCGAGGACAGCGTGATCCACGAGTGATAGATCAGGCTGCGCTTGGACGTGATCTTCTTTTCGACAGTGGTGTTGTAGATCTCGCGCGCGATCTGGTGCGGTGCCGGCAGCACCGGGCGTTCCTGCGCCAGGGTATCGCGGACCAGTTGCTCGGTCGTGTACTCCACCACATTGCCGCGCTTGTAGAGGTCCTTCTGGAAAGGCGTATTGAGCAGAACGGCGGCGACGTACCAGATCGCGATGATGACGAGCACAACGGCCAGCACGGGCCAGGCGCGATGCAGAAAACCGCCGCCTGACACGCTAGTCGTCATAGGAGTGCCCTTCCCGCAGGCCCTCGCGCACGCGGTGGGCGATCTCGAGGAATTCCGGCGTTTCGCGCACATCGAGCGTGCGGTCACGCGGCAGGTTGCTCTCGATCACGTCATGGATTCTTCCGGGCCGTGGTGACATGACCACGATCCGTGTCGACAGGAACACGGCCTCCGGAATCGAGTGTGTCACGAATACGACCGTCTTGCTGGTCTTGTCCCACAGCTTCAGCAGTTGCTCGTTCAGATGATCGCGCACGATCTCGTCGAGCGCGCCGAACGGCTCGTCCATGAGCATCAGGTCGGGCTCAACGGCAAGCGCCCTCGCGATCGAGGCCCGCTGCTGCATGCCGCCGGAGAGCTGCCAGGGAAACTTCTTCTCGAAGCCGGACAGGTTGACCAGCTCAAGATTGCGTTTGATCCGGCTGTCCCGCTCGGCCCGCGGCAGACCTATGACCTCCAGCGGGAGCGCCACGTTCCGGGCGATGGTGCGCCACGGATAGAGCGCCGCCGCCTGGAACACGTAGCCGTAGGCCCGCGCCATGCGCGCCTCGTGCGGGCTGACGCCGTTGACCGTGATGCTGCCGCCGGTCGGCTGCTCCAGATCGGCGATGACGCGAAGCAGGGTGGTCTTGCCGCAGCCGGACGGTCCGATCAGCGAAACGAAGTCGCCCGGTCCGATGTCGAGATTGATGTCGGAGAGCGCATGAACCGGCCCATCTCCGGTCTGAAACGTCAGGGAAAGGTCCTTGATGTCGATGACGCGTTCCGGCACGGCCGCAGCCTCCGGAGCCTTCGCATCGTCGCTGTTCATGCTCTTCAACATCCCGTTCCGCCGGAGCGCAAGCCTAGACGCCGGCCGGCATGTTGGCGGGATCGCGGACGACAGCGCGTGGCGCGGTGATCTCCTTCCACTTGGAAAGCGCCCGGTTGACCGCCGGGAACGCCTCGCGCGGAACGAACTCCCCGTGACCCTGCTGCGTCTTCACATCGCTTTCCTCGATCGCAACCATGCCGCGGGTCATGGTGAAGCGCGGCAGGCCCGTCACCTCCTTGCCCTCGAACACGTTGTAATCGATGGCCGACTGCTGGGTCTCGGCACTGATGGTCTTGGACCGGTCCGGATCCCACACCACGATATCGGCATCGGCACCTTCCAGGATCGCGCCTTTCTTCGGGTAGATGTTGAGGATCTTGGCAATGTTGGTCGACGTGACCGCCACGAACTCGTTCATGGTCAGCCGGCCGGTGCGCACACCCGCCGTCCAGAGCATCGGCATGCGGTCCTCAAGTCCGCCGGTACCGTTCGGGATCTGCGTGAAGTTGCCGATCCCCATGCGCTTCTGGTCCGACGTGAAGGCGCAGTGGTCGGTCGCCACAACCTGGAGGCTGCCGGCCGCAAGGCCCGCCCAGAGCGAGTCCTGGTGCTGCTTGTTACGGAACGGCGGTGACATGACCCGGCGCGCGGAATGGTCCCAGTTCTCATGGAAGTATTCCGTCTCATCAAGCGTCAGGTGCTGGATCAGCGGCTCGCCATAGACCCGGATGCCTTTCTGGCGCGCACGCCGGATGGCCTCGTGCGCCTGCTCGCAGGACGTATGCACCACGTAAAGCGGGACGCGCGCCATGTCGGCAATCATGATCGCCCGGTTCGTGGCTTCGCCCTCGACCTCGGGCGGCCGTGAATAGGCGTGACCCTCCGGCCCGTTGTTGCCTTCTTCCAGCAGCTTCTGCTGCAACTGCGCGACGACGTCGCCGTTTTCCGCATGGACCAGCGGCATTGCACCGAGCGCGGCGCAGCGCTGGAACGACGAGTACATCTCGTCGTCGTCGACCATCAGCGCGCCCTTGTAGGCCATGAAATGCTTGAATGTGTTGATGCCGCTGTCGACAACATCCGCCATTTCGTTGAAGACCTGCTCGCTCCACCATGTGATCGCCATGTGGAAGGAGTAGTCGCAGCTCGCCTTGGAGGTCTTGTTGTCCCACATCTGCCGTGCCTCGTGGAGCGACTGGCCGGGTGCCGGAAGACAGAAGTCGACCACCATGGTGGTGCCGCCGGAAAGCGCGGCACGCGTCCCGGATTCGAAGTCGTCCGAGGAATAGGTGCCCATGAACGGCATTTCGAGATGGGTGTGCGGGTCGATACCGCCCGGCATGACATAGCAACCGGCAGCGTCCAGCGTTTCGTCGCCGCTCAGGCCCTGCCCGATTTCAGTGATCTTGCCGCCCTCGACGAGAACGTCCGCCTCGTAGGTCCGGTCAGCGGTGACAATGGTACCGCCCTTGATGACTGTCGACATGGAACCTCCTCCTACTCCACGATTTCCGCCGTCTCGACAACGGCGTGGAACAACACGTTGGCGCCGGCGGTCGCCCATTCCGGCGAAATCTCCTCCGCCTCGTTGTGGGACAGGCCGTCAACGCACGGGCACATGACCATGGCCGTCGGCGCGACCCGGTTGACCCAGCAGGCGTCATGTCCGGCACCGGAAACGATATCGCGATGGCTGTAGCCGAGCCGGTCGGCCGCACGGCGCACCGCGTCAACGCACCCCTCGTCGAATTTCACCGGATCGAACGCGCCGACCTGCTCCATCTCGATGCCGAGGCCGATGTCTTCGGCGATCTTCTCCGCACCCTCCTTCAGCCGGCTCACCATGTCCGCGATGACGTCTTTCTCCGGATGCCGGAAGTCGACGGTGAACACGGCCTTGCCGGGAATGATATTGCGTGAATTCGGATACACGTCGCAGTGACCGACGGCGCCTACCGCGAGTGGCGCGTGGCTCCAGGCGATCTCGTCGACAAGCTGGGTGATGCGCGCCATGCCGAGCCCGGCGTTGACCCGCATCGGCATCGGCGTTGAACCGGTGTGGCTTTCCTTGCCGGTGAGCGTGATCTGCATCCAGCTCAGGCCCTGCCCGTGGCTGACCACGCCGATGTCCTTGTCTTCAGCCTCGAGGATCGGCCCCTGCTCGATGTGGAGTTCGAAGAAGGCGTGCATCTTGCGGTCACCGACCTCTTCGTCGCCGACCCAGCCGATACGCTGGAGCTCCTCGCCGACGGTCTTGCCTTCGGCATCCTCCCGCGCATAGGCCCAGTCCAGCGTGTGCATCCCGGCGAACACGCCCGACGCCATCATCGGCGGCGCAAACCGGGTGCCCTCCTCGTTGGTCCAGTTGACCACGACGATCGGATGCTTGGTCTTGATGTTCATGTCGTTGAGCGTGCGGATGATCTCAAGCCCGCCCAGCACGCCGAGGACACCGTCATACTTGCCGCCGGTCGGCTGGGTATCGAGATGACTGCCCACATAGACCGGCAGTGCATCCGGGTCGGCGCCCTCGCGCCGCGCAAACATGGTGCCCATCTTGTCGACGCCCATGGTCAGCCCCGCGTCGTCGCACCACTTCTGGAACAGTTCGCGGCCCTCCGCGTCGACATCGGTGAGAGTCTGGCGGTTATTGCCGCCGGCCACGCCCGGACCGATTTTCGCCATTTCCATGAGAGCGTCCCAGAGGCGCTCCCCGTTGACCTTCAGATTGGTCGCCACCGTCATTTTCGACCTTTCTCCCTGTTTATTGTGTCGCGCCTCGTGGCGCCGGTCAGTCCGTGGCTTTCAGGACCTCCGCAAGCTTGCCGAACAGTTCATCGATTTCCGATTTCTCGATGATCAGCGGCGGCGACAGGGCGATGATGTCGCCGGTCGTGCGGATCAGAATATTGTTCTCGAATGCCTTGATGAAGGCCGAGAAGGCGCGCTTGGTCGGCTCACCGGCGATCGGCTCAAGCTCGACCGCGCCGATCAGGCCGTAGTTCCGGATGTCGATGACATGGGGCAGGCCCTTGAGCGAATGCAGCGCGTCCTCCCAGTAGGGTGCGAGCTCCGCAGCGCGCGCGAACAGGCCCTCTTCCTGGTAGGTCTCGAGCGTTGCAATGCCGGCGGCACTCGCGACCGGATTGCCGGAATACGTGTAGCCGTGGAAGAACTCGATCAGATGCTCCGGACCGTTCATGAACGCGTCGTGGATCTCGTCGCGCACGATCACCGCACCCATCGGGATCACGCCGCTGGTCAGACCCTTGGCGGTCGTAATGATGTCCGGCTTCACGCCGAAGGCATCCGGCGCGAAGGGCGTGCCGAGGCGGCCGAACCCGGTGATGACCTCGTCGAAGATCAGCAGGATACCGTGCTTGTCGCAGATCTCGCGCAGGCGCTCCAGATAGCCCTTGGGCGGCAGAAGCACGCCGGTCGAGCCGGCCATCGGCTCGACGATCACGGCGGCAATGGTCGACGGATCATGCAGGGTGGCGATGCGCTCCAGGTCGTCGGCGAATTCCGCACCGTGCTCGGGGATACCGCGGGTGAAGGCGTTGCGCTCGATGTCATGGGTGTGCCGCATATGGTCAACACCCGTCAGCAGCGTACCGAACATCTTGCGGTTGGCGACGATGCCGCCCACCGAGATGCCGCCGAAGTTGACACCGTGATAGCCGCGTTCCCGCCCGATCAGACGGAAGCGCGCGCCGTCGCCTTTGACCCGGTGATAGGCCAGAGCGATCTTCAGCGCCGTGTCGACCGACTCGGAACCGGAATTGGTGAAGAAGATGCGGTCCATGCCCTGGGGCGTGATCTGCGCAAGGCGCGACGCCAGCTCGAACGCCCTGGGGTGGCCCATCTGGAAGGTCGGCGCGAAGTCGAGTTCGGCAACCTGCCGCTGCACGGCCTCGACGATCTTGGGCCGCTTGTGACCCGCGTTCACACACCAGAGACCGGCCGTGCCGTCCAGCACCTTCCGGCCGTCGTCGGTCGTGTAGTACATGCCGTCGGCGGCCACGAACATGCGTGGCGCCTTCTTAAACTGCCGGTTGGCAGAGAATGGCATCCAGAAGGATTCGAGATCATTCGGTCGGGAAACGACTTTGTCGAGCATCGGCGTTCAGCAAGCGGGCCGCAGGGCCGCTCCTCCCATGGGTTTCAGGATCAGGCAGGATACCGCCAAACGGCGCATCGGCAATGGAGCAAAAGGCCGGATCGGCATTGTCACGAAAGACACTCCCCTGCATTGGAATCGCGAAGGCCATCCGCATTCCGCGGCACCGGCGACACCCGCCGCCAGCTTCGGTTTTCCGAATATGCCGGTTGCGCGATCCTGACCAATCGGTCAAGATGAACGCTAACGAACGCTGACCAATTGGTCAAATAATTTGTAGGAAACGACCCCGGGACCGATGGCCGAGCGCACCGCTCTGAAGCGGCCTGCTGCCAGACGCAACGGCGGCAAGGCGACGATCCGCAAGGAAAACGAGTCCGCCATTCTCGAGGCGGCCGAAAGCGTGTTCGCGGAATACGGTTTTCGCGGCGCCACCACGAGCCTGATCGCCGAACGCGCCGGCATCCCGAAGGCCAATCTTCACTACTATTTTCCGACCAAGGAAGCGCTCTACCGCAAGGTGGTCGACGATATCTTTACGATATGGCTTGAAGCGGCCAACTCGTTCGACGACTGCGACGACCCGGCCGAAGCGCTGACCCGCTACATTTCCACGAAGATGGACATCAGCCGGGATCATCCGATGGGGTCGAAGGTCTGGGCCAACGAGATCATGCACCGGGCCCCCGTTATCCACGACTATCTGGAAACCACCCTGCGCGACTGGACCGACAGCCGCGTCGCCGTCATTCAGCGCTGGATCGACGAAGGCAAGATCGCGGCGGTCAACCCGGAGTATCTGCTCTACATGATCTGGGCAACGACCCAGCACTATGCCGACTTCAACCACCAGATCGACACGCTGAACGGCGGCCGTCCGCTGAGTGAGTCCCAGTTCGAGGAAGCCAAGACGCAGGTTGTCGACATCATCCTGAAGGGTATCGGCATTGTACCGGAGCATCGGCCATGAGCCCGCGCGCCCAGCAGTCCCGCAAGCGCACCCGTATTCAGGAGCAGAACGAGGAACGCATCCTCGACGCCGCCGTCGAGGTCTTTTCCGCATTCGGCTATCGCGGCACGACCGTCGACCAGATCGCCCGCAAGGCCGGCATGTCGAAGCCCAACCTGCTCTACTACTTCGCGAGCAAGGATGACATTTACGTCGCGGTACTGGCGAACACGCTGGAACTCTGGCTCGAACCGTTCGCGCAGCTTGATCCCCAAGGCGACCCGGGCACGGAGATCGCCGCCTATATCGATCACAAGCTGGAGATGTCGCGCCAAAGCCCGGCGGCCTCGCGGCTCTTCGCCAATGAAATTCTTCAGGGCGCGCCGAGCATCCGCCCGATTCTGCACGGCGAACTGAAACGGCGCGTCGCCGAAAAATGCGCGGTCGTTCAGGGCTGGATCGATGACGGCAAGCTCGCGGCCGTCGACCCGCTTGATCTGATCTTCATGATCTGGGCCGCCACGCAGCACTACGCCGACTTTGAAGTCCAGATCGACGCCCTCTCGCCAAAGCCGCGCGAAGAGCGCTTCAAGAGCGCGGCGGAAACCCTGCGGACCGTGTTCCTCAACGGCCTTATCCCCCGCTGACGGCCTAAAGAAAGGATTCCGATGACCGCCGTTCACAAATCCCTGGCAAGAACGGACATGCCCACATGAGTCTGAGGATCGGCGCCGACATCGGCGGAACCTTCACCGATCTTGTCCTGATCGATGATGCCACCGGCGACATCCGTATCGCCAAGGTGCGCACGACCCGCGACAATCCGGACGAAGCCGTGCTCGACGGCGTCAGGCAGTTGCTCACCGACGGCGAGGGACAGGCGGTGTCGCAGGTACTGCACGGCACCACCCTCTTCACCAATGCGGTGATCGAGCGCAAGGGAGCGAGGACCGCCCTCATCGCGACGCGCGGATTCCGCGACGCCATCGAGATCGGGCGCGAGCATCGCTACGACATGTACGACCTGCAGATGCAGCGCCCGCAGCCGATCGCGCCGCGTTATCTGCGGTTTGAAGTCGATGAACGCGTGCTCGCCGACGGCAGCATCCGCATCCCGCTCGATGAGGCAAGCGTAGAGGCGCTGGTCCCCAGGCTCGAGGAAGAAGGTGTCGAGGCCGTCGGCATCTGTCTGATGCACGGCTATGCAAACGATGTCCACGAACGCCGTATCGCCGGGATGCTGGCCGACCGCATGCCCAGCCTCTCGGTCACGCTGGCGAGTGAACTGGTCCCGGAGTTGCGCGAGTACGAACGCACGTCGACGACGCTCGTGAATATCTACGTCCAGGGTATCGCGGAGGACTATCTGCGGCGTCTGGAGTCGCGTCTCCGCGACGAGGCCGACACCGCGGGCCCGCTCTTCATCATGCAGTCCAACGGCGGTCTCTGCGAAGTGTCGACCGCGGTGCGTTTTCCCGTCCGGCTGATCGAGTCCGGTCCCGCTGCGGGGGCGCTGGCCGCGGCCAGTTTCGGTGAGCGCCTGGGGCTAAAGGATCTGCTCTCCTTCGACATGGGCGGCACGACCGCCAAGGCCTGTCTCATCATCGACGGCGAACCGCTGATCGCACCGGACTTCGAGGTCGATCGTCAGTACCAGTTCAAGAAGGGCAGCGGCCTCCCGGTCAAGATACCGGTGATCGAAATGATCGAGATCGGCACCGGCGGCGGCTCGATCGCCCAGGTCGACGCATTGCGGCGCCTTCAGGTCGGCCCGCAAAGCGCGGGCTCCGACCCGGGCCCGGCATGTTACGGCCTCAGCGGCACGCGACCGACCGTGACCGACGCCGACCTGACGCTCGGTTATCTCGATCCGTCTTTCTTCCTAGGCGGCGACATGGCGCTTGATGTCGACGCGGCCCGAACCGCGATCACGAGCCACGTAGCAGAACCGCTTGGCCTCGATCAGACCGATGCGGCCTGGGGTATTCACCAGATGGCCAACGAGAGCATGGCGTCGGCCGCGCGCATGCATGCCGTCGAGCGCGGCCGCGACATCGAGGACCTGGCGATCTTCGCCTTCGGTGGCGCGGGACCGGTTCACGCCTATGGCGTAGCGCGCATTCTCAATGCGACGCGCATCATCTATCCGCTGCGCGCCGGCGTCATGTCGTCCATCGGGTTCCTGACCGCGCCGCTTTCCTTCGATTTCGTCCGCACGCTGACGCGCCCGCTCGAGAACCTCGATTGCGCCGAGGCCATGGACGCCATCCGGCTGATGGAGGACGAAGGCCGGAAAGTCCTGACACCGACTGTGGCGGAAGCAGACATTCGCTTCGACCGCTTTGCGGACATGCGCTACCGCAAGCAGGGTTACGAGATCCGCGTCCGCGCGCCGCACGGCGAATTAAACGACGCTGCCCTCGATCAGCTCAAGACCAACTTCGAGGAAACCTACAAGACCCTCTACGGGCATATCGTGCCGGACACGCCCATCGACGTCGTATCCTGGCGGGTCGTGGCCTCCGGGCCCGAGCCGGAACTCTCGCTGGCCGCCCGGCAGACGGATGGATCGGGAGACGCTGCGGACGCACTCAAGGGCGAGCGCGAGATCTATCTGCCGGGCGAGAAGGCGTTCGTGCCGGTCCCCGTCTACGACCGCTATCTGCTTGAGCCCGGGCAGACACTCACAGGTCCGGCCATTATCGAGGAACACGAGTCGACCGTCGTGATCAACGGGCCGGGTGATCTCATGGTGGATCAATGGGGCAATCTGATAGCCGAGATCCCAGCAACGCAGGAGAAGGGCTGAACATGGACCAGGTCACGCTCGATATTCTCTGGAACCGGCTGATCGCGACGGTCAACGAACAGGCCGCCGCGCTCATGCGCTCGTCCTTCACCTCGATCGTACGCGAGGCCGGCGACCTTTCCGCCGGCGTGTTCGACCGGCGCGGCCGGATGATCGCCCAGGCCGTGACCGGAACGCCCGGTCACATCAACTCCATGGCGACCGGCATGATCCATTTCCTGGACAAGTATCCGGTCGACAGTCTCAAGCCCGGCGACGTGCTGATCACCAACGACCCGTGGAAGACCGCATCCCAGCTCAACGACATCACCATCGCCACGCCGGTGTTCAAGGGCGACCGCTGCATCGCGTTCTTCGCCAACTGCTGTCATGCGCTCGACATTGGCGGGCGCGGTCTCTCCGCCGATTCCCGGTCGGTCTACGAGGAAGGCATCTTCCTGCCCGTCATGAAGCTCTACGAGGCGGGCGAGATGGTCGAGCCGATCTTCGACATGATCGCCGCCAATGTGCGCACGCCCGAAGAGGTCATGGGCGACCTGCACTCCCAGGTCATCGGCAACGAGGTCGGCGCCCGCCAGTTGCTGCGCTTCATCGACGAGTTCGACCTCGACGACATCGAGAACCTGTCCGACGAGATCGTCGACCGCTCCGAACGCGCGATGCGTGACCGGATCGCAGCCCTCGATGACGGCGAGCATTCCTATGACATCGTCATCGACGGCTTCGATGACCCTATCGAGATCGCCGCCAGGGTCATCGTCGAGGGCGATCACCTGACCGTCGATTTCGACGGCACGTCAGGGCCTTCCGCATACGGCATCAATGTCTGCCTCAACTACACCCGCGCCTACACCACCTATGGCGTCAAGTGCGCCATCTCACCGGACGTTCCCAACAACGAAGGCAGCTTCCGCCCGGTGACGGTCAATGCGCCGGAAGGCTGTCTCCTGAATGCGGTCTATCCGGCCGCCATCGGCGGGCGGCATCTGGTCGGGCATTTTCTCCCTTCAGCCGTCATGGGCGCGCTTGCAGGCGTGCTGCCGGACAAGGTGATCGCGCCCGGCTTCGACGGCCTCTGGGACACGCACATCGCCGGTGTCGACGGCAAGACCGGCAAGCACTTCTCCTTCACATGGTTTGCTTCAGGCGGCGCGGGGGCCATGGCCAACCGGGACGGCCTGTCGGCCACCGCTTTCCCGAGCGGCATCGCCGGTGTGCCGGTCGAGGTCATGGAAACCGTGGCACCGCTCTATATCCACCGACGCGAGTTGCGCGACGACTCCGCCGGTGCCGGCACCCATCGCGGCGGGCTCGGCCAGAGCCTCGACATCGAGGTTCTGACGGATCAGCCCTATCTTTTCTCCGGCCTGTACGAGCGGGTGCGCCACCCCGCCCCCGGCCTCGCCGGCGGCAGAGACGGTGCGGCGGGCATCCTGCGGGTCAACAATGACGAGCCGCTGGAGCCCAAGATCACGCGCACGCTGAAACCCGATACCGTGGTCACGATCGAGCTTCCGGGCGGCGGCGGCTACGGCGACCCGGCGGAACGCCCGAAACACCTGATCGAGGACGACATCCGCAACGGTTATGTTTCGGAGGACGAAGCCCGGCGCCTGTACGGCTATTCGCGTTCATGAACGCCTCACCGGTTCAACAGTTGAGTGACGAGGACCACAGATGACCTGGATACGCACCGTGCCCTATGACGAGGCGGAAGGCCGTCTCAAGACGCTCTATGACCGGATCAAGGGACCGGACAACAACGTCGACAACATCATGATGATGCACAGCCTGCGCCCGCACACCATGGAAGGGCACATGGCGCTCTACAAATACGTGCTGCATCACTCCGGCAACCGCGTCCCCAAGTGGTTTTTGGAGACGCTGGGCGTCTGGGTCAGCATCCTCAACCGCTGCACCTATTGCGTGGACCACCACTATGAGGGACTGGTGCGCCTTCTGAATGACGATGCGAAGGCGGAAGCCATCAGAGCCGCCCTCGACAGCGGCGACATCGACGCCGGGCCGTTCAACGACCGCGAGAAAGCGGCGCTGCGCTATGCGCGGATCCTGACAGAGAACCCCTCCGCGCTGACAGAGCAGTCCGTTGAAGACCTCAGAGCCACCGGGTTCGATGACGGCGAGATTCTGGAGATCAACCAGCTCAGCGCCTATTTCGCCTACGCCAACCGCACGGTCCTCGGCCTGGGCTGCGCGACGGACGGCGATATCCTCGGTCTTTCGCCGGGCAACTCGGAGGACCCTGACGACTGGTCGCATACCTGACTCGTCCGGACCTCTCTTTTTGCGAGCAATTCTGAAATCAACACAACTTTGCATTGCATCGGATTGCGGATATAATCCATGCAAAGCGTACCAACGCCCGTCTGCGGGATGGTTGGATACGTCAGACACTCCTCATGGGCGTTCCGGTTGCGCTTGCCCCGTAACCAGACAGGAGGAGTTGTCATGGCAACTTCGGCAAAACGAAACTGGCTCAGCGAGCACCGCCGCTGGGAGGACGTCTTCTCGGCCGCCTGCGGCGTGCTGATCGTGCTGTCCCCGATCATCATCGGCGTTGGCGACAACACCGCTATCGCGATCAATACCGGCCTCGCCGGCATACTCATCGCGATGCTGGCATTCCAGGAAATGATGTGGCTGCGCCGGTGGGAAGAAGTGGCGGAACTGCTTTGCGGCGCATGGGTGATCGCCTCGCCGTTCGTCCTCAACTACGGCGGCGCGCTGCGCAACTGGCATGTCGTGCTCGGCAGCGCGGTGGTGATCCTCGCCCTTTTGGAGCTCTGGCAGGACCGGAAGCGGACGTTCGAGAGCTAGGCCGCGCGCTGCAACAACACCATCGCGGCAGCGATGACGGCGACGCCTGCGATCACGCTGGCTCCCGGCCACGGCGCGCCGAGGATGAGCGTCTGGGCGAGCACGAATGCGGGAATGAGGTAGGTGTAGGCCATTACCTTGGCCGACGGCAGGTCGAGGCTGGCGTACTGGATCAGGTAAAACGAGATCGCGGTCGTGAACACCGCAAGATGGGCGATGCCGAGATAGACCGGCCAGGGAACCGACGCCCAGTCGGTCTGCGTGATCGGACGCCAGCCGTAGACCGCGAGCAGGACACAGCCCGCAGCCAGGGTCCAGAAGGTGAGCCGCGCCAGCGGCTCGCCGGCATTGAGCTTTCGTACCGACGGCGAATAGGCTGCATAGGCGGTCGCGCCGAACAGGAAGATCAGCTCGCCCTTGCCGATGGCGAACCGGGCAAGCTTTTCGATGTCGCCGCCGAACATCACCCAGAGCGCACCCGCGCCCGCAACGATGAGCGCAATCCCCTCGCCCGCCGTCAGGCGCTGGCCGAGAAAGATGCGGGACATGACGGCAGTGATAAGCGGCGTCAGGGTGAACACGGCACCCGTGCTGAGCGCATCGGTCCAGCGCAGCGCCTCGAACATGGCGACGAAGTAGGTGACCACCAGAAGCGCCAGCCAGCCGTACCGCAGCATGTCCCGGCCGCCCGGAAGACCGAAGCCCTCGCCGCCAGCCTTCAGCAGCGCGGCGAAGATCGAAAGCGCCATGAGAAAGCGTAGAAAGGTCAGCGCCGCCGGGTCGACGGCATCCGTGATCGCCTGTCCGACCGTGAAAGACGTGCTGATCAGGAAGGCGAAGGCGAACATCGCCACATGGGCGCGCCAGAGCGGGCGGTGCCCCGCCGCAGCCCCGGCGCCGGCTGCCACTACTCGGCGGCCTCGGTCACCCGCGCCGGATTGTTCCGGTGTGTCGTCCAGTTGCCGTAATCGTCGCTGATCGGCTGCTTCGTGCGTGGATCGACGCCGTCGGTCAGGGTCTCCATGGTGATGCAGTTCTCGACCGGGCACACGCTGACACAGAGATTGCAACCGACGCATTCCTCGTCGATCACCTCGAAGTGCCGTTCGCCATTGACCATCGACGTGATGGCCTGGTGTGACGTGTCCTCGCATACGATGTGGCAGCGCCCGCACTTGATGCAGCTTTCCTGATCGATCCGCGCCTTCACCACATGGTTCAGGTTGAGATACTGCCAGTCCGTCACGTTGGGCGTGGCCATGCCCGTGAACTGGTCGAGCCGGTCATAACCCGCCTCGTCCATCCAGTTCTCAAGCCCGCTCACAAGTTCGTCGATGATCTTGAAGCCGTAGACCATGGCGGCCGTGCACACCTGGACGTTGCCCGCGCCAAGGGCCATGAACTCCGCCGCGTCGCGCCATGTGGTGATCCCGCCGATGCCCGAGATGGGCAGACCATGCGTTTCCGGATCGCGCGCGATCTCGGCCACCATGTTGAGCGCGATGGGTTTGACCGCCGGCCCGCAATAACCGCCGTGTGATCCCTTGCCGTCAATCGACGGTTCGGGCGACATGGTGTCGAGATCGACGCTGACGATGGAACTGACCGTGTTGATCAGCGAAACCGCATCCGCTCCACCGGCGAGAGCCGCGCGCGCCGGATAGCGTATGTCCGTGATGTTGGGCGTGAGCTTCACGATAACGGGCATACGCGTGTTGGCCTTGCACCAGCGCGCCACCATTTCGATATAGTCCGGCACCTGGCCTACGGCCGACCCCATGCCGCGTTCGGACATGCCGTGGGGACAGCCGAAATTGAGTTCGACCCCGTCGGCGCCCGTGTCCTCAACCTTCTTGAGGATGCTGACCCAGTTCTGTTCCTCGCAGGGCACCATGAGCGAGACAACCATGGCCCGGTCCGGCCAGTCGCGCTTGACCTGCTTGATCTCCTGCAGGTTTACCTCAAGCGGGCGGTCAGTGATCAGCTCGATATTGTTCAGGCCGATCAGCCGTCGGTCGCCAGCGTGCACCGCGCCGTAGCGCGGACCGCTCACATTGACGATCGGCGGATCCTCGCCCAGCGTCTTCCAGACCACGCCGCCCCAGCCGGCCTTGAAGGCACGCACGACGTTGTATTCCTTGTCGGTCGGCGGTGCCGAGGCCAGCCAGAACGGGTTGGGAGACTTGATGCCGATGAAGTCATTGCGGATGTCAGCCATGGCGTATTCCTCTCATCCGGCGAGCATTGCGTGGATCGATTCCGCGGCGACCTTGCCGTCCTGCACCGCGACGACCGTCAGGTCTTCGCCGTCCGAGACGCAGTCGCCTCCCGCCCAGACACCGGCAAGCGATGTCCTGCGCTCCGCATCGACCTTGATGCGGCCGCGCTCGAGAGCAGGCGCATCGCCGTCGTCCTCCAGCGGATCCTCGTCGAAGGACTGCCCGATCGCTTTCAGAACCATATCCGCTTCCAGCGTAAAGGTCTCGCCCGTGCCGCTCAAAGAGCGGCCGTCCAGCCGTGTGTATTCGAGTTCGATGCCTGTCACCGCGCCGTCACCCAGAATCCGGGCCGGCTGGACAAAATGCTTGATGCTGACGCCCCGGGTCTGTGCCAGATCCTGCTCGAACGTGCTCGCGTTCATGGCATCCTGGCCACGACGATAGGCAATCGTCACATCCTCCGCGCCGAGCAGTTTTGACTGCACCGCCGCGTCGATCGCCGTCATGCCGCCGCCGATCACAACAACCTTGCGGCCCACCGGCACTCTGGCAAAGTCGTCGGCCTGGCGCAGATCGGCGATGAATTCTATGGCATCATAAACGCCGTCCATGTCCTCGCCGTCCAGCTTCAGTGCGTTGACCCCGGCGAGCCCCATGCCCAGGAAAACGGCGTCATATCCTTGACGCAGATCGGCGAGCGAATAATCCTTGCCCAACGCCTTCCCCGTCTCGACGGTGATACCGCCAATACCGAGAACGAAGTCCACTTCACGCTCGGCGAATTGATCGGCCGTTTTATATGTGGCGATACCGAATTCGTTGAGGCCACCCGCCTTTTCACGCGCCTCGTAAATGGTCACGTCATGTCCGTAGCGCGCCAGCCTGTGCGCACAGGCCAGCCCCGCCGGCCCCGCGCCGACAACGGCGACGCTTTTGCCGGTCGCCATGGCGCGCTCGTAAGGGTGATCTCCGGCGTCCATCTTGTGGTCGGTGGCGAAGCGCTGAAGCTCACCGATTTTCACCGGACGGTCCTCGCCCGTGTTGCGGACGCAGGCCTGCTCGCACAGCGTTTCGGTCGGACAGGCCCGGGCGCACATGCCGCCCAGAATGTTCTCGTCGAAGATGGTCTTGCCCGCGCCGGACGGGTTGTCGGCAAGGATCTGGCGGATGAACAAAGGGATGTCGATGCCCGTCGGACAGGCCGTAACGCAGGGCGCGTCGTAGCAGAAATAACACCGGTCGGACTCGACGAAGGCCTCGTGCGTGCTCAGCGGCGGATGCAGGTCGGAGAAGTTTTCCGTGTACTGTTCGCTGCTCAGTCGGCCTGCAGCAATGCCGGCAGGCCTGCCATCTGTACTCATGGCGTATCTCCCTCAGCAATTCACCCCGCCCCGCTCTGCGCGAATGCAGTCTATTTTTTTATCATTTGATCAAATTTTTTCCGGGCGATCAATTCAATTCCGCTGAAGGGCCGGATTCAGGCCCGGTTTTCACGAATACCGGCTCGGCTCAGCGCACGAATTTGCGGAACTCGGGCTTGCGCTTTTCGAGGAAAGCGTTGACCCCTTCCTTGGACTCCTCGGTTTCGTAATAGAGACTGAGCGCCTGCATGCCCATGCCGGCGATGCCGTGGATGTGGTCCGTGTCCATGTTGAAGGACCGTTTGGCAATGGCGATGGCCGTCGGACTGCGTTCCATGATCTCCGCGCACCACCTGTCGATTTCAGCGTCGAGCTCGTCATGAGGCACGACCGTGTTGACGAGGCCCATCGCGAGCGCTTCCTCGGCCGGGTAGCGGCGGCACAGGTACCACATCTCGCGCGCCTTCTTCTCGCCGACGACACGGGCCAGAAAGGCCGTCCCGTAACCCGGATCGACCGAGCCCACCTTGGGACCCACCTGCCCGAAGACCGCCTTGTCGGAGGCGATCGTGAAGTCGCAGATCGTGCACAGCACGTTGCCGCCACCTATGGCGTAGCCCTGCACCCGCGCGATTACCGGTTTGGGCGCGTCGCGGATCGCGGTGTGCAGTTCCTCGATCGGTAGCCCGATCGTACCGCGACCGTCATAGCCGCCCTCATGCGCCGACTGGTCGCCGCCAGTGCAGAACGCGCGCTCGCCGGCACCGGCCAGCACGATCACGCCGATGCTCTTGTCCCAGGCGGCCTTTGTCAGGGCGTCGAGCAGTTCCTCGCAGGTGGCACCCCGGAAGGCGTTCATCTTGTCCGGGCGGTTGATCGTGATCCGCGCCACCCCGTCGGTCACGTCGTAGAGGATGTCTTCATACTGCATTCCGGCTTTTCCTTATCCGCTTCATGGCTTCCCGAATGGTGTAATGGGTTACCATCCATGTGGCGTTTGTGTAAGGGCAGGATCATCCGCGAAGGCCCCCGTTATCGAGACGCGGGGCAATGATCCTCCGCTTTTGGCGGAAACCATGCTGATCATGGACATCGGCGGCGGCCTGGCCTCGAAACCGATCAAGGCATCATAAGCTCGCCGCCTCTTTTGATAGAAAATTTCTGTCAATTTCTGCCCGGGCGCCCTCTTGCGATCCGCCCGGAAGCCCCCACCTTCTGAAACAGAGTGAATGGATTGCGCGTGGCGCACAGCAATAAGGATTGAGTACAGCGATGCAGGATGCGAAAGCCCTACTTGACCAGTTTCTCGGACAATCGTCCGGCCAGGGCGGAGGACAGTCCGGCCGCGGCCAGGGTTCGGGATTCAGTCTCGACAGCATGCTCAGCGGCAAGGGCGGCCTCGCCACCGGTGCAATCGCCGGCGGTCTGGCCGGACTTCTTCTGGGTGGCAAGAAACCGCGCAAGATTGCCAAGTCTGCATTGAAGGTCGGCGGAATAGCACTTGTCGGCGGCCTGGCCTACAAGGCGTGGAACGACTGGCAGGCCAACAAGGCCCCTGCTCCGGCGGCGCCGGCACCCCAGCCCGAAAGGCTGCAGGCGCCCGCGGAAACGCCGTTCGTGCCCGACAACGAGGCCGAGGCTGAAAATCTGAGCCGGGCCCTCATCCGCGCCATGATCGCTGCCGCCAAGGCCGATGGACATGTCACCGACGAGGAGCGCGGACGGATCGCCGAACAGCTCGGCGCACTCGAACTGAGCGGCGACGACCGGGCTTTCATCAATGACGAGCTGTCCAAGCCTCTGAATGTCGGCGAGGTGGCGGACGCTGCCCGCACGCCAGAACAGGCTGCCGAGATCTACGCCGCTTCCCTGCTTGTCATCGATCCGGATGGCGCGGCCGAACGCGGCTACCTGGCCATGCTTGCCGCACGGCTCAAGCTTGAGCCCGGCCTTGTGGAGCACCTGCACGCCAGCACGGCTTCGGTTGTGGAAACCGACCCCACCTGGGAGATGGTCCGGGAGAAGTGACCCGAACCTAGCGCTCTCGGCACAAGCCGGAAATCCAGTCGAGAAAGACGTGCGCGCCGGGCCGCCCCGCGGCGTGGCGCATGACGCAACAGTGATAGCCGCGTCCGGTGACCACCCGGTGTTGGCAGGCAATCGCAAGACTGCCGGCTTCGAGCATGTCCTCGATCATGTGGCGCCATCCTATCCCGATGCCGTTGCCGTTCTGGATCGCCCGCAGGTAGACCATGTAGCTGAAGATCCGGTCGAGCGGCGCGGGCTGCTGCGGCTCCACTCCACTGCCCGCGAGATAACGCTCCCAATCGCCGGCGTGGTCGTCACTTGAGAGGTGCAGCAGGCGCTCCTCCGCCAGAGCCGTGCGCTCAAGCGGCCGGTCGCCGTCCAGATAGCCGGGCCGGCAGATCGGCACCATCTCTTCGCCAAAAATCAGCCGGGATTCCGTACCGGGCGTACCGGCATCTCCGAACACGATGGCAATGTCGCAGCGTGCGGGGTCGAAGTCCGGATTCTGGTCGCGGGTGACGACTTCGAGCCGGACCTGCGGATGCAGGCTCTGGAATTCACCAAGGCGCGGCAGGAGGAACAGGCTTGTAAAGCCGATGGCCGCATTGACGACGATGGTGTCGTTGTCCGGCCGCGACCGCACCGTGGCCATGCCCGTTCGGATCGCTTCGAAGCCGCCCGACACCGCCCGAAGCAGCACTTCGCCATCTGCCGTCAGCGTGAGACTGGGCTTGGTGCGGCGGAACAGTTTGGTCCCGAGCGCGGCCTCGAGCTGGGCCACCTGACGGCTGACGGCGGGCTGCTGAACGTTCAGTTCCTGCGCAGAGCGCGAGAAGCTCTTGTGGCGAGCCGCCGCCTCGAACGCCGCAATCTGGTGAAACGGGATGAACCGGTCGTGCATGGTCATTCATCTCGTGAATGTTGGCTATTCCTGTTTTCAGTCTACGCGTTCGTTTTCAGCGGTTCTATGTTTTCCGTTGAATAATGTGCGGGTGGGCGCGCCCATGACAGATTTCCACATCCTTGCCCTCGGAGGAGACGGCATCGGCCCGGAAGTGCTGGAGGCCGGGCTGGCCGTGACGGCCGCGGCCGCGAATGCCGCCGGCGTCCGTACCGAGGTTGAGCGTGACCTCCTGCACGGCGAAGCCTGGGAGCGCCACGGCACCTTCTGCCGGGAGGAGACGGTCGACAAGGCCAAGGCCGCAGACGCCGTCCTGGTTGGTGCCGTCGGTGGACCGCAGTGGGACGGCATCCGGGTGCCGGGCGGACCCGAGAAGCAGGACGGGCTCATGTGCCTGCGGAAGGAATTGGACGCCTACGCGGGGCTGCGGCCCGCGCGCCACTGGCCTTCGCTCTCGGACCGCACGCCGTTCGGTGAAGGCCGCGCCGAGGGCGCCGACATCCTCGTCCTGCGCGAGATGTGCGGCGGCGTCATGTTCGCCGTACCGCGCGGCACGGAGAAAAGGCCCGAGGGGCGCTACGCCTACGACACGGCGGGCTACGGCGAGGAAGAGCTGCGCCGCTTCGCCACCGCCGGTTTCCAGTTGGCGCGCCGTCGCAACGGCACGCTGGTCTCCGCCGACAAGGCCAACGTCATGGAAAGCTACAGGCTCTGGCGCGCGGTGGTCTCCGAGGTCGCCGCCGACTACCCAGACGTCCCCCTCACCCACATGTATGCAGACAACTGCGCCTATCAGCTCGCCATGGACCCGACCGGATTCGACACCATCATGGGCTGCAATCTTCTGGGCGACCTGCTGTCGGATCTGGCCGCGATCGTCTCCGGCGGCCTCGGCATGCTGCCCTCGGCCTGCCTGTGCGGTCCACCGGGCACGCCGGTGCGCGGCATCTACGAGCCGGTGCACGGTTCGGCCCCCGACATTGCCGGAACCGGCACGGCCAACCCGGTCGGCATGATCCTCAGCGTCGCCATGATGTTCGAGCACAGCCTGGGCCGGGCCGACATCGCACGCACGATTGAAACCGCGACCGAACGGGCCGTTGAAGCCGGCGCACGCACGCCCGATATCGGCGGAGCATCGACGACGGACGACGTGACCCGCGCCGTCATCGCGGAGCTGGCCCCGTGACTGCGGCCTACGACTACGTCATCGCCGGTGCGGGCTCCGCCGGCTGCGCGCTCGCCGCCCGGCTCGCCGAGGACCCGGACGTTACGGTGTGCCTGGTTGAGGCCGGCGGCTCGGGCCGCAGTCTCTGGACCCGTATGCCCGCAGGCAACGGTTTCCTGTTCGGCAACCCGCGCTTCGATTGGGGCTTTCGCTCGGTGCCGCAGGAAATGCTCAACGGACGGCGCATCTACTACCCGCGCGGCAAGGGCGTCGGCGGCACGTCGCTCATGAACGGCATGATCTACATGCGCGGCACGGCGGCCGACTACGACCGCTGGCGACAGAAAGGGCTCGCCGGCTGGTCCTATGCGGACGTGCTGCCCTACTTCCGTCGCGCCTGCAGTGCACCGCACCGTAACGGCGATCCATTCCATGCCGGCGACGGACCGCTCAAGCTGACACCGGCCGGCAACTACGACCGTTTGAACAGGATTTTCGTCGAGGCCGCGCAACAGGCCGGGAACCCGCTCAACGAAAACTTCAACGGGCCCAGCCAGCGCGGCGTCGGCCGCGTCGACGTCAAGGTCTGGAACGGCCGCCGCCAGTCAACGGCGGAAGCCTATCTGAAGCATTGTCCGAAGAACCTGACGGTCCTCACCGGCACCCATGTCTGCAGGGTGACGCTTGAAGGCAATCGCGCAACAGGTCTCGAACTCAGTTCGGGCAACCTGCGCGCGGACCGCGAGGTGATCCTGAGTCTCGGCGCCTTCGGCTCGCCCCAGGCCCTGATGCTTTCCGGCATCGGTCCGGCCGGCCATCTGAAAGACGTCGGCATCGCAGTCTCGCAGGACCTGCCTGGTGTCGGCGCAACCCTCTACGATCATCCGCAGATGCCGGTGAAATTCGGGCTGAAGGACCCGGCCCTGAGCCTCTCGCGCTACCAGCGCATAGACCGGGCGGTTGTGATGGGCATGCGATACCTGCTGACAGGGAGCGGCCCGGGGGCGGCGCCCTTCTGGTCGTCGCTCGTGTTCCACAGCCTGCGCGACACCGACAATCCTGAGCTCGAGATTTACATGACGCCCATGTGCGTGAAGGAAGATACGGCGCCTTTCGAGTGGACCGCCGAGAACGTCTTCAACATTGGCAACCTGGTCATGACGCGCGGGAAGAAGGCGGTCCCGGGCGTTCAGATCGAAATCAACATCAACCGGCCGCGAAGCCACGGCACGGTGCGGCTTGCCTCTGACGACCCGCGCGCGCCACCCCGGATCGACCCGCAATGGTTTACCGACACCGCAGATATGTCGGACATGGTCGCGGGGCTGAGACATGCCCGCGAAATCATGGCCCAGTCCGCCTTCGACG
The DNA here is from genome assembly GCA_965275905.1 of Hyphomicrobiales bacterium. Taxonomy (GTDB): domain Bacteria; phylum Pseudomonadota; class Alphaproteobacteria; order Rhizobiales; family JAJFHC01; genus CBDAQD01. The sequence continues at coordinate 56,064 of CBDHYJ010000078.1, read as the reverse complement.
GCATCCGCGATGCTGAAATGCTGCCGGGCAAGGCCGCGACCAGCGATGAGGATCTCGCCGAAGCCGTACGCAGCCATGTCACAACCGGTCATCATCCGGTCTCGACCTGCCGCATGGGCGGCGACCATGATCCTGGCGCGGTCCTGGACAAGGATCTCAAGGTCCGGGGGATCGAGGCGTTGCGCGTCGTCGATGCCTCCGCCTTCCCCGACCAGATCGGCGGCAACACGAACGCACCGGCGATTATGCTGGCGGAAAAGGCAGCCGACCTGATCCGCAGTCGGGTCCCGCTGCCCGCCGAGGACCCGAGGCTGGCCCGGGCCGCGGAGGGACTGCGCGAAGAAGAGGACAGTCTGCAATGAAGACCTATCAGTATTTCGCGAACAACGCGTGGCACGACCCCGCATCCGGCAGCCATTTCGACAGCGAGAACCCGGCCACCGGCGAAGTCTGGGCGCAGGTGCCGGACTGCAACGCCGAAGACGTATCCCGCGCCGTTGCCGCGGCCAGGGCAGCCTATTATGACGGTCCCTGGGGCCGAATGATGCCGGCCGAACGCGGTCGCCTGATGCGGCGCATGGGAGACGTGATCTCCAGACACGCCGAGCACCTCGGTGCGGTGGAGACCCGCGATAACGGCAAGCTTCCGAAGAACATCACGCCGTCGCTCCTGGACGGGGCGTGGCAGGTCGACAGTTTCCATTACTACGCCGGCATGTGCGACAAGTTCGAGGGACGGCTCATCCCGGCCGAAGTCCCCGACATGCACAATTATCTCAAGTGGGAGCCTTTTGGCGTCGCCGGTCTGATCCTGCCCTGGAACTCGCCCATCGGCACCCTGATCTGGAAGCTGGCGCCGTGCCTCGCGGCGGGCAACGCCGTGATCATGAAGCCGTCCGAACAGGCCTCATGCTCTACGCTTGAACTGATGGACGTGCTGCTCGAGGCCGACCTGCCACCCGGAGTCCTGAACGTGGTCACCGGCTTCGGCCCGACGACAGCAGGTCCGCTCATCGAACACCCGGACGTGCGCATGGTGAGCTTCACGGGCGGCACCGCCGGCGGACGTGCCGCGGCAGCGCTCGCGGCGAAACACGTCAAGCCGATCATCATGGAACTCGGCGGCAAGTCACCGCAGATCGTTCTGCCGGACGCCGACATCGAGCTCGCCGTCAACGGTGTGGCTTCGGGCATCTTTCCGGCCGCCGGCCAGAGCTGTATCTCGGGCTCGCGGATTCTCGTCCACCGGTCCATCATCGGCGAATTCAGCGAACGGTTGGCCGGCGTGGTCAGCAAGGCCCGCGTCGGCGATCCGGACGATCCGGCCACCCAGATCGGGCCGATCGCCAACCGCCCGCACTACGAAAGCGTCTTGCAGCGGATCGCGGATGCCGAGGCCGCCGGTCACACGCTGCTGTTCGACGGCCGGTCCGCCTGTCGCGATGCGGGCTACTATATCGGTCCGACCATCTTCGCCGACGTGCCCAACGGTTCGGACCTCGCCCAGAACGAGGTCTTCGGCCCGGTCGTCTCGACCGAAGCCTGGGAGACGGAAGAAGACGCCATCCGGATCGCCAACGACACGGTCTTCGGTCTGGCCGCCGGGATCTGGTCGCGTGACGTGACGCGCGCCATGCGCATGGCCGATCGCATCGAGGCCGGCACCGTCTACATCAACAACTATTTCAACGCCGCCACGCAGTCCCCGGTCGGCGGTTTCAAGCAGTCGGGCTACGGCCGGGAGAACGGCTGGGAGGGCATGCGCTGCTTCATGCAGACGAAGTCGGTCTGGCTTGCCACCGCTCCGCACCAGCCTGATCCCTTCGCCTGAAAACGGGAGACCATGATGTCCACCAACCCGGAAACGTCGAGCCGCGACTGGAACCATCACCCGGACTTGCCGATCCCGGTGTCACCGATCCTCAGCTGGCCGCCCCGGCCGCTCGCCTGGCTGAAATGGATTGCCCGCTACTGGCTGGCCGTCAGCTCCGTGACGCTGGAACTCGTCTTCGCCATCGTCATCTATCAGTGGCTGCAGCCGTCATGGGCCACCATGCAGTCGCTGGCACCCGGCTGGGTCTTCCAGATCTGGCTCCGCAATCTGATCCTCATTTTCCTGGTCGCTGGCGGTCTGCACTTGTGGTTCTACAGCTTCTCGGCACAGGGCAAGAGGCTGAAGTTCGACGCCCGCGACCTGATGCGCAACAACGGCACCTACACATTCCGCAATCAGGTCTGGGACAACATGTTCTGGACAATCGCGAGCGGCGTGACAGCCTGGACCGCCTACGAGGTGCTCTATTTCTGGGCCGCCGCGAACGGCTACGCACCGCAGATCGGCTTCGCCGAAAACCCGGTCTGGTTCGTCGCGTGGCTGGTGATCATCCCGATCTGGTCGAGCTTCCATTTCTACTGGATTCACCGCCTCCTGCACTGGCCGCCGCTCTATGGGCTCGCGCATTCCCTGCACCACCGCAACATCAATATCGGGCCCTGGGCCGGGATCTCGATGCATCCGGTCGAAACCACACTCTACTTCTCATCCGTGCTGATCCACTTCGTCGTCCCGTCGCACCCGGTGCATATCCTGTTTCATCTCTATCTCGAGGGCCTGAACCCTGCCTTTTCCCATTCAGGATTCGAGAGTGTGCTGGTGAAGGACAGGAAACGCATCGCGGCCGGAGATTTCTTCCATCAGCTCCACCACCGTTATTTCGAGTGCAATTACGGAACGTCCGAGATGCCCTGGGACAGAATTTTCGGATCGTTTCACGACGGCAGCGCGGCTGCGACCGCGGCAACCCGCGCCCGCAAGCAGAAGATGTATGCAAAATGACGGCGTCCCGGCCGGAAGGCGGGACGGCCCTGAAAGCCTTTCACGACGAGGTTACGGCGCTGAACTTCCCCTACGCGGAAACCAACATCTCGATGCACGCGGACGAGAAGGACAAGTTACTGGAGGCGCTCGACAAGGCGACGTGAGCGGTAAATCGGCGCGGCAGTTCTGTTAGAGCAGAGTCCTCACGCCTTCAGGTGCCCAACGTGTTGCAAATTGACCAGCGGGCTAGCCTCGCCAAGCAGCACGTCCGAACTGGTCACATCGCTAGCGAAGGCGCAACTCGAAGCTCTCATTGAGTTTTGGACCTTCCACTACGAGCCCCTCACGGAGTTCTGATAACTGGGAATTATCATGAATGTTGAGGGGGTGATTGCTGGCGGGCCGGAACTCGCTATCGCTTCATTTTCGCTGGTTTTGTTTGTACTGCTAGTGTTGAACTGGGGCAGTATATTTCGATTTTTATTGGAAGGGGAAAAATCGAAATCACCAATGGCCAATGCTCTGGTCGGCGCTATCACCAGAATTAAAATATCTCTGCTAAAATTCTCGGGCGCATCAAAACACGATATATCGAGCAATGACGGTCAATACATAAATGCCAATTATATTGGTCGGACCTATTTTGCACAGAATAAGTTGAAGTGTTTTTGGCAGTTATTTTCTTACTATATGCTTTACTGTTTGATATTGGTTTTCCTTGCGAAACCAATAGACATTACCGCTAGCCAAGAGGCTGGAAAATTGGTTGCCTTTGGCGTTAGCAAAGACGCTCCGTCGCAGATTGTAAATATTGCGATCTTGGCAGTCGTGAATGTTGTTACGGACTTGCTCTCGTTAGCAATAACATTCATCAATCTTACTCGTATCGGTTCAGCATTTTCTCTCCAGCGGTACGCAACTGTGGTTGGAAGAGTTGCCTTTGATTTGGTTGCAGCATTGTTGCTGTTTTCCTCCTCCCAGTTGGTCTCGAATTTTCTTTATCCAATGGCATTGGAGAAGCCGCCATTGTCTTTCGATCCATGGTCCATCGAGGCCGCATTGATGCCATATGCGTTTCTTGAAAGCGTCGTTGGAGCACAACAGACTTTTTATCCGGTCACATTCCCAGGCCAGTTGTTTATTACAGGAACTGTATTCCTACCTACCTTTGTAGGCATGGCTCTTGTGTTGTTGGTTTCTCTAATTTTCCTACTAGTTCGACTCTCGAAGAAAATTCAGGACATTTATTTCGGCACAAACGATGCGGATGAAGCTATGTTACCCGAGCCTCTTGGCGGAATAGCTGCAAGCGCGAAATCGCGCTCAGATAGGTGCCTTTATTTTGCTATTAGCTCCATGTTAACGATCACTCAGAGTGTTATCGGCGGAGTTATGGTTCTCGCTGTAGGAAAGTTTCTTGGCTTGGTTTGACCATGACAAACTGCGTCACGTCAAAAGCGCCACCGTTTCTGTCAAATATGCATTGAATGGAAGATAGATAAAATTTCCAAATTCGATAACCGCGTCGAGACTGGTAGTCCAAAATATCGCCTCCTCCTCCAAGCGACGCCGCTCCCACGACAGAATTCTTCAATAACGTGAGGCATAGTTTTTCGTTTCTTGACAAATTATCGAGCCAATATTGCAAAGTCTTTTTGTAGTTGAGCCCGTTGTGAACATGACTGGAAAATAACTCCAGACCCGATCCTTCAATTCCACGCATGACCTCTGACGCTCTTGGAATATATCCACCAGGAAATACGTGTTGATCAATCCAAACATTTGTAACACCAGTTTGCCGTCTTGTGATTGAGTGAACTAGTGCGCGTCCGCCAGGTTTCAGCAGTCGATAAATCTCGGCAAAATATTTTGGATATTGTGTTTTGCCAACATGCTCTAACATCCCTATGCTCACAATGTAATCGTAAACATTGTTTTCATCTGGCCTAAAATCTAAGAAATCACAGTGGAAGAACTCGAGCCGTTCGGCGATGCGCTTATCCAACTTCCGCCTGGTTTTGACAGCGTAGTCTACCTGCGACTTGGCGATCGAGATTCCATGATATCTGCCTTCGTTTATTTTGGCTGCTGAGAAAACAAAGCTTCCCCAACCACAACCAATATCCAATGTAAGAGTGCCTTCGTCGATTTGGTCGGCCAGACGGCGTAAGGTCGTTGACACCTTGTTCGCCTGAGCCTGCTCAAGCGTGTCTGAAACTGATTCAAAAAAGGCACATGAGTATATTAGGCTCTCGCCTAGAACGGCCCGATACATTCTTACGTCGGTATTGTAGTGTTTACGTGTTTCCCGTAGCGAAGACGGTCGCAAATAGTGCCTATAGATGTGAATTCCGAGTTCTCCCAACCCAAAGGATAACCCAGAATTGCGGGTGTTTCTCCGCTTTCGGTTTTTGAGTTGCAAAACAAGATCACTCAATTCGCCTTTTGTGCAATACCAGAAGCCGTCTACATAAGCAGCCGGGAAGTGATAATTGGGATTTCGAAGGATGAGAATCAGTCGCCATAGGCGTGGGGGTGCCACCCGTATCGTTGGGTTGGGGTGATTTAATTTTTTAATATCACCTTCTTGAAAATCGAGTTCCACAGGAGCTGAACCAAACAAAAACTTCAGCAATTTGTGAACTGCCCACTTTTCTAATTTCGAACTATGGGATCGATAATCGGCCCCCTCAACATTCATGATAATTCCCAGTTATCGTTACTTGACAATTCTTGCCTTCAACAAGTCAGCATTTGCGCGCGAAGAATAGCAAAAACTTAGGATTAAATCCTATTTTTCAGCAGATTTCCAAAACCGAAAATCGATTTCCTAAGTGATTCTTTAGATTCTCGTCGCACTTCAACGCGCTGGTGCGATCGAGTTGCTCCGGCTGCCGGATCATCGCGCACCCGTTACATAATGGAGAGACACGATGATCGAGATTCATTTCAGCGCGTTCGCAACTTACTGCCGGGATCAACTTGGCCTCAGCGCCAACTCGATCCGGGCGTATCAGCAGGATTTGAGAGCATTCAAGAGATTCGCAGACCGGTACGGGCTATCCGGCATGCCGAAGCCAGACGACATGGTCGAATACCATCAATATCTGCGCGAAGAGAGGTCATCCGGCGCGGCAACCATCCGCAGGCGTTTCGCCACCTTGCGATCCTACTTTCGCTGGCTGCAGGAGGAAGCCGACGGATCACTGTCCCCGTTCGACGGGCTCCGGCTCGAACTCAAGGTACCACGGAGACTGCCGAGACCGATCGACCGCCCTACCCTCAGCGCGCTGTTTCAGGCCTCGAAGCACCTTGTGGAAGAGGGCCGCGGCTTAGAGGCGCCGACCACGTCCGATCAGATTACCGGCCTGATTGCACGTCTGCTCGTGGTCACGGGCATGCGTATCGGAGAGGCGACCAATCTGCGCATCAGCGATGTTTCCCATTCATGTTCCCGGATCAGGGTGCGCGGCAAGGGCAACCGCGAGAGAACCGTATACATCACGAACGCCCGCCTGTTGCGGGATCTGAGACATCATCGAGAATTCCGAAACCGTTCGTCTGATGCTCATGCATTCCTGTTCCTGAATTCCCGCGGCAGCCGTTTGACCGAAGCAGCATTCCGGAAGCGGCTACGGACACTATCCGGCTCCCTTTCCATCGAGCCGCATCTGACGCCGCATAGATTTCGCCATTCAGCGGCGACCATGCTTATCGAAGAAGGCGTGGATATCCGCCTCGTTCAGCGCCTGTTGGGTCACGCAAGCATCTCCACGACCGAGATCTATACCAAGGTCTCGGACAACTCGCTCGTCAGCGCAATCGAGCGGGCAGATACGCTTGCGCAAGTGGACGGGTAGCTGGCCGTCCGGACGCGTCACGCAGACAGGTCGGCGGTGTACTTGGCGTGGAACCGGGCATAGCCGCGCTCGGTCTCGCGCAGGTGCGCGCGCGCCAGCCGGTGCAGCTCGGGCAACCGGTGGAACGGCACCGTCGGATAGGCGTGATGCTCGGCATGATAGGGCATGTTCCAGGCAAGCCAGCGGACGAGGCCGGTCGTGAAGGTGGTGCGGGTGTTCTCGAACATGTTGGTCACATGCGGGCACCGCCCGTGCTCCGCCAGGAGGTAGAGCCGCAGGAACGGCTGGCCGATCAGCGCCGGCAGCACCCAGACATAGAGCGGGCCGGTTGCGCCGACACCGATACAGACTGCCGCCAGCATCGCGTAGCCGAGCACCATGATCCGCGCCTCGTGTTGGACCCGGCCGCGTTTTGCCGGCGGCACGAAGGCGTCGTCGCAACGGCCGGCCGCGTTCCGGACGAGCGTGCGGACATGGGACACCCAGACCGGCAGTCCGGAGACATAGGCGATGTACCGCAAGGCCGTATCGGGTTTGGCTTGCGCGAGTTCCGGATCATGCTCCGGGTCATGGGTGTGGCGGTGATGGGCGAGATGGAAGAAGCGGAACCAGTAGGGTGCCAGAACGAGCGCGAAGCCGCAGACATAGCCCGCGAGCGTGTTGAGGCGCTCCGACGCGAACGGCGTCCGGTGCACCGTCTCGTGCAGCAGCGTGAACAGGAAGACGATCAGGATCCCCTGCACCACCATCAGCAGGGGCCAGCCCGGCACTTCCGCCAGAATGAGACCGCCGACGAGCAGGATCGCGCCCCAGTGCGACACCAGATGGGCAAGCCCCGCCCGGTCGGATTTCGCCGTCAGGTGCCGTCGCTGCTCGGCACTCAGCGACGCGACAAATGCGCGATGGTCCATGGTGCGCTCGCCCGCGTTCCTCCGTCCTTCACTTATCTTACATTACTTATATTTCGAGCGCGGCGAGATTCAGCTGGTTGAAGTGGTGGATGAACTGCTCGCCCCAGCCGGCCTCGGCGTTTTCATCAACCATCAGCCGCCCCGGATTGTAGCCGCTGGAGCGCAAGCCCCGCTGAACCCCCTCCACCAGCGCAATATCCTCCGGGTTGAGGCTGTCGCTGACATAGGCTTCAGCCGTTTCGGTCGGCGCGGACATACTGCCGTCGAGCGTGAAGTAGATGATCTCCTCGGCCGTTCGCTCCGGCCCGTTCGGCCGCATGTTGAAGACAAACAGCATGTTCGTTCCCGGGAACACCGAGAAGGTCATGTGCGGGTAGAGGAACACCTGATGGAACGGCGCGTTGCGTGAATTGGTGAAGTCGTCGCGCGCGTTGACGTCATAGGGGATGACCTCTGCCGCGCCGCCGCCGGCGGTGTATTCGATCGTGCGCCCGCTGATGTTGAACCGGTAGGTGCCGACGTCGATGATATGGCCCAGCGCCCTGTGGGCCTCACCAGAGAACTCGACATGGTAGGCCTCTAGGAAATTCTCGGTAACGATCTTCCAGTTGGCGCCGATGTCGTAATCCTTGCGCTTCACGAACTGGAGTGCGCCGACCTCCGCCACCATCGACGTGAGGATCGGCTCGAATTCTGGCGCCATCTCCCGGAACGGCCGGGCGTCGGGATCGAAGTTGAGGAACACGAACCCGCCGACGACCTCCACGCCGATCGGTGAAAGCCGGACCTGAGACCGGTCGAAGCCCTTGACCTCCCGCATCTTCGGCGCGCCGCGAAGGTTGCCCTCCATGTCGTAGCTCCACGCATGATAGGGGCAGACCACGACGCTCTTGATATTGCCGGTGCCTTTCAGCAGTTCATGTCCCCGGTGCTGGCAGACATTGTAGAACGCGCGAATCACGTCGTCCCGGCCGCGGATGACGTACAGGGACTCCTCGCCGACCACGCCGGTCATGTAGTCCCCGGCATTCGGGATCTGGCTCTGGTGGCAGAAGTAGTTCCACTCGTGGTGGAACACCTTTTCGAGCTCCAGACGGTGAATATCCGGATCGGTGTAGTAGTGCCCCGCGGGCGCATGGGTGTTCGCGGCATTGTCCGTGAACCCTTCGCCGATAATCCTTGTCCTCTCGCATTGCCCGGGCATTTTCCAAATCCCTTCCACAATCCATGCTGTCTGTTGACGTGACGCCGGCCGGAAACGCGATTCCGCATCGGCGGTTTCAGGTGGGCATTTGATTGTTCACAGTTTACTGTCGTTACAAAAAAGTAAACCATTAGTCAGTTTTTTGTCAAAGAGTCTGTATTGTATTAGCATGGTCTGGAATATATGCTGCTTCCCGGCAGAAGAAGACGTGGCTTTTCCAAGTGGCAAAACGATCCATCAGGCAGATGCGGCAGGCTGAGCTGTCCGAGGCCGCCCTTGAAATTCTGGTCGAGTTCGGGCTGCGCGGCACCACGCTCGACCGTGTCGCGGCACGCGCCGGCGTTTCAAAGGGTGTCGTGCTTCATCACTTCGGGGACAAGGATGCGCTGTTCGAACGTGTCATGCGCCAAGCCAATACACTGCTGCGCGACGGCGTCATCGAACTGCTTCGCCATGCCGAAAACCCGTTCGAGCGCCTGAGTGCCGTGATCGTCGGTAATTTCGCCGATCCGATCTTCCGCCAGCCGATCTGCCACGCCTGGATCAGCCTATGTGCCGACGTTCCCTACAACACCCAGAGCCAGCGCATCCAGACGGTCATTCAAGCCCGAATGCGCAGCAATCTCGTGCATGCTCTTCGCCCGGTCGCTTCGCCAGAGACCGTCGAAACCGTCGCCCGCCAGATCAGCACCGCGATCGACGGTGTCTGGTTGCGCGCCAGCCTGCAGGAAGAGCCGGTGACCAGCCGCGAAGGCATCGATCACATCAACGAAACCGTCCGCAGGTTACTCGGTGCGGGCAAGTCTGCGACCGGAAAGTTCAACGAGGCCAGCCGGAAGATGGAAACGCTTGCCGGAATTATTCTCAATTCGCGGGCATTCACCGGAAAGGCCCGGGCCTTCCGCTAGAGCGAGCCGGCGAAAAGCGTCACAGGATGGCGTCGCGGACGGCCCGCCAGACCTGTTTGCCATGCGACACGGCCGCAAAGTGTCCCGCCCCGTCGATGCGGACCACGCGGACATCGCCCAGCTGCTCCGACAACCGTTCGATCTCGGACGCGTCCGTCAGGGGGTCCTCGGTGCCGTGAATGAACACGGCCGGCGCCGCGAGTCCGCCAACGGCATTCCTGAGACTGCTCATGACAAAGCGGAAATCCTCGGAAATCCCGACAACCGATGTCCGGTAGGTCTCGGAAAACATCGCATAGGACGCCGCGCCGGTGTGCTTGCCTTCCAGGACATCGACGTCGGCGGGGGATGCGCCGAAATGGCGCGTCAGGATGGTCCGGCACATCTGTTCGTCAGCGTAGTACTTCCGGAATTCCAGATTGACCAGCTTGAATACGTCGGCCTCGGAGGCGAGCGACCGCAGGCCGCTGTAGAACTGCCCGGCCCGCCCCCTGGGCGCCTGCTTGGTCCGGGTGAGGTTCATCGACAGCAGCACGAGATGCGAGACCTGCTCGGGCAGGCGCTGGGCCATGCGGATGGCCACGGGGGCCCCGAGCGAATTACCCAGAATCACGGCTGGCCCGATACCGAGCGCGGCGATCAGCTCGGCGATGTCGTCGATGCCGCTCTCAAGCAGGTCCTGCTGCCGGTAGAGGCTGGTCAGCGGCCGCGATTCCAGATAGCCGGGCCTGATGGGCACGATGAGGCGGATATTGTTGTCGTAGAGACAGGGCGACACGCCCTGCAGGATCACGGGGAACATCATGCCGTGCACCATGACCACGGGCACGCCTTCGGACGCCCCGCCCTGCAGGTAGGTCAGGAGCTTTCCCGATGCCCCCCGCACGGTCAGCAGCCGCATGTCGTCGGCGAGGTGGCGCGCGACAAACTCGGACGCCGTTTCCGCGTGGACGATATCCGACGTGCTTGCGGAAACCAGGTACATCATCTGGCCGAAGACCTGTCGCACAAGATCCTTCTGCCCGCCGCATCTGAGCTTCTCGTTGACGTTCCTGATATGCGCGCGCTTGGTCTCGTACACGACGCCGTCGTCGTCAGCCGACGTTCGCAGATCAAGCCCGCCCATGGTCTGGAAGATGACCCGCTTCTCGCTCGTTGTGAGCCCGGCGTCCGGGTTGAACTGGTCGAGCAACTCGCCGAGCAGCGGTTCCGTGATGCACAGCCCCCGCAGCCGGGTCTCCAGCACGCTCTCGTCACTGGCGGGCCTGAACGGAACGAACCAGTGGAAATGCTGCGCCTCGGGAACCCACGAGACGGTTCCGGCGCGGGCGACCCCTTCGCGCGCCAGCATCGCCATCTTTTCGATGTCCCGGTCTTCCTGGCTGACAAGCACGATATAGGTCGACAGGTCGGAGATATCGGAGATGCCGCCGCGCAAGAACCGTCCGGCCATGTCGAACTCGGCCCACTTCAGCTCGAACGCTTCGGCCGAAATTCCGGTCCGGTGGCGCTCGATCAGGCGTTGCTTGGCCCTCGCCGCCTGAGCGTCCGGCAAAAGCGAAAACGCGGAATCCAGGATATCTTCGAGAACTCTGCTCATTTTTCCCGCAGGCGGCACCGCCTTGTTCCGTCTTGATGCCCCCGGCCGTCGACCGGCCGGGGGCACATCCTAGCCAAGTTCAGGCGGTCGTCACTGCGCAATGCGGCGCGCGTCGAATCCGCTGCTCTCGTTGCGCACGAGGTTCGGGCCCAGCCGCTTCATCTTGTTGACCTCACTTTGATTGTTCACCGTCACGGTGATCGTGAAGGTTTCTCCATGAACCTTTTTCGCATCCCACTTCCCCTGTGCCTGGCTTGTCACTGGCGGAACCTGCAGCCCCTGGGAACTGGCGGACGTCTCGAACAGCCCGTACCACGTCCCGTCTGCGGAGAACGTCTGCGTGGTCCGCACGATCGTCACGATCCCCTGCTGCTGCTGAGTAATCTCGGAGTTCCATGTTCCGGTCATAAAGGACTTCCAGTCCGTGTCGGGCAGCTTCGGCGGGCCCTTGGGTTTCCTGGGCAGGATCGCGGCCAGCTGGGACACCTTGCTCGCCGGCAGCCAGTCGGACATGCCGTCGGTCCAGACAAAGGTATCGGGCTTGATCCGCCCGGACTTCACCAGTTCGCCGATCTGGACAAACGGCACCGGCCCGACGCGCTTTCCGGCATCGATATAGTAGTAGCTCGGTCCCTGCGGCGACGGGGCCGGCACGGCCGGGGATTGTTGCGCGAATGCCGTTGCGGCAGAGAACAGCAAAAGCAGTGACGCAGCGAGTTGCAGTTTCAGGCTTTTCATGATGTTTCCTCTTCGTTGCGGCGAACACTCCTCCAGAGCGTCAGTTCGGCATGTGATTGACGTGCCACGTGCCTTGCCCCCTTTGACCGTTACCCTGGAACGAATATTTGAAATGCGTCGCGTCGGACGCCCTGGCGGAACCGGTGAAGACCTTCTGCCCGGCCTGGTTGTAGACCGTGAAGCTGAACGAGCTCTGGCCGGTCGGCCGCGACTTCATGATGACGTTCTGGCCGCTGATCCGCGCCGAAAAGGCGCCGTATCCCTGACCGGCGTGCTGAGGCGCCGGCCGCCAGACGTTGCGGTTGTCGTCCGCGAAATAGAAGTTGGCCGCCGGACCAGGCGTCGGCGCCGGGCCGCCCCGGAACGGTTTGGGATTCGGCGGCGGATTCGGCTGCGGGTTGGGCGGCGGATTCGGCTGCGGATTCGGCGGCGGCGTCGGATTCGGTTGCGGATTGGGCGGCGGGCTCGGCTGCGGACTCGGTTGCGGGCCCGGCGGCGGCTGCGGCGTCGAGGACTCGCCGCTGAAGTAGAGCACGCCGGCGACGGCCGCCGCGGCGACACCGATCAGAAGCGGCTGCTTCTTCACCTTTTCGACGAGGTCATTCAGACCTCCGGGCAGCGACGACGCTCCGCCCGTGTTACCGCCACCGGTTTTTCTCTCCCGCGGAGCCTCCTCCACGACTTCCGATACGCCGACCCAGTCATCGCCGCCACCCCCGGCATCATTGAGATCCGGATCGTTCAACGGAGGCATGTCCGTCTGTCGCTGCGACGTCTTGCTGATCGTGGCGACAGATGAGGACGGCAGTTCCGAAAGGTCCATTGCGTGCGCAATGGCGATGACGGCGCTCTTGGCAATGTCGCCGCGGATGCCCTTGGTCTCCTCCAGGCGTTCCGTAAGACGATTGACCGTGATGTCGACGCCCTGTTCTCCGGACGTCCTGAGCTGGTCCGGAATGCCTTCTTCCAGGGCGCCGATAATGATGTTGATCTCGTTGTTCAGCCCCGACAGATGATCCGAAAGAAGACCCTTCAGGCGCCGGGTGTCTTCAAAGGCATCGTCCGGATACCGCCTCACGGCCTCCTTCAGGATCCGCGCTATATCGTCGTAGTTATTGCCAGCCATTCCAGTCTCTCCAAATCGCTACCAGACGATTTCGCTGTCGTTTTCCTTGAGGTGATCGATGCCCGCCGCGATGTCATCGAGACTTGACGGTCCGAGTTTGGGTGCAGACGTGACCTTGACCGGCGCCGTCGTCGCCCATTTCAGGTAACGCACCAAGTCCGGCGCGTTCCTCGCCTGCAGCGGCTTGATCTCGCCGTTCGGACTGTCGATGTAGCGCTCCAGCGTTTCCGTATCGGCGCCGTCCCCGATGGCGATCGCCAGCCGCATGGCGTGCTGGGTCACCTCGGACGCGAAGAACGCCTCGCAGCCTGCATCGAAGTCGTCGGTCGGGTATCCGTCGGTGACGAGCAGGATGACGGGAGGCAGTTGCCGGCCGGAAATCCTGTCGCTATCGAGCAGTTCGCCGACCAGATCGAGCGCCTGGCCCATCGCCGTTTCGCCGCCGGCCTCGACATCCTTCCACTCGACCTCCTCGACCGGCGTCGGTTCGTCGATGTGCCATTCCGCGGTATCGGCAAAGGCCACCGCACTGACCATGACCTGCACTTCGGGATTTTCACCCGCAACCGACCTGAGCTCCGGCAGGGCGGAACGGATGGCGTAGTTCAGCGAAGCAATCTTTTCGCCTCTCATCGATCCCGAGCAGTCGAGCATGAAGACCACCTGAAGCTGGCGACGTCCGACATCGGCGTCGCCGATGCCCGGCATCTGGGTTTCGGTGTCTGCCATCTCAGGCTCCGCTCTCGTAGACATCGAGCGTCACGTCGTTGCCCAGATTGATCTTGACGCCCGGCGCAAGACGGATGTTCCGTCCGGTTTCAAGCTCGATCTGCGAACCGTCTCTCAAGGTCACGGCCCAGGGGCGGTCTCCGGTGTTCTTCAGACCCAGCACGTCCTTGCGCGTCGGATGAGTGGTCACTTCGGCACCCAGTCCGTCGACGCCGAGGCCGGCCTCCTTGAGCGGCCCGAAGTCCAGCTGCTGCCCGGGAACAACCGGGAGGCGGACAGCGCCGGACTGGAGGAACAGCGCGCTTTGCGGCGGAGGTGGCGGGGCCGCGGTTGCGTCCGGTGCCGGAGCGGCCGCCGGAGACGGTGAAGGCCGGTCATCGGGCTGGACGACAATCGATCCATAGCCGTCCTGCTGGCGCCCGAGCGACTGGTCCATCTGCTTTGCCTTCAGGAAACAGGCCACGAAGACCAGTCCGCCGATGCCGATCGAAAGCGGTCCGAACAGGGCAACGAAGCCCAGCGAGTTCCACATGGCGTGAATGGCTGACGACCCGACCCACGCATAGAGCGCGAACTTCCATGCGTTGGGACGCATGACCACAAGGCCGATGAAATACCCCGTGATCCCGGCCCAACACATGTGCCCGACCATGCCGCCGGAAACCCGCGGAATGAGAAGCATCAGACCGCTCAGTCCCTTCGCCGCATCCGGATTCTGCGCGAACTGTCTCGGGAAGTACTCAAAGCCGGTTTCAAAGAAGATGAAGGCTGCGCCCGCGAAAACGCCCATCATCAGGCCGTCCAGCGGGCCCCGAACGACCATCCAGTCATAGAGCCTGGCGGACTTTTCGCGAAGATGGGTGCCCTTGACGGCGAGCCAGGCGCCGATCAGGCCGGGAATACTCTTCAGGAACTCTTCGGCCATCCCGGCCCCGAAGAACATCCAGATATAGTGGGAGATCAGATTGTTGCCGATCCAGCTTCTCGGCATCCAGAACCGGAACGGCGTCAGGATGAACTGGATGAGCGGCGTCATGAAGATGATGCTGACAATCCCGAATGAGATCGCGAACGCCCAGAACGGCTTGTCCGACCGTGAATAGAGATAGACGAGTGCGAGGACGATCAGCAGGAGATAGGCGATCGCCACCAGCCCGTAGTTGATCAGAGCCTTCACCGAAGACGTCTGGCCGAACGAGAACATCCCGTAGACCAGCGCCATTGTCAGAACGCCTGTCGCCGCGACGACGTAGAAAAGCGGGCTCTTGATGATGCTGATCGACGAAGACTTGATCGGCACCAGCTCCGAATAGGAGGCATCGTCATAGTCCCGAGGCGCCTGTGGCATGTCGTCAGGTCGTCTGTCAGTCATTTTTCTTGCTCCCCTCCTGATCCGAAGTCCGGACCGCCAATATCAACGTCGTGTCGTCGCCGGCACCTCTGGCCGCCAGTTCGGACAGCCACTCCGGAAGTGCCTTGAGTGTCTTGAGGTAGGTGTCGCGCGAGTCCCGGCAGCGCACGCGGTAATCCGCCGCGACGTTCAGAAAAGCGTCTTCCGACCGGAACGACTTGGAGACCCCGTCCGTCGCCATCAGGATGAAGTCGGGAATGGCGTCATCCCAGTTGCGGTGCGCGAACCAGGTCTTCACGTATTCGCCGGCATCGGTCAGGCATATCGAGTAGGTCTGCTCCCCCTGCAGTCCGGCATCCTGAGCGATAGGACGAACGATGGTGTCGTCCTCGTAGCCAAGCAGGATGTCGCCGTCGCCCAGTTGCGTCAGGCAGACACTGTCGCGGGTCGCGGCTGCGGTCAGAAGCGTGCATCCGTAGGGCGTGAACGGATTGTCCTGCGCCTGCTCAAGCGGGTGCTGCTCGACGTCCTCCAGGACAGCCACCCGCCACGCCTCGATCATCTGGTTCGAAAGGTCGTTGAGATCGATCGTCTCCTGGTCCTCTAGGAACCAGTCGAGCACGCTTATGGACTTTTCCACCGCAAACCGGGCGCCGCGGTCCGATCGGTGGTGCGCGGCCGCGCCATGTCCGTCGGCAATGGCCGCCCGAATGATGGGCCCGCGCCCGTTTTGGGGTGTAAACAGGAGCGCATCCTGATTGGGCAGGTCGCGGCGCTGATGCGATGGGCCGATGACGGATGCACCGCCAATGAGCCAGCCGCCGCTCTGCGCCTGTACTTCAGTCATTCCGCCCGGCCCTCCGCCTGATCCGATCCCGCCTTCAGACCCGGCCGGTCCGCGTTGGCCGGATCGCGAATGGTGCCGCTGTGCGATCCGAAATCGATTTTCAGACCGTCCAGAAGCATCACGGTTTTTCCGGGAGCCACCGAAGAACTCGCGGTCCGGTCCGAGCGCACGATCCACGCCTTCTCCATCATGTTGCGCAGGCCGAGCACTCCCTTGCGCGTCGGATGCTCGACCACCAGAGCCGCGCTGTCCCATGAGGCAGCGCCCGGAACACCGATATCCCTGAGCCCGATCGCCTTGTCGCGGGTCAGCACGAAACCGGACCTGCCGATCTGCAGGAAGGGCGGCTGCTCGAATTCCTGGCCGCAATAGACGCAGTCAATGGAATCGGTCTGGCTCGAAGACGGCTCGAGGACATGTTCGTAACGGCAGGCCGGGCATTCGAACACCGCACTGCGAATCTGCTCGAATGCCTTGAGCCATTGCTGTTCGAGCACCCGGCGGTTGGGCACTGTCAGTCCCTCGCAGAACGAGCGGACAAAGAGGTCACGGAGCGGCTGCGGCAGCGAGTTCCAACGGCAGACCACCGCATCGTGCATCGGCGCGACCGGGCCGTTTTCGTTATCTGACGGATCGAAGATGAACTTCGGATTGTTGCCGTAGAGGTCCATCTCCACCTCGGCATTCAGGACCCGGGCATTGGCTTCCCGCTTGCCGTCGAGCGGATGCCATCCGAACAGCACGTAGAAGAACAGCACGGCCATCGAGAACAGGTCGGTACGCGTGTTTGGCAGGATTTCGCGGCGCACGACCTCCGGTGCCATGAATTTGCGGGTGCCGTAGATACTGGCGTCCGCGCCGTCGACATTGACGTTGTCGTTGTCGCAGATCAGGACATCGGCGGTGTTTGGGTGGATGAAGAAATTGCCGAAATTGATGTCCTGATAGCAGAACCCGCCGGCGTGAAGGTTGAGGAAACTGTCTGCGATCTGGCGGCAAATCCGCAGCCGTTTCTCAAGCGGGAGGACGATGCGGCTGGGCGGCGGGGCGAGCAGATCGCGGATGCAGCGATACTCGCCAGGCCTGAGCGCCATCACATAGCCGAAGGCGCGCCGGTCCGGCATCTGCACCAGTTCAAGGGGCCAGAGGAAGCGCTTGTCCGGAGCGCCTCTGGCAATGGTGCGTCGCAGCCTGTCTCTCAGCGTCCCGTCAACGGCAATGTAGTGATCGTGGTACCACTTGAGCGCATAGGTATCGGAGCTGAACTCGACCCGGTGTACCGCGCCCTGACCGCCCTGCCCCAGAAGATCGCCGACAAGGCCCTGGCGCTGGCCGTTCAATGACCAGAACGTCTCCCCCTTGCCAAGCGGCCGAGCGTCAAGACTGGTACCCATAGCGTTCGTCCGAGCTTCGAGCCCGAGCGAATCCGGCATCGCGCCGCGACCCGCAGTCGCCTCGAATGCGTGAGTCTCTCAGTTGTTCTCATGCCCCAGGTCTTGGTGGCGAAACGCTAGGAAACAGTCCGGGAGCGGACAATACCCATTTGGGTAAGCTGACATACATTTGGGTAAGTCGGCCGCGCAAGAACCTGATTTCAGGAGGTTTCCCGGGCGGGCGGCCGGATCAAGAGACGGCAGAGCGTATTCCGTCGGAGCCGGTCACAGGACCGCTTAATCGGCATAATTCTTGGTTTTCGATGTCTTGCCGATGCCGGGATTGAAGGCGTTTGTCGGATCGCAAGCCCTGTAGTGGGCGGCGAGATCCGGTTTGGCTTTGTAGAGGTGGCCGACATTGTGCTCGGCGGGGTATTCCGCGCCGCGCTGATCGAGAATTTCAAGCATCTGCGCCTTGAGCGCCTTTGCGTCGGCCCCCTTCTTCACGATGTAGTCCTGATGCAGGACGTGGCACATGAAGTGGCCATAGTAGAGCTTGTGAACCAGTTGATCCTCGATCTCGGGCGGCAGTTGCTCATACCAGTCGCGGTCGTTACGGCGCAGGGCGATGTCGAGCGGGATGATGTCCTCAACCTCCGCGCTATGGATTGCCATATACCTGATCGCCGCGCCCGCGGCGGCGAAGCGGTGCAGCCCCGCGATCTTTGCCTCCCGGCTGTCGCATTCGAAGAAGTCGCTGTCGCGGTCAGCGAAGAAATCCGCGAGAAACTCAGCAGCCTCGTCGATGCCGCCGTCCCGCATCTTGAGAATCAGGTAGTGGCGGTAACGGTCACGAAACTGCAGAAGCCGTTTAGGCAGGACCGCGGGGGTCAGACGCGAAACAAACTGCATGAACCGGTCGGTGAAATTCGCAAGCCCGGGAATATTCCGCAGACGCGAATCGACGGCACCCTTGAGCGCGAAGAACGTCGGCAATCGGTCGGTGCCGAGCCGGTCGATCATCATCACCGTGTCCTTGCCGTAGCGTTCGGTGATGTCGAAGGCTTCGCGCTCCACATACTCGGCCGAAACAGGCAATGTCTCGAAATTGGCGAGAATATGCCTGCGCAATTCGGTCAGATCGCCAACGTCGTTTGTTCCGATATAGAAGATCCTCTCGGCGTCGGGCTTCGCATATGTGTCGAGGCGAACGGCAAAGACCCCGAGCTTGCCGGCGCAGCCGGACGCCTCGTAAAGCCGGCGCTTGTCGGCGTTGAACCGTGCCGGCGTGGCCGCATCGACATTGCGGACCTGCGCGGCGTAATCCGTGTCTGAAGCCTTGAGGTTCGTCGCCGCCACGGTCCTGTCGAAGTCACCCTTTTCAAGCCGGCCCAGGATCTCCTCAGGCGAGTCGCCGAGGTCGATACCGAGGTGATTGACCAGCCGCAATTGCCCGTCTTCGCCGATCTGGCCGAACAGCGAGAGTTCCGTATAGGACGGGCCACGCTCCACCAGCGAGCCCCCGGAGTTATTGCAGACGCCGCCGATCACGGATGCCCCGATGCAGGATGAGCCGATCACCGAATGAGGCTCGCGGCCAAGCGGCGCAAGGAGCTTTTCAAGTGCAAACAGCGTGGCGCCGGGGAAGGCAATGACCTGGCGGCCGCCATTGATCTCCTTGATGGCGTCCATCCGGCATGTATTGATGAGTACGACGTCGCGATCGTAGCTGCCCGAAGGGGTCGAGCCCTCGGTCAGGCCCGTGTTGGCGGCCTGCATGATGACGATCTTGTCCGCCGCGACACAGGCTTCGAGCACCTTCCATTGTTCCAGCAGCGTGCCCGGACGCACGACGCACAGCGCCTCGCCCTCGCCCGACCGGAAGCCGCGGCGGAACCGCTCGGTGGCGCGCGCGCCTGTCAGCACGTTGCGCCGGCCGACAATCTCGCGAAACCGGGCAATCAGCGACGTGTTGTCCATGAAAGAGAGCTCCTGCTGGACCGTTGCATCTGTGACTGGCCCGATCACCGCGTTCCGGCCGCGGACCCGGGGATTATGGCGGCCCACGGCCCGTTCGGTGACAGGCCGGAATGCAGGGTAATCCAGCATCGACAGGAACGGCAAGACGCCCTTGCCGGCAGGCGCAAAAGGCAGCTTGAGAAAGGCGCAATGCCGTGGCGCGGAATGGTGGGCCCGGCAGGACTACGCATAAGCCGGAGTGAATGGGTTCTCCATATCGCGCCGTTGGCCTTAATGTGCTTACGAAATGGTTAGCGGACCAAAACGGGTATGCTCCCAAAAATTATAGTAGTTCCCGTCTTTGTCCTGGTAGGCACTGTCGTCATGCTCGAATGCATCATCGATGACCGTACTAAGGCGAGGACTAGTCAGCTTTTCGATCTTTCGCTGGGCTCTTCTGGAGTATCCCGAGGGCGCCGCAACGCCTGTCTTTGGATTTGGTCGGTTATTCGTCAAAGAGAGAATTCGATCAGCTAATTTTCGAATGTCGATTTCAGAGTCATAAATGACAAAGTTCGATGCGTTCTCATAATAGAGGCTTTTGTTCTTTGTTATTTCCTCGATTACTGCTTTTTCTTTTTCGATATCTGCCTTCAAGTTTTCGACCAGATCATCATTTCTCACCGATCTTAGCTCAAGTTCGTCGGAATGCGGAATTGGCGTAATTCGAGCAACAATCCTTGAAACCAATTGCTCTCCCTCAAAGTTGGTCGACATGACAAGGCCAGGCAAAACTGGCGCGTTGTTGTCGA
Organism: Hyphomicrobiales bacterium; assembly: GCA_965275905.1. Lineage (GTDB taxonomy): Bacteria > Pseudomonadota > Alphaproteobacteria > Rhizobiales > JAJFHC01 > CBDAQD01. Next base: position 35,828 of record CBDHYJ010000078.1, on the reverse strand, counting down.
TATCCGTCCATCGAAATGCCATTGTTTTGAGAGAGATAAATGGTTTATCTGTTCTTTCATTAAGTGCGTGCGGTTTCTGACCGCCCGCCATAAACAAACCATTGTCCATTGGAAGAACTTTTCCCCCACTGAAGCGAGTACGGGGCGTCCCATCAACCGGCTTGTAATAGTGCGCATATGCATAGCCGTCTTTGTCTTCGGAGTGCGGCCCGATTGACAGAAAGGTTTTGATCAGGATTGCCGGATCTGACCGCGTCGGCCGATACAGTACCAAATGTGCGCGTCCGTCATCACTGAAGGCATACTGATCGAAATACTTGATGAACTCGTCTGTCTTGCTCCTTTTTATGTTGAAATTCACAGTTATTTCGTGTTCCTCGTCATCGGTATCCGTCCGTACTTCAGAACGCAGCGCAGAACTCATGTCGTCAAATAGCAGCCGCGATAAGTCTCTTTCTCTCTTGGGAATAGCGCGTTTGAAAAAATCTCGATCCGTCTCTCCTGTCTCAGACGAATAGATAATGAAGAGAACCAAAGCCACGTAAAAGCAAGGCGTACTAACACCATTCGCCATTGATCCAAAGGTGGCGAAGCTGCTAATGCGGTCATTGGTCACCTTTTTTGGAAGAAGGCCTTTGAAATCTTCAGAGTGGGAACCACATACGTGCTCTACTTTGTCCGCAATGTATTTCCATGCGGGTCCCTTTGAGCTCGTCGAGTCGTTGGATCCAATTCCGGCGTTAGAGGTATCTGAATGCGGAGTTGCTGAAACGCGTTTCTTGTGACGGTCTTCGGCAACAGCCAGCGCTACATAGTGAATATGGCGCGCTAATTTGGGGTAGTTGATCTTTCCTTTTGTATCACCTTTGGTCACGAGGTCTTTCAACTGCTCGTTGTAGGCAGTCAAAATCCTCGTGAGTTTTTCCTCTTCCAAAGCAGCGGCAAGGCTGCACAGCAAAGAAATGCGCGACATACTATCCCCCCTTCCCAGAGGGTCATTTAGACAATATTTGACAAAAATTTGCAATGTTTGATCAAAAATTTATCGAATACTTTTGGTTGAAAAATCGAAGAATTTGATAAAAGCCGAAACTGGCTCAATCATTCAAATTCTTGCCCATCCAAAACTTGTGACCAATAAGTCAAAAATTCCGAATCCTGACTCTTTGGCTGAAGCCAATTTGGACTAAATGGCCACCGAACCGGCGAATTTTTATTGAGCTGATTCGGAGATTCACCAACCGATATTCAGCGTGCTGATTGCCTCCCAGAATACCACTTTTCAGATGAATTCAACGCCAAAGAAAACCACGAAACCTCTGAGCGATCTTTTCCCGTAATCCCGCAGATTTCTTAGAATCTCGCGTTATGGGCATCTGGTCTTGGGGAGCAACAAAACCAACACGTGACGCGGAGGGAATGGGAGATGCGCACAAATGCTTGCCTCTTGGCAACTGCAATCCTTTTAGGGACAGCAACAGCAAATGGAGATGCACAGACCAATGTCGATGAAATGTATATGTGCACTTTCAAAACTGGCGAGTCTCGACTTGTTTGGAATGGCGCACCGGAAAGATACTGGGAACGCTGCGCGCAACGAATGCGTGTTCTGCATGAAGGGTTCACGACGACCAATCTCACTTTCGGATTGTCGGCAGTGTATGATGCTCGCACAAATCGCTTTTCAAATGCCGCCACCGGTTCGACGAGTGAGTTTATAAGGCCGGGCGAGCATGTTCTCATCCTTGATGCTAAGCTTAACGGCAGACATTTGGCTTTTTCGTTGTCGAGTAATTCGTTCCTCTATCTAAACGTTCTTGATATTGAAAGGAAACTCATCGCCCCTGAGGAATATGAGAGACTCAAATCTGCTCATTCTGCTGAACAGCTATTCATCTCAGTAGAAGCTGCCGAGTTCTACAAAGATTCTGGCCTAAAAATGAAGTCCGAAATTGGCCGCGGGCGGATATTTGCTTGGCGCGGCAATCTGTATGACGACAGTGGTCGTGAACACATAGAAGTCGAGTGTCTTAAGCCCCATGGGTGCAAAGGTGTAATTGGTTGGATTCCGAAGACCCAACTCTCGGAAATTCGGAAAATAGAACGGCCTACGATACCGTTTCCGAAGACTTACGAATATCCAACACGCCGCCTTATCAAACGCTGCGATGTTGGCAGCAAAATTGTGCGATCCTCTGAGATCAAAGCCGCTGTAACTGCGAAAGCACCATTCGCTAAACTCATTGACGCGGAACTGAGCGCGTCAATCGAAGCAGCATTGAAGACTGTGCGTGAAGAAACCTATGAAAAAGACCTCAAGATCGAACGCACTGTATTTACGGTTTTCAAATTCCGTTCGCCTGGATGGTTCGAGAGAAATCTCTGGTATCCGCAGAAAGTTCGGATCCTGATTGTGGACCGAGTTACATCCAACTGCAAAAGTAACAATCCCAAGACGCACTTTGAGCTGAAACTGAATGACGGTTCCTATGAAATTACCGAACCCAGAAGAAATCCTGATATTACCAGTTCGGTGGCATACACGCGATTTGTGACGCAGGCACAGGCATCAATGAAAGGAAGGGTCAAAGTTTGGGCGCTGAACTTCATCGCATCCGCTCTGTCCGCCCAGAGACGCTTAAAGGTCAAGCGGTCGCCCGCCCAAAAGGCCAGGAAATAGAATTGTTCAAGGAATCGCTTTGCACGATGGCTCTTATTACACTGACGGTTTGCTAACTCGTCAGGGAACTGAATGGTGGGCCCGGCAGGACTCGAACCTGCGACCAGACCGTTATGAGCGGTCGGCTCTAACCAACTGAGCTACAGGCCCACGCTGTGCGGGAACGCCGGTTCATGCACCGTTCACGCAGCGCCTGCTATAGCAGAATTGCCAGGCTTGCCAAAGCCCCATTGCGCCACCGCCGGTCCACCTGAGAGCCCGTTACCCGACACGGCGCGCATTGGCCCTTCGTCCACGCCATTTCATTGCTATATATCCGCCAGACCATAAACAAGGACTGATCCGCCATGACCGTTCTTCCGCGCACCGCCCTGCCCCTGATCGCCACGCTTGCGCTGCTCGTCTCACCTCTCGCGGCCGACGCCGCTGACAATGCGCAGCCCCGTACAATGACGCTGGCCGGCACCGGCGAGGTAACCGCGCCGCCCGACGTCGCGCGTATCACGACCGGCGTGGTTGTCGAGGGGCGGACCGCCCGCGAGGCGCTCACCGCCAACAACACCGCGATGGCCGAGGTGATCGAGGGCCTCAAGGGACGCGGCATCGCCGAGAACGACATTCAGACCTCGAACTTCAATGTCGGCCCGCAGTACCAGCGCTACAAGGACGGGCGTCCGCCGAAGATCCGGGGCTACCGCGTGTCGAACCGGGTCGCCGTTGTCGTCCGCGACATCGCCAGGCTTGGCGAAACGCTCGATGCCGTGGTGTCTCTCGGGTCGAACACCATTGACGGTATCCGCTTCTCCATTGCCGATCCGAAGGAACTGCGCGACGAGGCCCGCCGTCGCGCCGTGGCGGACGCCAGGCGCAAGGCGGCGCTCTATGCCGAAGCCGCCGGCGTGACGCTCGGCCCCATCATTACGATCAGCGAATCCGGCGGCTTCCAGCCGCAGCCCGTGCGCTTTGCCGCCGCCCGGATGGAAGCCGCCGACTCCGTTCCGGTGCAGGCCGGCGAGCAGAGCCTCAGCATCACCGTTTCGATGACCTGGGTAATCGAATAGCGGATTGCGCGCGCGGATCAATTGTCAGAGCCGACCGCCAAGCGCACCGACAGGGTGTGGGTCTGGCCAGGAGCGAGCGCAATCACGCCGCGTTCGGCGTGACGCGCCGGACTGCCGCCGAGCGCGTTCCAGGCATGGGTAACCGGCTCGAAGCAGAAGAACGGTTCGTCCGCAGGCGAATAGACGACGGCTCTGCTGAGCGCGGGCGATGTGCTCAAGGTCAGGCGGTGTCGTGTGTCTTGCCAGACGATGTCGGCCCTGCCCGTCCAGCCGGAAATCTGGTTGTCATAGCCTGACGGCAGCGGACTGCCGCCTTTCAGCGCGTCGAGCAGCGGGTCCTTCGAGACGCGCGCGAACGGAAGGTTGCGGCCGTCGTTGAACCAGAGTTCCTGCGCCGGCGCGGTCACGGAGACTGCTCCGTTCCGTGCAAAGTATGGATGCAGGCCGAGGCCGGACGGCATGGTCTCGTTCGAACGGTTGCGGACGGCGAGTTCGATCGTCAGTCCGTCGTCCGCGAGCGAACAACTCTGAGTCGCCGTGAATGGCCAGGGCCATCCTCCACCATCATGATCAAACCGCAAAACGACCTGCTTTCCAGCGGCGCGGGACACCTGCCAGGAGGACTGCCAGCCCACACCGTGAATGGCGTGAGGCTCGGGCGGAAAGTTCGCAGCGAGTCGGACGTCCTTCCCGCCATAGCAGAACCGCGCGTCGGCAATGCGGTTGCAGAACGGCAGCATTGGGAAACAGGCCGTCTCAAGTGCGCAGGCCACGTCATCGGCGGCCGGCCTGAGCCAGTGCCACGTCTCGCCATCGGGCTGTTTCGTGGAGAATCGCAGCAGTGACCCGCCGATGTCCGGCGAAAGCACGGCTTCGTGCGGAGGTGAACGCAGGACAACGGTCTGCCGCATAATCTCTGCCGCTACTATTGCGCCACGTGCGCTTCAAGTACCAATGCCGCCGCTCCGCGCGCCCAGACGTCATCGCCCCAACCGTGCACCTCGATGCGCGGCTGCTGCAGTTCCGAGATCAACTGAAACCGTTCCAGCGCGCGCTCCATGGAACTGAAGAACACCGAGTCGGCATAGGTCGCCCGCGCGCCGGAAATGATGACAAGCGGCGGATTGAAGATATTCACGATATTTGCGATCGCCGCCCCCAGCCGCTGGCCCGCACGGTCGAACAGGGCGCCGGCCGCCTCGTCGCTGGCACGCGCCTTTTCCATGAGCGCTTCGACCGTGGCCTGCACGGCGGACGGATCGTCCAGATCGGCCGAGCTACCGAACACCGCCGCGTCGCGGGCGATCGCGGTAGTCGGCCACATAGGCCTCGACACAGCCGCGCTGGCCGCAGCGGCACAGGGCACCGTCGAGCTGGATCTTGGTGTGGCCGAACTCGCCGCTGAACCCGCGCATGCCGCGCACCAGCCGCGCGTTGGCGTACATCCCCATGCCGACGCCATGCTCCACCGTGATGACCACGAAGTTGTCGACGTCACGGCCGTGGCCGAACCAGCGTTCCGCGACCGTCGCCAGATTGGCGTCGTTGTCGACCAGCACGTTCGACTCCATGCGCTCTTCCAGAAGCGCCTTGAAGTCCACCCGCCGGTCGCCGAATACCGGACTCCAGTAGACCACGCCGTCCGGATAGCTGACGAAACCGGGTAAGCCGACGCCGATACCGGCCAGCCTTTCCCGGTCGATCTGCGAATACGCGATGGCGCCATCCACCAGATCGGCGCAGATGTCGGCAATCTTTTCCGCGCTCTCGTCCTTGGCACGGACATTCTGCGTTCGCGCGTGAACGACCTCGCCGCAGAAGTCGGTCACCGTCACGGCAATCCGGTGCATCGACACCTTGACCCCGCACGCGTAGGCCGCATCCGGCGTCAGCTGCAGCATCGTCTTCGGCCGGCCGCGCCGGTTGGGTGCCATGACCGTCTCGGCGGCATCCCGGCACAGGCCGTTCTCGATCAGCTCCGCGCAGAGCACCGAGACGGTGGCGGGCGAGATGCCGATCTGCTCCGAAAGGTCGATGCGCGAGATCGCGCCCTTGCGCCGGACGTGGTCAAGGATCCGCAGGCGCGGAGTATCCATCGGAGCGTCCTGTATGTTCACGGCGCCACCTCAGGCAACGGGCGTCTCCATCTCCGCCCCTTCGACGTGCACGCCCTCAGGCCGCTTGCCGAGAATGATCATGCCGAGCACATCATCCTGGCTGACGTCTTCAGTTTTCACCGTCCCGACGAGCCGGCCGTTCTTCATCACGGTCAGCCGGTCCGCAAGGTCGAAGACGTCGTGGATGTCGTGACTGATCAGGAAGATGCCGATGCCTTCCGATTTGAGCTGCTTGATCAGGTCGGCCACCATCGCGGTCTCCTGAATGCCGAGTGCGGCCGTCGGCTCGTCCATGATCAGAATGCGTGCGTTGAAATAGACCGCGCGCGCAATCGCCACGGACTGCCGCTGGCCACCGGACAACGCGGAAACGGGAGCAGAGAACTTGCGGAAGTTCGGGTTCAGCCGGCCCATGATCTCGCGGGTCTCGGCCTCCATCTTGACGTCGTCGAGCATGCCGGTCGGCGACACCAGTTCGCGGCCGAGAAACAGGTTGGCCGCGGCGTCGAGATTGTCTGCCAGCGCGAGCGTCTGGTAGATGGTCTCGATATTGTACTTGCGGGCATCCCGCGCCGTGCTGATGTCGGCCTTGTCACCGTTGATATGTATCTCCCCCGCATTGGCCTGATAGGCACCCGACAGCACCTTGATCAACGTCGACTTGCCGGCACCGTTGTGGCCGAGCAGTCCGACCACCTCGCCGGGAAAGAGGTTGCAGGTAACGTCGTCGACAGCCTTGATGCCGCCGAAGCTCACACTGATATTGCGCATCTCGACGAGCGGCGTTGATCCGTTTTGCTGCGTCATGGTGCCCTCACTCCTGGAGCCGGCGGCGGTAGACCTGATCGACCCATACCGCCAGGATGAGAACAAGGCCGATGACAATCGACTGCAACGAGGTGTTGACGCCGACCAGCGCCATGCCGCTCTGCAGGCTCTGCATCACCAGCGCGCCGAGGATCGCGCCGTAGATCGTGCCGATACCGCCTGCGAGCGACGAACCGCCGATGACGGCTGCCGCGATCACGCGCAACTCGTCGAGCGTGCCGAGATCGTTGGCGGCGGACTGCAGCCTCGCCGAGGCAATCACGGCGGAGAGTGCGCACAGGACGCCCATCAGCGTGAAGATGTAGAATGTGATACGCCTTGTATCGATGCCTGAGAGATCCGCAGCCTGCGGATTGCCGCCGATGGCAAAGATGTAGCGTCCGAACTTGGTGCGCTTGGCGATGATGGTCATCGCCACAGCGATCACGGCCACGCAGACAACGGGTATGGCGATACCGTGCATCAGGGAGAGGCCTTCCGGCGGGACCTCCCAGCCGCGCGCCTCGGCAAGACGCTGCGCGGCACGCGGCGGCACCGGATAGCTGTTCATTATCCAGACGAACCCGAGCACCACCACCGTCAGCACCGACACGTTGGTGTATTCGGCCCACATCGGCTTCAGCGGAAAGTCGAACAGCTTGCGCTGGCGGCGGCCGCGGACCGCGGCGAAAACGATCGCGGCCACCGCAACCGCGCCGAACACCCAGCTCCAGGTACTGCCGAGGGTGCCCGCCACCCCGCCGCCGAAGATGGTGAAATTCTCGTCCAGCGGCGCCACGGTGCGTCCCTGAGTGACCCACCACGCGGCGCCCCGCCAGACCAGCAGACCGCCGAGCGTAACGATGAAAGCCGGAACGCCCAGATAGCCGACGATGTAGCCTTGCGTGCCTCCGATCAGGGCGCCCAGCGCCAGCCCGACAAGAATCGTGATGACCCACGTTGCCGGATGATTGAACCCGAGCGCGGACGGCAGCATTTCGGCCTGGACCACCCCCATCACCATGGCGATCAGGCCCAGCATGGAGCCGACCGAAAGATCGATGTGGCGCGCCACGATGATGAACACCATGCCCGTCGCCATCACGGCGACGGAGGCCGTCTGGACCGACAGGTTGAACATGTTGCGCGGCGTTATGAACCGCCCGCCGGTCCACAGGTCGAAGATGATCCAGATGACGACAAGTGCGACAACCATGCCAAGCAGACGCGTATCGACTTCCATTGCCCGGAGCATGCCCATCGCCCCGCCGGAGGCCTGCGTCTGCGGTTCGTGCGTTTCGGTATCCGCCGGCGCCTGTTCGGCGGATCCGGCTGAGCTTTCTGTTGAAGACGACATGGCGATGCTTTCAGGATCCATGTTGCCGCAGCGCTGTCCCCGCCGGTCTCAGGTGGGAGAATGCTCTTCGCGGCTGCCTACCGGCGGCGGCACAGCTTTTGCCGACCCGCCGCCCCGTGCAAGTTTACTCAGTTGCAGACGGCAACCGCCCCGGCCTTGACGCCCTTGCAGACGACGTCCTTCGCGACCCATCCCGCGTCGACAACAACATTGAGGTTGTCTCGGGTGATCGGAACCGGCTTCAGGAACCTTGAGGTGAGGCTCAATCCCTTGGGACTCTTCCACATCTCGGCGCCTGCCACATCGGCCATCTTCGATCCCTTGGCCAGCGCTACGGCGATCTCGCCAGCGGCCTTTCCAAGTTCCCTCGCGTCCTTCCACACCGACACGGTCTGCGTTCCGAGCGCCACCCGGTTCAACGCTGCATGGTCGCCGTCCTGTCCCGAGACCGGCAGACCTTCCATCCCTTGAGCGGTCAGCGCCGCCACGACGCCGCCCGCCGTTCCGTCATTGGAGGCCACGACGGCATCGACCTTGTTGTCGTTCTTGGTCAGGATCTGCTCCATATTGCGCTGTGCATTGGCCGGCAGCCAGCCGTCGGTGTACTGGTTGCCGACAACCTTGATGTCACCGGAATCCATGGCCGCCTTGAGCACCTCGAGCTGGCCGCCGTGAAGGAAGTCAGCGTTCGGGTCCTGCGGGGAGCCCTTGATGAAAACGTAGTTGCCCTTGGGCTGCGCCTCGAGCACCGCACGGGCCTGCATCCGTCCGACCTCGACATTGTCGAATGTCAGGTAGAAAACGCCGGCATCTTCAATCAGGCGGTCATAGCCGACCACCGGAATGCCCTCCTGCTCCGCCTTGCGGACGGCCGGGCCGATGGCCGAGGCGTCCTGCGCGAGAATGATCAGTGCATTCGCACCGCGTCCGATCAGACTTTCAACATCGGACAGTTGCTTGGCAGTCGAGCTCTGCGCATCCGTGCTGATATATTGCGCACCCGCGGCGTCGAGCGCCTTCTTGATCGCGGCCTCATCGGTCTTCCAGCGTTCTTCCTGGAAATTCGACCAGCTGACCCCGATGACGAGATCAGCGGCCTTTGCCGCCGAGATGGCCAGCGCGCCGCCCAGCGCAAGGCCAAAGACAGCGGCTGAAGCCAGTATTCTGCGAGTTTTCATGGATTGATCTCCCTAGATCGCCGGGCGCGAGCCGCCCGGTTCCTCGGCTCACGAAAATGTCGTTATATATTTTATTAACCGAAATATATTCTTGCCAGAGGCTGGTCGATGAGTCAACAATCGAAGCTGCAGGCCCCAAAACCTGATAGAGAGACGCCAATCCTGAACCAATCGACACGTCAAACTGCTGATTTGTCGAATCCTTAAATTCGCCCTGTGAAATAAATGCAACGACTATTTACGATCCTGCTGGCCGCGTTTCTCCCGGTTTCACCGGCATTCGCCGGTCCGGCGCCTGTCATTTTCTCCGAACAGGCGTCATCGGCCGGCCTTTCCCATGTTTTCGGCGGCAATGCGGACTTCGTCGTCGGCGGAGGCGCAGCGGCATTCGATTGCGACAGCGACGGCGATGCCGATCTCTTTCTCGCCGGAGGCACGGGTTCGGCACAGCTGTTCCGTAACAGGACGAAGAAGGCCGGACAGATCCGCTTCGCCGCAGTCCGGCCGCTCACCGGCTCCGGTCACGACGTTCTGAAGAACGTCGCCGGGGTCTACGCAATCGACTTCGACAATGATGCGGATCTCGATCTGTTCCTGCTGCGGTTCGGCCGCAATGCTCTTCTGGAGAATACCGGCAACTGCAGATTCACGGTCGCGGAAAAGGGCGCGGCCATTGCAGGGTCAGGAAAGTGGTCGACGGCCTTTGCCGCCGCATGGGCGCGCGGCGCGGACTTTCCGACCCTGATCGTCGGCAACTACGTCGACCGTGACCGCCCGCTCGAAAAGACCGGCAACTGCGAGACCAATACGCTGCTGCGTCCGTCTTCATCCGGCCCGGACGGCGTGCTCTACGAGGATGCTTCGCCGCTCGCGCCGGGCCATTGCGCGCTCTCCATGCTGTTCGTCGACTGGCGGAACACCGGCGAGGCGGATCTGAGAATCGCCAATGACCGCGAGTATCAGGATGCGGACGGCGGCGAACAGCTCTGGTCGGTCTTCGGCGCCGCACCGCGCCTCTACGCGGCCGCCGACGGCTGGAAGGATGCAAAGATCTGGGGCATGGGACTCGCGGCCCGGGACATCGACCAGGACGGCCTGCCCGAGATCGCGGTCACCAACATGGCCGAAAACAAGCTCTATACCCTGGAGGCGAAAGAACCGCCTGTACCCAGATTCGGCGAAGTTGCCTGGACGCGCGGCGCGGCGTCCCAGCGCCCGCACACCGGCGGCGACCCACGGCCGTCCACCAGTTGGCACAACGGGTTCGCCGATTTCAACAATGACGGTTTCGACGACCTGCTCATCGTCAAGGGCAACGTGGACACCATGAAGCAGTTCGCCGCGTTTGATCCCGACACCATCCTGCTCGGCAAGGGTGATGGCCGTTTCGCTGAGGCGTCCGGCAATACCGGCATCGCGCTGAACACCGCCGGGCGTGGTGCGGCCATTGCGGATTTCGACCGCGACGGCTGCCTCGACATTGTCGTCGTCAATCGCAATCAGCCGGCGTCCCTGTTCCGCAATCGAAGCTGCGGCGACCCCGACAGGAACTGGGTTTCCATAATGCTTCGCCAGCCGGCACCAAACACCCAGGCCGTTGGCGCCACGGTCACCCTGAAGTCTGGCGGCAGGACTCAGAAGCGGTTCGTCGCGATTGGCGGCGGTCATGCAGGCGGCGGTGTGGGGGACCTCCACTTCGGTCTCGGCTCGGGCGAGTCGGCCGACATCAGGGTCCGCTGGCGGGACGGTACGACGAGCGGCTGGACCAGACTGGCCGCCGGATCACGGTACACGGTTACGAGGAAGGAAGGACGCGATGCAGAGTTCGACGCCGTCGCCGGCAAAAAACGCTGAAACCGGCGCCCTCCCCGACATGGCCGGCCGGTTCGGCGATCTCGTCGACCGGACCGTCTTTGTCAGCGGCGGCGCAACCGGCATCGGGTCGGTAATCGTCGCCGCTCTGGCGGGTCAGGGCGCTCACGTCCATTTCTGCGACCTCGACGAGGACGCCGGCAAAAGGCTCGTCGAAGCGCTGCGTCCGCACGTGCGCAATGAACCGGCTTTCACAGTCACGGATGTGACCGATCTCGATGCCCTCAAGACTGCAATCGACGAGGCGGCCACGGCAACAGGCAGCCTCTATGCCCTCGTGAACAATGCCGCCAACGATATGCGCATCAAGGTCGACGCGGTCGATGCGGACACCTGGGCACGCACGGTCGACGTCAATCTGCGTCATCAGTTCTTCGCCGCGCAGGCCGCCCATCCGCACCTCGCCGCCGGTGGCGGCGGTGCAATCGTCAATTTCGGCTCCATCGCCCCGACGCTCGGCGAAGAGGGGCTGTCCGTCTACGCCACCTGCAAGGCCGCCGTATTCGGCCTGACCCGGACGCTCGCCCGCGAATTCGGCCGCGACAACATCCGGGTCAATTCGGTGGTGCCCGGTGCCATTCTGACGCCGCGCCAGTTGGACCTGTGGATCACGCCCGGGAAGATCGACGCCATCCTCGACCGCCAGTGCCTCAAGCGCCAGATGAAGGAGGACGATGTCGCGGAGATGGTTCTGTTCCTGTGCTCGCGCGCCTCGCGCGGCTGCACCGGTCAGGAATTCCGGGTCGACGGCGGGAACTTTTGAGTGACCCAAGACCATGGATCTGAACGCCCTCCGAAATGACCAAATTCAAATTATTGAATTTCGGCATGCCGAGTAACACAACTTTTTCTTGCTGAAAATAAATATAAAACCGATACTAATAAAGTAACGCAAACTTTGAAGTAAATTTTCGATGTCTGAATTTTTGATATTCGCGATTATCGCCTCGGCCATTAGCTTTTCATCCGCTTACATTGTTCGAGAACGATATGACGGAATATCACACCCCGCATTTGTGTGGTTCGTATTATCTGTTACCAGCATATTTTCGATTATTATTATTGCAACACTATTCGTTTTGTATCGAGATGATCCCTTATGGATATTGGAAAGACGATGGGAGCATATCAAACTTCATTCTAATGATTTTTACTATTTCATTTTAGGAAGTGTATTTGGGTTGATCTTTGGCAAATGGGCCGAATTGACAATGCATCCGGACCTCCTTGCTAACGAATCAGAAAAGCGAATTCATCGAAATTGGGGCATATTTTCAGTAGTAATACTTTTTCTAGGGTCTAGCGATATCGGATTTCACGTATTAATCCGGAGCATCAGTGGAATCACGACGCCGATTGGATCTATAGAATTAGAGCAGGTAAGAAAAAATAATAAAACGAAGTTTGAATTGTCATTGGCACACCGAACCAGCACAAATAAGAATCAAGCAAATTCTTATGTTTTTCGAATATTAGTAGATATGCATAAATTGATTGAGCGCGACGAAGATATGTCGTTTATGATTCGAATTATGGATAGCAATACACACAAGAAATCTTATTTCACAGAAATTAATAATTCAGACAAATTGTTTTTTCAATATTATATAAGTCCAGTTTCACTGTGCATGAAGAATATATTGACAAAAACTGGGTCGATAAATGATATCGCAAATTCAGCCAGAAAAATCGCCAATCGACTTAGATTAATATTAGCATCTGGAGATGTAGTAAATAATAATAAAATTTTGATATCTGATAGTGATATTTTAGAGATACAAAGTGAAATATTTCAAGTTATGCTTGAAGTATTGAAAGAAAATTTTAGATACGATTCCATTTTTCGAAAATTTCTGACTAGCTCAATAAAACTGGGAAGAATTGATCAGAACTTTGAACACGGATGCAAAAGATTAACGGAAATGATTTGGGATTTTAATAATTTTGCACCCGTTAACATATTCGTAAAGTACGACAGTGAAGAAGGAAACAAAAAGCACTTCATAAATACGGATCCATTCTTGGAAAATTCAAACGACGCAGCGAGCTATGAAATTTGCAGTGAAGAACAACCTACCAAGAATGCGATAGTTCAGTTTTGCAACTCTGTTCGCGATGCATTTCGAACAATTAGAACAGACAGGCCGTATCTATCGTTGGTGATATCAGCAATCTATGACGTACTTGGAGACCGGCGGGCAGCGCTTGCTCATCTAGACGGCTGGGTCAGACAGTTTGAACAGGAGTTCTTAGAGAATGAGAAATTAGGCCTCTCAGACAAAGACATTGCCGTTGGGCTGTGGCACAAATTTAGGGCGATGGACTACTTGATATTCCTTCTTATTAATTCTGCCGACAAAGAGTTACTTGCTGATAAGGCGCTCGAAGCAAGAAACGATTTGTCAAGAATCCTATTAATTCGAAGCGGCACGGATAATTTCGTAACACTAACGCAGGAATGCAATATTGGAGAATCATTTGGAATCAAGGAAGCGAAAAGATTGAGACATGCAAAACATCTGATATTTCAGAGAATTAGGACAGAGAATCAATTTGCTTACACGTCTGTAATATTGAATAGATTTACGGAGAGATATGAAACAATAGCAAGCAATGCTGCAGGCAAATTATTAGAAATTAATTGGATCTGCATCATTGACCAGAATAATAGCTTGAAAAACTTAATGGATGCTGCCGCGTCCGATACGTCGGGTAGCATTTACCTAAGGCAGGCAATTGGTGCCATTGAACAAATTAGCTCTGGACAGTCCCATACCAGCATCATGAAGGACCGCGCTGTTAAACTTCTAAATCTGGCAATTATGGCCTATGATAGGAGCTTACAGCTAACGGATGCAATATCGGTGAATGCGAGATCGAACTGGAAGGAAAAGAACAAACTCATTCTTGATCGGCTAAACCTACCTCAGATTCTTCGAGAACGTCCCGTCACACAGAAAAACAGAAGCTCCGCCAACTGGCACCTAAAGCAATTGGAATGATTCTCAGGGCAATACGTTCATCGTCCCGGCATAAGCAACAACAGAGAGCGAGGCCGACGCCCAAAGAGTTCCAATTGCAGTGAGAAACTTGATTAACCTATTCATCTACGATTCCTCAAACTTTCTGAAACCTCGTTCAGCATCCTATAGTTTACAGCCAACGCTCAATCAAAACAAGTAGTATATAGGTCGTCCGGCCCAGCTATTCAACAGCGGCTATGTTGTAACCTTCAAGCGCAACCGCCCGAAATCAAAGAGATCGGGCGGTTTTCCGTAAAAGCGGTTGCGCGGGTCCTGCCTCAGTTGTCGAGGAAGCTCCGCAGCTTGCGCGACCGGCTCGGGTGTTTCAGCTTGCGCAGCGCCTTGGCTTCGATCTGCCGGATGCGCTCGCGTGTGACGGAGAACTGCTGACCGACCTCTTCGAGCGTGTGGTCGGTGTTCATGCCGATGCCGAACCGCATCCTGAGCACGCGTTCCTCGCGCGGCGTCAGGCTGGCCAGCACCCGCGTCGTCGTCTCGCGCAGATTCGACTGGATCGCGGCGTCGATCGGCAGGACCGCATTCTTGTCCTCGATGAAGTCGCCCAGATGGCTGTCCTCCTCGTCGCCGATCGGCGTCTCGAGACTGATCGGCTCCTTGGCGATCTTGAGGACCTTGCGCACCTTCTCCAGCGGCATGGCCAGCTTCTCGGCCAGTTCCTCCGGGGTCGGCTCGCGGCCGATCTCGTGCAGCATTTGGCGCGACGTGCGCACCAGCTTGTTGATGGTCTCGATCATGTGGACCGGAATGCGGATCGTCCGTGCCTGGTCGGCGATCGACCGGGTAATGGCCTGGCGGATCCACCAGGTCGCATAGGTCGAGAACTTGTAGCCGCGCCGGTACTCGAACTTGTCCACCGCCTTCATCAGGCCGATGTTGCCTTCCTGGATCAGGTCGAGGAACTGCAGGCCACGGTTGGTGTACTTCTTGGCGATCGAGATCACGAGGCGCAGGTTGGCCTCGACCATCTCCTTCTTCGCCTGACGTGCTTCGCGCTCACCCTTCTGCACCATGTGAACGATGCGGCGGAACTCGGTGATCTCAAGGCCGGTCTCGGTAGCCAGCGCGTGGATTTCGCCGCGGATGTTCTTGACGTTGTCGCGCTCTTTCTGGACGAAGTCCTTCCAGCCCTTGCCGGCAAGGCGGCCGACGCGGCGCACCCAGTTCGGATCGAGCTCGTTGCCCTGGTACTGCTTGAGGAATTCCTCGCGCGGCACGCCGAACGACTCGGCCATGCGCATCAGGCGGCCCTCGAAACCCAGCAGGCGCTTGTTGATGTCGTAGAGCTGTTCAACCAGCGCCTCGATACGATTGTTGTTGAGCGACAGGCTCTTGACGTGCTCGACGATGTCGGTGCGCAGCTTCTTGTAGCGGCGCTCCTGGCTCGGCGACAGCGACTTGTTCTTCAGCTTGTTCTCGACAAGCTGGTCCTGCAGCCGGCGCAGCTTCTTGTATTCGGACGCGATCGTGTCGAACGTCTCGACGACCTGCGGCTTGAGCTCCGCCTCCATGGCGGCAAGCGACATGTTGTTCTCGGGATCGTCCTCGTCATCCTCGTCGTCGTCGCCCTCACCGCCAGCGTCCTCGGCGTCTTCTTCGTCGTCGTCGCTGTCCTTGGACGCGGTCTTTTTCTCCTCGTCCTCTTCTTCTTCCTTGTCTTCATCGCTCGGAATCTCGGGCACCGCCTTGGCGTCCGGTCCGGCATAAGTCGCGTCGAGGTCGATGATGTCGCGCAGCAGGATGCGGCCCTCGTTCAGCTCGTCACGCCAGATGATGATGGCCTGGAAGGTCAGCGGGCTCTCGCACAGCCCGGCGATCATCGCCTCGCGGCCGGCTTCGATCCGCTTGGCGATGGCGATCTCGCCCTCGCGCGACAGCAACTCGACGCTGCCCATCTCGCGCAGATACATGCGGACCGGATCGTCGGTCCGGTCAAGCTGCTCGGATGCGGGCTTTTCGGTCTTGGCGGGCAGGCCGGGGCTCGCCGCCTCGGGGGCTGCGTTCTCGCCGTCGCTCGCTTCCTCGTTTTCCTCGTTCTCGACCACGTTGATGCCCATTTCGGAGAGCATCGACATGGTGTCCTCGATCTGTTCGGAGGAAACCTCTTCCGAGGGCAGGACCTCGTTCAATTCATCGTATGTTACGTAACCGCGCTGCTTGGCCAGTTTGATCATCCGCTTCACGGCCTGATCAGACATATCGAGAAGGGGACCGTCCTGGTTCTCGGTTGCAGCTTCCTGTGTGGTTTGTTTTTCAGCGGTCTTGGTTGCCATATACAGTATCTCCAACCGCGACGTCTGCCTGTCTGCGGCGACAAGTCCGTTTAAGTTTGCGTCCGCCCTTCACGCCGCCGGTACCGGGCGGCATGACATCTGGTACATTTACTAGATAAGGCCAAGTGTCTTAAGCACGAATTAACCAAGCGAAACCTAACGACTCACTTCGATTACGTCCTGCGACGCCTCGCCAAACCCCTCCACAGTCGCCTCAGTTCCTTCCGCGCTCAGCAGTTGCATTCGGATATCCCTGAGTCTTTCGAAATTCTCTTCACTGCCGTCTTGACCGAATGCTAGTTCGGCAGCCTTCAGTTCCTTTTGTAATGTGAGTGATTTTCTGTGCAGGGCAAGGGTGTGCAGCCACCCCGTCTCCGCATCCGTGGCCGCTGCGCCACTGTCAACAAACCAATCACTCCTGACTGTTTTTCCGCCTTCCAGACGCTCAACAGTGCCCAGCATTGCGCGAGACATCAGTTGGTCGCGCAGAGTTCGACTGTCAAGTGGTACAAAATGGGCGGCGATATCTAGAATTTCCACCCTCAGCCTGTCAAGGTCCCGTGATTCGAATTCTGTTTCGGCGAATTCCTCGGCGTACTGGACCAGAAGCTCCGGATGATTGAGCACGCCCAGAAGCAGAATGCGCTCCCGGCTGGACATCGACGTTCTGTGGCCGCGCACGAGCGCGCTGGATTTGAGGGACTCGGTGGCCGGCGCCGGGCCCATTTGCCACCCCGGAGACGGCCTTCCGCCGCGCCGCTGTGAGCGCCCAGCCGGCTGGCGGCCATATGCTCGCCCTGACCGGCCGAAACGCCGTTCGTCGCGGCCCCAGTGGCGCCTGAGGCGGTCTTCGAGATCGGCCTCGTAGTGCCGCTTCACCTTCGGATCGCCGATGGTCCCCAGCAACTCGTCGAAGCGGGCTTCGAGTTGGGCGCGCCGTTCCGGGGTTTCCCAACTGTCCTGCTCGATCTCGCGCTTCCACAGCATGTCGGCGAGCGGCCGGGCCGCCGCCAGAACCTCTTCCATGGCGTCCCGGCCCTGCTCGCGGATGAGATCGTCCGGGTCCTGGCCTTCGGGCAGAAGCGCGAACTTGAGCGAATGGCCGGGCTTGAGCAGCGGCAGGACCGTCTCGACCGCGCGGTAGGCCGCCTTGAGCCCTGCCTTGTCGCCGTCGAAACACAGGATCGGCTCGGGTGCCGCGCGCCACATCAGTTGAATCTGGTTGGGCGTCAGCGCGGTGCCAAGCGGCGCCACTGCATTGGCAAAGCCGGCCGCACCCAGCGCGATCACGTCCATATAGCCTTCCACGGCAATCATGGTGCCGGTGTCGTAAGCCGCCTTGCGCGCCGTGGCAAAGTTGTAGAGGACGGCTCCCTTGTGGAACAGCGGCGTCTCGGGCGAATTGAGGTATTTGGCGGGAACGTCCGGTGACAACGCCCTGCCCCCAAACGCAATCACGCGGTTTTTCTGGTCCGTGATCGGGAACATCACGCGGTCGCGGAACCGGTCGTAGGAGACCGGGATATCGTCGCCAGCAATGAGCAGACCAGCCTCGACCATCTGTTCCGGCGCCACGTTGAGCCCGCCCAGATGCGACTTGAGCGCATGACGGCCCGCACCCGCATAGCCCAGGCGGAACGCCTGCTGCGTTCTGACCGCCAGACCGCGGTCGGAGAGATAGCCCCGCGCGCCGGCCCCGTCGCTCTGCTGCAGCAGGCCCTCGAAATAGGCCGACGCCATTTCCATGATCTCGTAAAGACCCGCACGCTTCTGCTCGCGCACGATATCGTCCGGACTGCGCTGCGGCATGGGGATACCGGCCTCGCCCGCGAGCCGCTCGACGGCTTCGGGGAAGCTGAGTCCTTCGGTCTCCATGGCAAAACGGAAAATGTCGCCGTGTTTCCCGGACGAGAAGCAATGATAGAAGCCCTTCTGGTCGTTGACCGTGAAGGACGGAGTCTTCTCGGGATTGAACGGGCTCAGCCCGACGAACTCGCGGCCACGCTTCGTCAGTTTCACACGGCGCGCCACGACCTCGGATACGGGTATCCGGGCCCTGATCTCATCGAGGAAAGACGGGGGAAATTTCATGCGCAGCCGGGACGGTGTTGCAGAATCGGATCAATTTAGCGGATTCGCCCCGCAAAAGGCGAATCACAAACCGAATCAATCAACAGACCTTTGAAACCCGGCCGCGCGCGGCCGATCACCCCAGGAGTTTCTTGACGACGGCGCTCGCCTTGCCGAAGTCCATCTGGCCGGAAAAGCGCTCTTTCAGCGCCCCCATCGTCCGGCCCATGTCCTTGAGCCCCGCCGCGCCCAGTTCACCGACCACTTCCTTGCAGGCCGCTTCCATCTGGTCGCTGTCGAGCTGTCGCGGCAGGAAATCGGAAATGATTGAAATCTCTGTCTGTTCCTGCTCCGCGAGTTCCAGCCTGCCGGCCTCTTCGTAGGTCGTCGCGGCTTCCCTGCGCTGCTTGACCATCTTGGAAAGGATGTCGAGCACCTCGGCGTCGCCCACACCGTCACTCTTGCCCCCGGTTCTTGCTGCAATGTCCCGGTCTTTGATCGCTGCATTGATCAGTCGCAAAGTCGACATTCTCGGCTTGTCCTGAGCCTTCACGGCATCCTTCAAAGCGAGATTGATCTGCTCGCGAATTTGATCGCTCATAGGAGCCTCAAACTGGTTTCTGAAAGCCACCACCATAACCTCATTCCGGTGTTGAGGGCAATTGAATGTACGCCCTGTAAGTGATTGATTTTACGTAAGAAAATATTTTTTTACCTGCTGTTGACTGCGCCCGGAGTTTTCACTATTGTCCCGCGCAATTTGGCCGGACGCCTACATATTCCGCTGCGTAAATCTGCCGTATCAGTGTTTAGCGGATCTGAGGCCTACCCCACACCGGCCAGCTCAAGGAGCATCTGAAATGGCTGACAATGACGCCCTGCCCGGACCAGGCCTCGCCGGTTCGGCCGGAGTCGCTGCGGCCACGGCGGCAACCTGGGACACTCCCGTGTTCACCGCGTTACTCGTGCTCGCTGACGGAACAGTTATCGAAGGGTTCGGCCTCGGAGCCGTCGGTCATGCGGTCGGAGAAGTCTGCTTCAACACCGCGATCACCGGCTACCAGGAGATACTGACCGATCCATCCTATGCCGGTCAGATCATCACCTTCACGTTTCCCCATATAGGCAACGTCGGCGCAAATGACGAGGATATCGAAACGTCGAATCTTGCCTCGTCATCGGGTGTGCGCGGCGCCGTGCTGCGCGCAGGGATAACGGAACCGTCCAACTATCGCGCCGCCCGGCACCTCAGCGACTGGCTGTCTGCGCGCGGAATCATTGTCATTTCCGGCGTCGATACTCGCGCCCTGACCGCACGCATCCGCGAACAGGGCATGCCCAACGCGGTAATCGCCCACTCGCCGGACGGCACGTTCGATCTCGAAAAGTTGAAGCGCGAGGCCGCCGCCTGGCCCGGTCTCGAAGGCATGGACCTTGCGATCGAGGTCACCAGCGGTCAGCGCTACGACTGGGACGAGATGCGCTGGGAGTGGGATGCGGGGTTTGGCCGGCTCGAAGATCCGAAACACCACGTTGTCGCCATCGACTACGGGCTCAAGCGGAACATCCTGCGTTGTCTCGCCAATGCCGGCTGCCGCGTCACAGTCGTTCCGGCGAAGACTTCCGCCGAAGACGTGCTCGCTCTGCAACCGGACGGCATCTTTCTGTCCAACGGTCCGGGCGACCCGGCCGCCACCGGCGAATATGCCGTGCCCGTCATCCGCGAACTGATCGACAGCGGCCTGCCCGTTTTCGGCATCTGCCTCGGCCACCAGATGCTGGCCCTGGCCCTCGGCGCCACCACTGTAAAGATGCACCACGGCCACCACGGCGCCAACCATCCGGTCATGGACCACACGACCGACAAGGTCGAAATCACGTCCATGAACCACGGCTTTGCCGTCGACCGGGAAACCCTGCCGGACGGGGTCAAGGAGACCCACGTTTCCCTGTTTGACGGATCGAATTGCGGCCTTGCGGTCGAGGGACGCCCGATTTTCTCGGTGCAGTATCATCCGGAAGCCTCGCCGGGCCCGCAGGACAGCCACTACCTGTTCGAACGATTTGTCGGGCTCATGGAGGCAAAGCGGTGAGCGCCGCCAGCGCCCTATTGATCCCCGCAGTGTTTTTTCCGTATTTCGAGCGCCTCAGGCATCCATTCCTTGAACTGTCGGATTCTGGTCTCTGCACTGGGGTGGGTGGACATGAATTCCGGAGGCTTGCCGCCGCGGCCCTGGGCCGCCTTGCCCATGCGCTGCCACAGCTTCGGCGCCTCGCGCGGATCGAAACAGGCCTTCGCCATCAGGATCAGCCCGATATAGTCGGCCTCGGACTCGTGCCTGCGCGAAAACGGCAGCAGGGCGCCGTACTGCGCACCCATGCCGAACGCCCCCATGATCATCTGCTGCGTGCCGCGGTCAAGCTCGCCCGCCGCCATGCCGACGGCAAGCTGGCCCCACTGCAGCAGTTGCTGCTGTGCCATGCGCTCCGCGCCGTGCCGGGCAAGGGCGTGGGCGACCTCATGACCCATGATCGCGGCAAGGCCGTTCACGTTCGCGGCCACCGGCAGGATGCCGGTGAACACCGCCACCTTGCCGCCAGGCAGCGCGAAGGCGTTCACCTGGTCGGATTTGATGACCTTGAATTCCCACTTGAATCCGGGATCGTGCTCGGCGGCGGCCTTGGCGATGCGCCGCCCGATGCTTTCGATCACATCGACCGCCCTGCCTTCCCGCAGGACGACGGACGTGGACAGCACTTTCTCGAAGGACGCCAGCCCGAGCGCCATCTCCTGCTGGCGGTCCATGGTGACAAGCTGGCTGCGGCCGGTGACCGGCACGGATTCCTGGTTGGCGAAGTAGTAGTACGCGGCGAAGGCCCCGAACAGGATCACAGGCCACATCTTGAAACGGCCGCGCCGGCCGTACCGCCGGCGACCCATGGAAACCCGACCAAACCGCATTACGCTCAACTGTCTCCCGCAGGCAACCCGATGGGAGATGATCATAACAAAGGACGGCAGGGGCACAACGCCAGATGTGTTCCCGGCTACCTGAACCAGAACGCGACAGACTGAACCCAGATGCCCAAAAGAACAGACATCCAGAGCATTCTCATCATCGGCGCCGGCCCGATCATCATCGGCCAAGCCTGCGAATTCGACTATTCCGGAACCCAGGCCTGCAAGGCGCTCAAGGCCGAGGGCTACCGTATCGTCCTGGTCAACTCCAATCCGGCGACCATCATGACCGACCCGGATCTGGCGGATGCCACCTATGTGGAGCCGATCACGCCCGAGATCGTCGCCCGCATCATCGAACGCGAACGGCCCGACGCCCTGCTGCCGACCATGGGCGGGCAGACCGCGCTGAACTGCGCGCTGTCGCTGCGGCGCATGGGCGTGCTGGACAAGTTCGGCGTCGAGATGATCGGCGCGGACGCAGCCGCCATCGACAAGGCCGAGGACCGGAAGCTTTTCCGCGAAGCAATGGAGCGGATCGGCCTGGAAACGCCACGCTCCAAGCTTGCCAACGCCTCGGAGCTCAAGGCCGAGGACAAGCAGAAATACGCCGACGAACTGGCCGAGCTGACGGCCGAACACGGCGACGGATCGGCCGAGATCGCCGCATTCGAGAAAGCCTGGCGATCCGGCGAGCGGGAGCGCAAGGAGCGCTACCAGAACCGCGCGCTCGTGCTCGCGGCCGAAGCGCTCGAGTTCGTCGGCCTGCCGGCGATCATCCGGCCTTCCTTCACCCTTGGCGGCACCGGCGGCGGCATCGCCTACAACCGGGACGAATTCTTCGAGATCGTCGAACGCGGGCTCGACGCCTCGCCGACATCGGAAGTGCTGATCGAGGAATCGGTGCTCGGCTGGAAGGAATACGAGATGGAGGTCGTCCGCGACAGAGCGGACAACTGCATCATCGTCTGCTCGATCGAAAACGTCGATCCCATGGGCGTCCATACCGGCGACTCAATCACCGTTGCGCCGGCCCTGACCCTGACCGACAAAGAATACCAGATCATGCGCAACGCCTCGATCGCGGTGCTGCGCGAGATCGGGGTTGAGACCGGCGGCTCCAACGTGCAGTTCGCCATCAATCCGAAGGACGGCCGGCTCGTCGTCATCGAGATGAACCCGCGCGTGTCGCGGTCTTCCGCGCTCGCCTCCAAGGCCACCGGCTTCCCGATCGCCAAGGTCGCGGCCCGGCTCGCCGTCGGCTACACGCTGGATGAGCTGGAGAACGACATCACGCAGGGCATCACGCCGGCGTCATTCGAGCCCAGCATCGACTATGTCGTCACCAAGATGCCGCGCTTCGCTTTCGAGAAGTTCCCGGGCGCCGAGCCCTATCTGACCACGACCATGAAATCGGTCGGCGAGGCCATGGCGATCGGACGGACGTTCAAGGAGTCGCTGCAGAAGGCGCTGCGGTCGATGGAAACGGGCCTCACGGGACTGAACGAAATCGAGATCGACGGCCTCGGCGAGGGTGATGACAAGAATGCCATCCGCGCCGCCCTGGCAGTCCCCACGCCTGACCGTCTGCTCAAGGTGGCCCAGGCTCTGCGACTCGGCATCAGCCACGACCAGATCTTTGCGTCGTGCAGTCTCGACCCCTGGTTCATCGAACAGCTCCAGGACATTGTCGACACAGAGGAAAAGGTCCGCCAGCTCGGCCTGCCGCGCGACGCCTTCAACCTGCGCGCACTCAAGGCCATGGGTTTCTCGGACGAACGCCTGGCCGAACTGAGCGGCCTCGACGAACACGAGGTGACCGCCCTGCGGCATGGCCTCGATGTCCGCCCGGTCTACAAGCGCATCGACACCTGCGCCGCGGAGTTCGCCTCTCCAACGGCGTACATGTACTCGACCTATGAGACCGGCTTTCCCGGCGACGACGGCAACGAGGCCCGGCCCTCGGACCGCAAGAAGGCGATCATCCTCGGCGGCGGTCCGAACAGGATCGGCCAGGGTATCGAGTTCGATTACTGCTGCTGCCACGCCGCCTTCGCGCTGGACGAAGCCGGGTACGAGACCATCATGGTCAACTGCAATCCGGAAACCGTCTCGACCGATTACGACACGTCCGACCGGCTCTACTTCGAACCGCTGACCCGAGAGGATGTGCTCGAGCTCATTCACACCGAACAGAGCAACGGCAGCGTGCACGGCGTCATCGTCCAGTTCGGCGGCCAGACTCCGCTCAAGCTGGCGCATGCGCTGGAGAACGCCGACATCACGATCCTCGGCACGTCGCCGGATGCCATTGATCTTGCGGAAGACCGCGACAGGTTCAAGTCGCTGCTGCAGGATCTGGACCTCACCCAGCCGAACAACGGAATCGCCACCAGCGCCGAAGAGGCAAGGGAAATCGCAGGGCGGATCGGCTTCCCAGTCGTCATCAGGCCGTCCTACGTGCTTGGCGGCCGCGCCATGGAGATCGTGCACGACATGACGCAGCTCGATCGCTACATCTCCGAGGCCGTCGTCGTGTCGGGATCGAGCCCCGTGCTGATAGACAGTTACCTGCGCGACGCCATCGAGGTCGACGTCGACGCGCTTGCCGACGGCAAGGACGTCTTCATCTGCGGCATCATGGAACACATCGAGGAAGCCGGCGTTCACTCCGGCGACAGCGCCTGTTCCCTGCCCGTACATTCGCTCAACAAGGAGACGATCGGCCGGCTCGAAGACCAGACGCGGTCGCTTGCGCTTGCGCTCAATGTCGTCGGACTCATGAACGTCCAGTTCGCGATAAAGGACGGCGAGATATACGTGCTGGAGGTCAACCCGCGCGCCAGCCGGACGGTGCCGTTCGTCGCCAAGGTCATCGGAGTCCCGATCGCCAAGATCGCCGCCCGCGTCATGGCCGGCGAGCCGCTGGCCGGGTTCAATCTGACACGCAAGGAACTGAACCACGTCGCGGTCAAGGAGGCCGTGTTCCCGTTCGCCCGGTTCCAGGGTGTCGACACCGTGCTTGGCCCGGAAATGCGGTCGACCGGTGAAGTGATGGGGATCGACCGCGACTATGCGACCGCCTTCGCCAAGAGCCAGCTCGGCGGCGGCACCGCCGTGCCGTCCAGGGGAACCGCCTTCGTGTCGGTCAAGGACTCCGACAAGTCCCGGATCATCGAATCCGTCCGCGAGCTGGTCGATGCCGGATTCAAGATCATCGCGACCGGAGGCACGCAACGCTTCCTGGAAGCGGAGGGCATTCCGTGCACCAAGGTCAACAAGGTGCTCGAGGGACGGCCGCATATCGTCGACGCCATGAAGAACGCCGACGTGCAGCTGGTCATCAACACGACGGAAGGCGCCAAGGCGCTCGAGGACAGCCGCTCGCTCAGGCGCACGGCCCTGATCAACAAGATTCCCTATTACACGACCGTTGCCGGTGCCATAGCCGCGACGAAAGGTATTGTTGCCAACGCCTCCGGCACGCTTGACGTGGAGCCGCTACAGTCCTATGTCAACGCGTCCTGAGTGCAAATGCATTATGAGTGTTGCGGAATGCTGCATTCCTAGGCAATAGTTGGCACTTAAGGATTCCTCTGAACAGTTGATGTGCCCTGGGGAACGGTTGTAACCGCAGCCGTGGAGGGCGATTTAGAGTGAAAAGAACGCTGCAATGGAAAAGATTCCGATGACCGCCGAAGGCCATCAGGCCATCCTGGCGGAGATCAAACACCTGAAGTCGGTCGAACGGCCGAAGATCATCAAGGCCATAGCCGAAGCACGCGCCCACGGCGATCTCTCGGAGAATGCCGAATACCATGCAGCGAAGGAACAGCAGGGCCTGACGGAAGCACGCGTCGCCGACCTGGAAGACATGGTCGGCCGCGCCGAGGTCATTGATGTCTCGAAACTGTCCGGCGAAAACGTCGTGTTCGGCGCAACCGTCGTCCTGGTCGATGAAGACACCGACGAGGAGTCGAGCTATCAGATCGTCGGCGAGTTCGAGGCGGACGTTAAGAACGGCAAGCTCTCGATCACCTCCCCGATTGCCCGCGCGCTGATCGGCAAGGAAGTCGGCGACAGCGTCGAGGTGGCGACTCCCGGCGGCGGCAAGAGCTACGAAGTTCTGGCAGTCAAGTTCGTCTGACCTGCCCGCCAGCTAATCTTGGGACTTCCCTGACTTGAACGGGCCGAACTTGAACACTTGATATCCGGCTTTGTTCTTAAACGCCTTCATCTCCTGGCGTCTGAAAGTGTATCGACGGCCTTGGACGTTTACAAAAATGATTGAAGGTTCCAATTGCTGCCGGGCAAGTCGCAAATTTGGCCAATCATTTCCATGACTGGGTACAGTTACGTCTGAAGCGTACAACAGCCCACTGCTAGTCTCTAGATCCGGAATTGAGACGATCTGGCCAGTCTGCTTGATAAACCTCTTTTCTGGTGTACCGGTGAACCATATCGACAGGACATCCCTTTCAATGTGATAGATCAGCTCAACCCCATCCTCCGACGAGATTGAAAAGCTGTAATCACCGTATTCGCCAAAATAGCCGATTGATGGTCTGAGTTCTGAGGCCTCGATTTTTTTCCTTGCTAACTGGAGACCTGTCTCAGCCGAAAATAGGGAAAACGTCGGGTTACTATCACCTATGAGCGTGTTCAGTTCTGGTTCAGCTTCCCGGCTCGGATACAATTGCGAGGATGGTAGTATTCTGAATGATAATGGAACTCCATCCTGCTGCGACGAGCTGACAAATATCCCGGAGTTTGGCATGTCTGCAATCGCAGGGTCTCCTTGCAGCTTTTTACCAAATTCCCGCAAGCGTTTGATCAACGCATCGCCCCCAGGGAACGAGTTGCCGAGTTGCCAGACAACCGTCACCTCGGGCGGCTCCATGGGGTGAGCAATTCGCTCAATCTTTGTCAGAACAAGTTCTGATCTCCTGAGTTGGTCGGCGGCTCGCCGCGCTGCCTCTCGACTGTCGAGGTTCGCGTTGATTGTCTCGAGGGTTTGAATGGAAGCTGAAATAACAGCCGAAATTACCACACCGAGAAGTGCTACCCGTCCCCACTTTGTCATTTTGCCTTTTTTGTCTCGATACTCCACAGTCAAGGCGAGGACACCAAAAACTGCAGCTGTCCCTATCGCTACAAATTTGAGAATCGTTAGTCCAACCGTCAATAGAGATGAAATCATTCTAATTACACCTAATCTTTTCTAAGCGCAGATACAGAATTAACGGATTTATAATTCACTACTTCACAATAAGAACACGGCAGTCGAGAACTAATCAGCAACAAAATTTGCGAATACAATAATTGATCGAAGACCGGCAAGGAAGTCGGCGACAGCGTCGAGGTGGCGACACCCGGCGGCGGCAAGAGCTACGAAGTTCTGGCAGTCAAGTTCGTCTAGTACGAACCTGCGTCGTCCAGGGTCGGCCCGCTCAATCCCTCATGGCGGTCTCGAACGGAACACCCGGATCGTATTTCGACTGGCGGATTGTCAGGGACGTCTTCACGCTGTCCACGTTGGGCGCCGCGGTCAATTCCTGAATAACGAAATTCTGGAACGTCGCCAGATCCGGCGCAATGCACTTCAGGATGAAGTCGATCTCGCCGCTCAGCATGTAGCATTCCCGAACGATCGGCC
Source organism: Hyphomicrobiales bacterium (assembly GCA_965275905.1). Classification (GTDB taxonomy): domain Bacteria; phylum Pseudomonadota; class Alphaproteobacteria; order Rhizobiales; family JAJFHC01; genus CBDAQD01. Next base: position 8,757 of record CBDHYJ010000078.1, on the reverse strand, counting down.
AGCTTCTGACCACGTCCTCGAACGCAATCAGGTCCGCTTCGGCCTGGCTGTGCAGCCCGACCATGGCGAAAACCGTGACGTCGAAGTCGAGCAGCTTTTCGTCGAGCACCGCCCTGTAGCCGCGGATCACCCCCGCCTCTTCGAGCGCGCGGACCCGGCGCAGGCACGGCGGCGCCGAAATCCCGACGCGGCGGGCCAGTTCCACATTGGTGACACGCCCGTCGCCCTGCAACTCGCGGAGAATCCGCCAGTCCACGTCGTCGAGTTTGATGGTGCGGTTCATTTCCTGAGCTTGGCGCGATGGTGAAATCGAAATGCAATCGCGCCGAGTATAGGCACGATCTGACTCCGGCTTAAGCAATAAAATTTCAAAATCGGGTATTTTTGTTAAAAGCAGGCCGTTGCTCGTTCAACAGAATGCGCTTTTTGTGGGATAACGAGTCAGGCTATTGTCCGCCCGTCGCGAGTCAACCTATATAAGCATTCCGCAACAGACTGTCCGGACGGCAACATGGCAACCACACACTCAAAAGCGATCATCCTCGGCTCGGGCCCGGCAGGCTACACGGCCGCCATCTACGCGGCGCGCGCCATGCTGGAGCCGACCCTGATCCAAGGCATCCAGCCCGGCGGTCAGCTCACCATCACTACGGATGTCGAGAACTATCCGGGTTTCGCCGATGTCATCCAGGGTCCCTGGCTGATGGAACAGATGAGCGCACAGGCCGAACATGTCGGCACCAACATGGTCCAGGACCATATCGTTTCGGTGGACCTCTCGGCACGCCCCTATACGCTGGTCGGCGATTCCGGCGAGGTATACACCTGCGACGCGCTCATCATCTGCACCGGCGCGCAGGCCAAGTGGCTCGACCTGCCGAGCGAGGAGAAGTTCAAGGGCTTCGGTGTTTCGGCCTGCGCAACCTGCGATGGCTTCTTCTATCGCGGCAAGGAGGTCGTCGTGGTCGGCGGCGGCAATACGGCCGTCGAAGAGGCGCTGTTCCTGACCAATTTCGCCAGCAAGGTGACCCTCGTTCATCGCCGCGACTCCCTGCGCGCTGAGAAGATTCTCCAGCAGCGCCTGTTCGACAACGACAAGATCGAGGTGCGCTGGAACAGCGTGCTCGACGAGGTGCTTGGGACCGAAGAGCCGCTTGGTGTAACGGGGGCCCGCCTGCGCAACGTCGCGACCGGGGAGACCGACGACCTCGCGGTGGACGGTGTCTTCATTGCAATCGGGCATGCGCCGTCGACGGAACTGTTCGAGGGAAAGCTTGAGATGAAGACGGGCAACTACATCGTGACGGCGCCCGACTCCACCAAGACCAACCTGCCCGGCGTATTCGCCGCCGGCGACGTCACGGACGATATCTACCGTCAGGCGGTAACCGCTGCCGGAATGGGGTGCATGGCGGCGCTTGAGGCGGAAAAGTATCTCGCCGAACTCCCCGCGCACAGCGAGGCCGCAGAGTAACCGAGTAACCGGCGACACGGCCGCACACGACAGTCCCGCGTAGCCGTCGAGGCAAACGGACCCTGCCGTTCGCAAGACGGAGTTCTGACGCAAGCACGAAAGCCCGAACCATGGATTGGGACAAACTTCGCATATTTCATTCGGTGGCGGATGCCGGAAGTTTCACGCATGCCGGCGAAGACCTCGGCCTGAGCCAGTCGGCGGTGAGCCGCCAGATCGGTTCGCTTGAGGCCGACCTGAAGGTCCCGCTGTTTCATCGCCATGCCCGCGGCCTGATCCTGACCGAGCAGGGCGAGATGCTGTACCGCACGGCACACGACGTGTTCACCAAACTGGCCGCGGCACAGACCCGCCTCATGGATTCCAAGGAGAAGCCGTTCGGCGAACTGCGGATCACGACGACCGTCGGCCTGGGATCGAACTGGCTGACGCCGCGGATCTCCGAATTTGTCGAACTTTACCCGGACATCAGCGTTCATCTGCTACTTGAAGATGCCGAACTCGACCTCAGCATGCGCGAAGCGGACGTCGCGATACGGCTCAGACAGCCGGTCCAGCCCGATCTGATCCAGCGCAAGCTGTTCACCGTGCATCATCACGTCTATGCGGCACCGGAATATCTCAAGCGTTACGGCATGCCGTCCTGTGCGGAAGACCTCGACAACCACAAGCTGCTGACATTCGGTCCGTCCTCGCCGACGTATCTGAACGACATCAACTGGCTTGAGGTTGCGGGCCGCAGCGACGGGCAGCGCCGCGAACCGGTGCTGCGCATCAACAATGTCTACGGCCTGAAACGCGCGGCACAGTCCGGGGTCGGGATCGCCGCCCTGCCGGATTACATTGTCGTCGGCCAGTCAACCGGCCTCATCCGTATCCTTGAGGATATCGGAGCACCGGAATTCGACACCTATTTCGTGTATCCGGAAGAACTGCGGGCGTCCAAGCGCGTGGCCGTTTTCCGCGATTTCCTCCTGTCCAAGGCCAAACAGTGGTCGTTCTGACCGGCGCTCTCGCAGGCAATGTGTCTGCTGTGTGACAAGCCATGCACCTATTGCATGGCTCCCATGCGGCGGGCGGCCTTGTGCAACGCCATAAAAAGCGCCAAATAGACTTATAGCTCGTTGAGAGCAGCGGCGGGAGTTACTCCCTCCCCTTGCAAACTTTCCGCCGCAAGGTCAACCGTCCCCCTCACCAGGTTGACCGTCCCTTCGCCCAATTGGGCGCGAAATGCACTTGCAACCGGGTTCTCGAAAGAGAACCCGGTTTTTTTTCATTCCCCGCCAAGCCGTGTCGCAATCACATGAAGAGTCTTTCGTCGGTCAGGCCCTTGTAAAGGTCCGCGACCTGTTCGCCGTAGCCGTTGTAGAGAACGGTCGGAATCTTGTCCGAGGTACCCAGCACCCGTTCGGAGGCCTGGCTCCAGCGCGGATGCGGCACTTCCGGATTCACATTGGCCCAGAAGCCGTATTCCGCCGGCAGGATCGCTTCCCAGAAGCTCTTGGGCCGCTCGCTGGTGAACTCGAACCGGACAATCGATTTTATGGACTTGAAACCGTACTTCCACGGCACCGCGAGACGCAGCGGCGCGCCAAACTGCTTGGCAACAGGCTTACCGTAGGCGCCGGTGACAAGGAACGTGAGATCGTTGGTCGCCTCCGCCATCGTCAGCCCCTCCACGTAGGGCCATGGATACCAGGTCGCGCGCTGGCCGCGGGCGACCTTCGGATTCATGAACGTCTCCATGCGGACGTATTTCGCCGACGAAAGGGGTTTGGCGAGATCCACCAATGCCTTCATGGGGAAGCCGGACCACGGGATCGTCATCGACCAGGCCTCGACGCAACGATGCCGGTAGAGCCGTTCCTCCAGCGTCATCTTGCGGATCAGGCCATCGATCCCGATGGTCATTTCCTTCTCGACCTCGCCGTCGATCTTCACTTCCCATGGCCGGGTGGGCAGCTTCTGCGCCGCGTTGGCGATGCTCTTGTGGGAGCCGAATTCATAGAAGTTGTTGTACTTGGAGTTCACCTCTTCCGGCGTGATGGCGCGCATGAGCTTGTACATCTCGTTGCGCGCGGCCGGATAGAGGTCGGCCGTCGGATCGGGTGTCTCGGCGAATGCCGCCTGCAGGCTCGCCGGGCCGAATGTCCCGATCGCGGCCGCGGCCCCTCCTGCCGCCAGGAACTGCCGACGGTTGAGAAAGACGTCTTCAGGCGTTGCCTGCGACTCCGGAAGGTCCCAAGGTCTGATCGACTTGATAAGCACGTGCCTCACTCCCGCATGCAATTATCCGTCTGCCAATTAATCGTGCCGGCCAAGAGAAGCAAATCACGCCTGCGAGAGGTTGTCGTGAGCGCCGCCCGCACCGGCACAAAAAAACCCGCGCCGCATCAAGCGGCGCGGGTCATTCATGTCCGGTTGCCGAAACTACGCCGCCTGGGCGCTGTTATCGGCGAGCACCTGCTCGGCCAGCTTGCCGGTCAGTTCCGAAAGATGGTCGAACTGGGCCGTGAACGTGCCGACACCGGCGGTCGCCGAGCGCAGTTCAACGATCAGGTTCTGCATTTCCGCTTCGGGAATGTGCGCATTGACCACGTCCCAGCCGGACCAGCCCTCGCGGGCGTCGAAGCCGAGGATCTGCCCGCGGTGTCCCGTCACGATCTGGTTGATCCGGGCGGTCGCTTCGGACGGCACGGCAACCTCGACCGCGAGAATCGGCTCCAGCAGAACCGGCGAGCACTGCGGCAGGCCTTCCGACATGGCAATGCGCCCGGCCGTCTTGAACGCCTGTTCGGAAGAATCCACCGAATGATAGGACCCGTCCGTCAGCACGACCGCGACATCGACCACGGGGAAACCCATCGGGCCGGAGCTCAGATATTCCTTGATGCCGTTTTCGACAGCCGGAATGTACTGCTTGGGCACCACGCCACCGGTGATGGTGTCGGAGAATTCGAAGCCGGACCCGCGCGGCAGCGGCTTGATGTCCACCACCACGTCGCCGAACTGACCGTGCCCGCCGCTCTGTTTCTTGTGGCGGCCGCGTATCGTCGTCGTCTTGCGGATCGTCTCCTTGTAGGGCACCCGGCGGGGCCGCGTCTCGGCGGCAATACCGTACTTGCCCTGCAGGCGCTCGAGCGTGACACGCAGATGCATCTCGCCCTGCCCCCATATCACCATTTCATTGGTGTCGGCGTTGTGATCAAGCGAGATCGACGGATCTTCCTCGATGATCTTGCCCAACGCCGTGGAGAGCTTGACCTCGTCCTTGCGCTCCTGCGCCGTGATGGCGAGGCCCAGGACGCCGGCCGACGATGCCAGCGGATGGAGCTGATCGGTGCTGCCCTTGGCCGTGGAGAGCGTCTCCCCGGTCACAACGGAGTCCATGCGCCCCAGCGCCACCGTGGCGCCAGCGCCCACCGTTCCGACCTTGGTCGGCTCCTGGCCGAGCAACTGGAACACGCCGGAAACGCGTTCATCCTCGCCTTCGCGTCCGTAGAGCACCGTGCCGTCGCCGACTTCGCCGGTCAGGACACGGGCGAGCGACAGCTTGCCGCCATGAGTCGTGTGGAACGTCTTCATGATCTGGACAATGCTCTCGGAGCTGCCGTCGATACCGAGACGCTTCGCCGTTGACTCGACGTCCGGCGACTCGTGACGCAGGGCCTTGAGCATCCTCAGGATGCCGTTGCCATTCTCGGCCGACCCGAGCAGGACCGGACAGATCTGTCCTTCCGCCAGTTCGCGCGACAGGTCGTCGAACACCTGGTCGCGCGGCGGCTCCATGTCCTCAAGCAGCGCTTCCATGAGTTCGTCGTCATAGTCGGCGAGCTTTTCGAGCATCGCGAAGCGCGCTTCGGCGTTCCGCTCGCTCACGGCATCCGGCAGGTCGATGACCTCGCTGGCGGCATGCTCGCGGTAGACGAAAGCGCGCTCCAGTGCCAGGTCGACGAAGCCGGTCGCGATGCCGTTCTCCCAGATCGGGATCTGGCGCAGGACAAGCGGCCGTGAACTGGCCGGCTGCAGCATTTCGAGCATGTCCCGAATGCGGCCCTCGGCCTTGTCGATCTTGTTGATGAAGAGAAAGTGAGGAATCCCCTGCTCATCCAGTTCCTTCAGGATGAGCTGCAGTGCCGGAATTTTCTTGTCGTCAGGCTCGAACACCACAACCGCGGCATCGACGCCAGCCAGCACCGCGGCCTGTTCCTGCTGGAATTCCACGGAACCCGGGCAGTCCACGAATGTATAGGATTCGTCGAGGAACTCGGTCGTTGCCACATTCACTTCCACGCTCATACCGTGAGCGCGGGCCTCGGGCGAAGCGTCGCCGACCGTATTGCCTTCGTTGGTCTTGCCTTGTCGTGTGATTGTCCCGTTACGGGCCAGAATGCTTTCGAGAAGTGTCGTTTTGCCGCTGAGGTAGGGGCCCACCAATGCAATGCACCGCGGACCCCGGGCTTGATTGCCGCTTTGTTGGTCCATCGTTTTCCTCCCTTGGTTAGCGGTCAAGGGTCGGACATGACATTTTTTTGTCAGTTGTGTTGCAGTCCGGACACGATGGTCCCAGTCTTTTGAACAAGATGCAAGCACCAATACCCGACAAGTCTTAACGCCGGCGGCAAAGAATGCTTAGGTTATGCCTGCGGCGGCACGAATTGGCGATTGCTAACTTGCTGTCGCGACTGGCATTTCGGGTTCATTGGGCAACATCTCGAATCCAGCGGGAAAATGGCGCAGACAGCAGATAAATCGGCACTCCCGCCGAACGTGGTCGACCGCGAAACGATCCGCGACCTCGGCGTCCAGTTGCGCGAAAGGCTCGATCAGAGCCAGTGGATGACGCCTGAGGAACTCATGCACTACCGGCGGCGTACGCTGGCCCCTCTGCTCGTCCACGCATACAAGACCGTGCCCTTCTATGCCGACCGGCTCGCCCCCCTGTTCGACGGGGCGCCGCAGGGCCGCTGGGAACGCTGGACCATGGTGCCGACCATGTCCCGCAGCGATCTGCTTGCCGAGGGTGACCGGCTCATGAGCACGGCCATTCCCGAACGCCACAAGCCCATAAGTCGCGAGACGTCCTCCGGATCGACCGGAATCCCGCTGGAAATCGTCTCGACCCGGTTCTCCGGCCTCATGAAGAATGCCCTGGAAAGCCGGATGATCGCCTGGGCCGGCCTCGATCCGGCGAAAAAATTGGCCTCGATCAAGCCGATGAATATCGGCAAGGCCGAATATCCCCAGGGCATCGTTCGCAAGGCCTGGACCGGCATCAGGCCGGAGAACGGCAACCCCGGTCCCCTTGTCCGCCTCAACCAGATGACGCCGGTCCATCAGCAGGCCGAATGGCTGATGCGCCACGAACCAGCTTACCTGAGCACGTTTCCGACCAACGCCCGTGCGCTGGCCGACCACTTTCTGGCCAAGGGCCTGACGCTGCCGAGCCTGGAGATGGTGCTGCCCTACGGCGAGATGGTGACCGAGGATATTCGCGACAGGATCACCGCGGCGTTCGGTGCCGGGGTCTATGACAATTACAGCGCCACCGAATGCGGCCTGATCGCGCTCCAGCGCCCGCACGGGCCGGGCTATCACCTCATGAACGAGACCGTGGTCGTCGAGGTGCTCGACGCGGACGGCCGCCAGTGTAAGCCGGGCGAGACCGGCCAGGTGGTGCTGACCACCATGCACAATTACGCCCAGCCGCTGATCCGGTACCGCCTTGGCGATCTGGTCGAGGTCGGCGAACCCAGCACCTGCGGGCGGCACCTGCCGGTCATCAACAAAATCGCCGGCCGTGTCCGTCACATGTTCTGCTTCCCCGACGGCACGAAGATGCTGCCGGACTTCCGGTCAAAGTACATCCTGCAGTTCCTCGGCGCCGCCGCCTGGCAGATCGCCCAGATCGGGTCGAATGAGATCGAGGTGCGCTATGTCCCGGGCGACGGTGGCGGCGAGCCGGACTTCGACGGCATGACGGATCACATCCGCAAGTCGCTCGGCGTCGACGTCGAGGTCAGCTACGTCCGCCGGGAGAGCATCCAGCAGGCCTCCAGCGGCAAGATCTTCGACTACGTCTGCGAGATTTAGGCTCGGACTTTAACTCAGCGACGCGCAGAACCGCTGGATCCGCTGGCAGGCGTCCTCAAGCGCTTCCGTCGATGTCGCGTAGGACACGCGGAAGAACGGCGACAGGCCGAACGCCGCACCGTGCACCACGGCCACGCCCTCGTTCTCGAGCAGCGCGGTCACGAAGTCCTCGTCGGTCTCGAGCGTCTTGCCTTCCGGCGTGGTCTTGCCCATGCAGCCGGCGCAGCTCGGATAGACGTAAAACGCGCCCTCCGGCGTCGGGCAGTCGATGCCGGTCGCCTGGTTGAGCATGGAGACCACGAGATCGCGGCGCTCCTTGAACACCTTGGCACGCTCCGGGATGAAGTCCTGCGGTCCGTTCAGCGCCTCGACCGCCGCCCACTGCGAAATGCTGGTCGGGTTCGAGGTCGACTGCGACTGGATCTTGCGCATGGCCTTGATGAGGTCTTCCGGCCCCGCGCAATAGCCGATCCGCCAGCCGGTCATGGCATAGGCCTTGGAGACCCCGTTCATGGTCAGCGTGCGGTCGTAGAGCGCAGGCTCGACCTGAGCCGGGGTCGTGAACTCGAAGTCGTCATAGGTCAGGTGCTCGTACATGTCGTCGGTCAGCACCCAGACATGCGGATGCCTCACGAGCACGTCGGTCAGCGCCTTGAGCTCGTCGCGCGTGTAGGCCCCGCCGGTCGGGTTCGACGGCGAGTTGAAGATCAGCCACTTGGTCTTGGGGGTAATCGCCGCCTCAAGCGCGTCGGCGGTCATCTTGAAGCCGTTTTCGATCGTGGTGTCGACGATAACCGGCTCGCCGCCGGCAAGCAGCGCGATATCCGGATAGGACACCCAGTAGGGCGCGGGGATGATCACCTCGTCGCCCGCATTCAGCGTCGCCATCATGGCGTTGTAGATGATCGGCTTGCCGCCCGGCGCCACGAACGCCTGGGACGGCGCGTAGTCGAGGCCGTTCTCGCGCTTGAACTTGGCGCAGATCGCCTGCTTCAGTTCCGGGATACCGTCCACGGCCGTGTATTTCGTCTTGCCCGCATTGATAGCCTCGATCGCGGCGGCCTTGATGTTGTCCGGCGTATCGAAGTCGGGTTCGCCGGCGCCCAGGCCGATGACGTCGCGGCCGGCTGCTTTAAGCTCGGCGGCCTTCGTCGAAACGGCGATGGTTGCGGACGGTTGGACGCGGGACA